>DATANR010000366.1:0-61279 GCA_036266155.1 Gemmataceae bacterium | reverse complement strand
ATGGGTCTAAGACTCTGTTCCGGAAGCCCGGTTTTTCGTGGGGCAGGCCTCCCGGCCTGCCAAGTTAAGGCAGGCCGGGAGGCCTGCCCCACGAATTGTTCTCACCGGTTGTACAGGAACTCTTTACTATTCAACACCGCCCACATGACATCTTCAATCGCGGCCCGACGATCGCCTTCGGCAAACACCTCGCGCATCTTCGCTCGCTCGGGGTCGGTCGGTCGGCGGCTCAAGGCGCTGAGAAACACATCGTCAACAATAGCATCCGGCGTCTTGTCCGAATCGGCGAGCTTGCGAACGATGCCCTGCCGGGCTCGCAATTTTGCCGAGATTTCGGGCGAATTCATCAGGTGCAGCGCTTGCGTGATGCTCGGGTCCGTCCCCCGCTCGCACTCGCAGACGCTGAAGCGCACGGGCCGTCCGAAGACACGGAAGAAATACGACGGCATCCGGTTGTCCCACACTTGGATCGCCCGATAACCTTCGGGCCAGCCGTTGAATTTCTCGGCGACGCCGGTGACCTGCGAGACCGCGTCAAGCAACACCTCAGCAGGCATTGTCTTGACGGCCGCATGCGAGAAATTCTGCTCGTCGGTGGCATTGCCCGGCAACGACTTACTCGTCAGTTGATAGGCCCGCGAGAGCAATAGCGTCTTCGTGAACGCTTTCAGGTCATACTTTTTGGCGCGGAGGTCGGCCGTCAGGGCCGCGAGGAGCGGCTCGTTGGTCGCCGGGTTGGTAGCGCGGATGTCGTCGATCGGTTCGACCATCCCGCGGCCAAAGTAATGGGACCAGAGGCGATTGGCGATCATCGTCGCAAAGTAGGGATTGTCCGGGGCCGTCATCCAGTTGGCGAGCGCGACACGGCGATCGTCGGACGGCGCGAACTTGGTCGCGGGCGCGCCGAGCGGCTTGGCGGGCACTGTTTTATCGCGCTTCTTGCCCACCTTGGGGCCAAAGTCGACGCCGGCTTTCCACACGACCGCCTCGCCCCCTGTGGGCAACGGCTTGAGGCCGACGCCGGAGAAGATGCCGGTCAACGCCCAGAAGTCGTCCTGGGTCCATTTCTCCGATGGATGATGGTGGCACTCGGCACATTCAATGCGCACGCCGAGGAAGACCTGGCTCACGGCACGCGCCGCCGACTCGGGCGTGTTGATCGCCTTATAGATTGCGGCCGGCCCATCCGCGGCGATGCTGCCGCGGGCCAGAACGACGTCGCGGGCAAACTGATCGTACGGCCGATTCTCCGCGAATTGCCGACGGATCCAGCGCGTCATCGCGACGGCACCCTGCGGCGTCACCGCGTCCTTGTCGACCTTCAGAATGTCCGACCACTTCATCGCCCAGTAATCCGCGTACTCGGGCCGATCGAGCAACGCGTCGATAAGCTTCGCCCGTTTCGTGGGAGAAGCATCGGCGAGGAAGGCGCTGGTCTCACTCGCGGTCGGCAACGTGCCGATCGTATCGAGATAAACGCGGCGCAGGAACGTCGCGTCGTCGGCCAGGTCGCTCGGTGGAATGCCGAGCCGTTCGAGTTTGTCCCACACGTGCTTGTCGACGAAGTTCGCTTCTGCTGGCCGTGCGAACTTGACTCCCGGCCGCGGTAGCGTGAGCCGGCAAACGGTGACATGGCCCATATAGCGGATCAGGATCGCGGCCTCTCCCGGCGTTGCGCCGGCCGTCACGAGGCCCGTGCCATCGACACCTGCGATCGTGCCCGCATTGGACGCATACTCCGCCTCAGCGGTCACGCAGCGCCGCGAGCCGTCGAGACCGACGGCGGTGACACGCAACTGCTGTGTGCCGCCGAGCGCCAGCACTTGCTGACTCGGCTCGACCTCCAGGCTCGCCACGGCCGGCACATCGACGCGTGCGAATCGGGCCCCTTCCTGAAGCCAGCGAAGTAGTCGGCGATAACGCAGGCCGTCCTTGTCGAGCTTCTTGCCGCCGCCGTGCGGGATGACGCCGGCGCCCTTTAACAGGATCAAGCTGCTCTCGGGCGACGCGGGAAACACCCGGCGGCCGCGGCCTTCGCCAACGAGCGCCAGATAGTCGGCCTCCGGGTCGAATCCGAACACGCTGAGCTTGAACCCCGCCTGCCCTTCGGCCTTGCCGTGGCAACCGCCGCTGTTGCAGGTCGCCTTGGTAAGGATCGGGATAACCTCTTGCTCGAACGACACCGGCCGCGGCGACTTCAAGCCCATTACTTCCACGGGAATGCGAACAGTGTCGGTGCCATGGTTAACGCGAATCTCGGTCCTGCCCTCGCCCTTCGGCGTGACACGGCCATTGGCATCGACGGCCACGATGGCGGCGTCGGCCACTTCATACTTGGCGGCCCGCGTCGCGTCTGTGGCTTCGAGCGTGACGAGCAACTGCTGCGACGCTTCGGGACTATCGAGCTTGACGGTCGGCGGTGCAACCTGAACAGCCGCGTGCGCCGACGCGACGGCGAAGTGGAGAGCAAACAAGAAGGCCAGGATCGGCCGGATCATGCAACCACCAGGTGGGGGCGGACGAACGCCCGGGCGGCGTATTTGGCAGGTAGTGGAAATATAGCCGACGACGAGGGTGGACACCATGCGGAAACGGGAAAGTCGATCTGAATCGAAACTCCGTCACGGATTGTCCGAGAGCCATACTCGCCATTTGGCAACGCTCGCCCTCCGGGCCTCTGCCGAAGCCCGGTCGTTCAAGTCGCCCAGCCGAGTCCAGAATTGCTTCCACTCGGCTGCGCCCGTCGGACGCGTCCATCCTTGTCCGAAAACGAACCGATGCTCCCGAAGCGTCACGCCCTCAATGACCCGTTGGGCGTGCATACGAGTGAACTCGTTGTCAGAGAGCATAAGGTCCAGCGCAGGTGCAATTGTGGGTCTTCCGATAGCAATCAGTTCGTGGACGGCCGGGGTATAGTCAGCGTGCAGGATGTCCGGATTCTCATCGAGTCGTGCAAACAGTTCGGCCACTTTAGGGTCAATCGGCTGCCTCGCCGGTTGCGGGGGTTCGGGTTCGGATGGGCCACATCCAACAAAGAGCAAGGTGCCAAGCAACACAGCATGCATCATTTTTCCTGATGCGGGCGACGTAATTCCTGCGAACATCCCGCCGCATTCTGACCAGCCAAAGGGTCGGAGGCAAGCCTCAGAGACCGGGCGGATCCGCGAAGTCATCGTCCTGGGAGTTTGGCCGGCGGCCCCGCACCCACTCGCCTTGCCCGACGATGACTGATTGGACGAACCAACTGAAGACTGCAGCGACGGCCGCCATGAAAACGGTCACGCAGGCCCACTCTTTGATCAGGAGAATGGGCGAGTGAAGATATCGGGCATTCAAGCTAATTCCAATTAGCAGGAGCAAGGGCGTCAGGAAGAAGACCGCGAAGCAGATGGCCCACAGCCGGTAGTCGGTGCGGTTGTCGTCCATCGCCACAGTATGACTGGTGGGACGGTCGGGGGCAAGCAAGAAGACGCAGAGCGAATCGTTGCTGAAGGTGCAGTTGGGTCGAGCAAGCCGGAGCGCAAAGCGGGAGCGAGGACGACGGCATTAGGCCGGGCACCACCGCTGTAAGTTTTGCTGACTCTAAAGTACTTGAAAACCGGCCTCCGGTGCCGTCGCCCTCGCTCCCGCTTCGGGCCCCGGCTTACTCCGCGCACCGGTCAAGTACAGACGTGATCCTTATCCAAGGCTCGGTCATCTATTCTCTTGACGTACCAACAACCAATGGGACAATGGTTGAATGAAGGAAGATGAAGTTCGAATCTCTCCGATCGCCTACTTTCGCACCGTCCTTATGCTCATATGGACGGCATTCCGCTATCAGTTTACTACGACCGCTATCGACCTTTCAACCGGTCGCGTGGTTCCGACTCCGCCATCGCAATAAGCGAAGGTCACCGTCGATCATCGCTTCCGCGCCTTCTCCAGCACCTCCCGCAACTTCACCGGCGCCCCCTTCTGTCGTTTGCTCTCCTCGGCCGCTTCCATGAACGCGAACATCTCGATCGTTTCCGCGGCGGCGACCGGCGGGACCTTTGTCTTGAAGAACTTGGCGATCTCAATCGCGGTCGCTTCGTAGCCCATGTATTTGTCGTTGGTCGGCACCACGCCCTTGACCGGCACGCCGTGACCGTAGATGCCGGCCGTGGAGACGCCCTTGGCACCGAAGACCGTGGCGCTGTACTTGGGCGCCCCCTTGCGAATGGCCCGATAAGTGCCGATGCGATCGTCCTTCCAGATGCCCGTCACCACGTCGGCGGTGTCCGTGGCCGCGCGGGTTACCGAGACGCAACCCGGCCCCATGATTGTGTACAGCGTCTCGACTCCGTGGATGCCGTGCCAGACGAGATCGGGATGGTGCGGCTCACGCGGGCAGCCGCCGTACACGTCGACGCCGAGCACGTCGCCGACGTCTTCGTGTTTGCGCATGCCGATGAATCCGGGGCTGAAGCGGTGTTGAGAGCACGAGAAGATCGGCGTCTTGTGTTCCGCCGCCAGCTGAAAAACCTCGATCGCGTCGGCCAAAGACGCGGCCAGCGGCCGGCCGACATACACGGGCTTGCCGGCTTTCAGGATCGGCTTCAGTTGTTCGAGATGCGCTCGGCCATCGAGGCTCATCACCAGCACGGCATCGACTTGTTTCAACACGTACGCCGGCGACGCGACGATCTCGACACCCAACTTCGCGATCGCCTCTTTCCACTTGGGCAACTCGCGGACGCTCTCGTCGATGTCCGGACTGCCGGCCGGAAACGCGGCGACGACCTTGATGCCCTTCAGATCGCCCTCGGCCTTGGGGTTGTGAAACAACTCGGTGAACGCGACGGCCTGGTAATTGTCGAGCCCGATCACGCCGACGCGAATCGGGTCCGCGGCTCGCAGGCTGGCGGCATCGGCGAAGAGCATCGCCGTCACAATGGGAACTATCTGCAAACAACGCATTTTTGATGGCACCGGAATGGGTTGAGCATTTTTGATGGTATGCGCACGTCCGCTCCTGGCGACCTGTGCCACTATCCCTTTAGGAATTGATTGAACGTCAGATGCGAACGAGTTAGGATGATCCTGCTCGCAGCAAGTTTACGCCACGTTCCCGACATCTTTGGCGCAGTCCCGGTCGGGACCACGAATTCACCACCGCCCTTCGGAGCACTCCGATGAACTCGCGCATCCCATTCGGGCGCATATTCGCCTATCCCAGGGCGACGAGCCGCGTGCGGCGCGACAGTCGCCGACTCTCTTTGACCAATTTGGAAGATCGGGTCACGCCGGTGACGAACACGTGGTCGTTGGCGGGCGATGGTCTGTGGTCAGTTCCGGGCAACTGGAGCCAGAATCACATTCCGACGAGCGGCGAAGATGTCGTCATCGACACCAACTATACCGTGACGCATGACACGGGCAGCGATTCGGTCAATAGCCTCGCTCTCAGCAACGGCGCCAAGGTGTCGCTGACGGGCGGAACTCTGACTGATGCCACGACCCTGGACGTGCCGACCGCTAGCGCGACGTTTGCCATGACGGGCGGCACGCTCTCCGGGGCGACCATCACGGCGGGTTCCACGATTACACCCGGCAACGGGAATGGAACGCTGAACAGCGTCACGGTCGCCGGCACGATTGACCTCACGACCAACAGCAATGTCCATGCTGCGGTAACGGGCAACCTGGTGCTCTCGGGTGGGACTGTTCTGCTTGGCAGCAACACATCCCAATACGGACTCCTGACGTTCGACGGCACGCAATCGCTCACGGGCACGGGCACCGTCGTTTTCGGAAACAGCTATTACAACTTCCTGCAAGCAGGCCCGTCGGCCGGAAGTTCGCTGACGATCGGCCCCAACATCCTGATTCGTGGCCACACGGGCGGCATCGGCTATCACACCGGTTGGGGCGGCGCGACACCCGTAACCGTCGTCAATCAGGGCACGATCCAGGCCGACATGGGGGGCGGGACTATCACGCCCAATGGAACCAATTGGAGCAACTCGGGAACGATTCGAGCGGCCGGCGGAACGATCGCCATGGCAGGATCGTGGACCAACACGGGAACGATCGCCTCGCTCGGCACTTCCGCTGCCATCAATGCCGTCAGCGGCGCGACCGAGTCTGGCAACACGGTGACAATTAACACTGTCGCGCCACACGGCTTCGCGGTGGGCCAGAGCGTGACGATCGCGGGCGTCGATCAATCGACTTACAACGGCACGTTTACAATCACGTCCGCCGCCACAAATTCGTTCACATACACCAGCGGCTACACCAACCAGCCCGACGGCAACGGCGGCACGGCCACGCTAAATTCCACACTCTACCTCGGCGGAACATTCGCGACGCCGACGCTCGGAACAATCTCAAGCACCGGCGGCGTTGTTGCTCTGACGGGGACGCTGACGAACACTGGCAGCACGCTCAATCTCAATGCGTCGACCGGTCCGTGGCAACTTCTCGGCGGCACCATCGACGGCGGCACGCTGAAAACGAGCGGCGCCGCGGTCTTGATTGCCACCACGAGCACCGGCACGCTCGCTCACGGTGTCACGCTCGACGGGACATTTGATCTCACGAACTTTAACTATGCGCGCGCGACGGTCACCGGCGGACTGACGCTGGTGTCCGGCTCGACCGTTCTGATTGGCAGCAACACGGGACTTTACGGATTACTGCTGTTCGATGGCGGCAACCAGACCCTTGGCGGCACTGGCACCGTTGTGTTCGGCACCAGCGGTTATAACCTTTTGCAGGCCGGACCCACTGCCGCGACCGCCCTGACCATCGGCCCTGGAATCCTTGTTCACGGAGCTAACGGGTCGGTCGGATATAGTGGCGCATGGGGCGGTGCAACCGATGCAACATTCACGAACCACGGGATCATTCAGTCCGACACGAATGGCGGTATCATTGCGCTCGACGGCAACAATTGGACGAACGACGGCACCGTTCAGGCGTTCAACGGCGGAAATCTGAATCTCTTCTCAAACGCATCATCTGGGCCGGCCTGGACGAGCAGCACGCCGTTAATTATCTCCGGCGCCGGTTCGTTGTCGCTGCGCGGGAACAATTGGACGACGGCCGGCATCACCATGAACGGCGCAACGGTCAACCTGGGCGACCAATTTAGCTTTGCCGATATTGGAACGTTGACTCGGACCGGCGGCACGATCAACATCACCGGCACCTTGATGAATTCGGGGAAGACTCTCGCCCTGGACGCGACGACCGGTCCCTGGCGTCTGGCCGGCGGCACCATCGACGGCGGGACTATCACGACAGCCGGCGCCAACGTCCTCCTCGGAACCAGTCTCTCCGGCTCGCTCACCAACGGGGTCACTCTCGCGGGCACTTTGGATTTGTCCGTGGTCAGTTATGTCCGCGCACGCGTTACGGGCGGGTTGACGCTGGCGGGCGGGACCATTGTCATTGGCAGCCTCATCGGCGATTATGGCTTGCTCAGTTTCGACGGCGGCAGCCAGACTCTCGGTGGAACCGGCGACGTCGTCTTCGGCAACAACTATTACAACTTCCTTCAGGCCGGTCCGGCATCCGGAAGCGTTCTGACAATCGGCCCGAATGTCCTCGTCCACGGCGACACCGGCGGCATCGGTTATCATCCCGGCTGGGGCGGCGCCACCGACGTTTCGTTCACCAATCTCGGCACCATCGAGGCCGATGGCCCTGGCATCTATGGCATCATGGCCATGAACGACACGAACTTTGCAGCGGGCACGCTCACCGGCGGGACATGGAAAGCGGTGAATGGCACGCTGCGAATCGTCGGCGCCGACATTACGACCAATGCCGCCGACATCGTTCTCGACGGCGTCAACGCGCACTTGTACAGCACCGGGAGCACTCCCGTAGATGCCCTTACCAGTCTCGCGTCAAATACGGCGGCCGGCAGCATCACACTTCAGAACGGCAGCGCCATCGCGGCCCAGGGACAGTTCACCAATGCCGGCAACTTGACGGTCGGCGCCGGCAGCAACTTCGCGATCCGGCACGAGTTCGCGAATTCAGTGATCGACTATAGCTCGCAATATACGACCACGTCGTGGTCCGCGGCACAAGCGACAGGACCATCCAACACGGCCAGCTACGGCGATTTCTCGACTTCCTGGGCGCCAACTTCGATCAACGGCACACAGGAGTATCTCACACTTGGCTTCGCAACTCCCGAAGTATCGTCGGGGGCTATTATTCGTGAAACCGACGGCAACGGCTTCGTGACCAAGATTGACGCAATTGATACGTCGAGCGTCGTGCATACGGTTTGGACGGGGACCGATCCCAGTGAGCCGGGCACGCCCGTCGATTTTTACGCGACGTGGACGCAGACGCCCTATCAAGTCGCAGCGCTCAAGATTTATATCGACACCAATCACAATTTGGGCGCGTACGAAGAAATTGATTCCGTACAGCTTGTCGGGCCAGTTACGAGCTTCAATCAATCGGGCGGCGCCACCAACGTCCTATCTGGCGGACTTTTCACGTTGCCGGGCGGCGCCAATTTCACACAAACGGGCGGAACGACAACAATTGATGGTGAATTAACAGACGTGTCGCCGCCAACCGGAAGCGCTCTGGCGTTTGATGGCAGCAACGACACCGTGCAAGCTCCGGATGCGCCCAGCCTCGACGTGACAAATAACTTTACTCTCGAAGCGTGGATCAAGCCTTCCGGAATCGCTGGCGCCGATCGTCCCGTAATTTCAAAGATTGGCGGCGGCGCCGGGGGTAATAACGGCTATCAGTTTGGTGTCACCAGTGATAGCCGGCTATTTGTCCTCTTCAATGCCTTGGGTGAGCCTTGGGGCTCAAACATCTTGAAGAGCTATCCACTCGAATTGCAAGGCAAGTGGAGCCACATCGCTGCCACGTTCGATGGGAATACGGAGCGACTCTATCTCAATGGCCAGCTCGTGGCAACGCTCTTCGTTGGCCCCAAGGCGGTCGTCGATTCGGCGTCGCCCCTGCGTATTGCCGGCGACTCGAACAACACCGTCTTCTTCAAGGGTCTCGTCGACGAAGCGCGCGTCTGGAAGACGACCCGGACCGCGGCCGAGCTTCAGGCCAGTGCGGATCACAGCTTGATTGGCGACGAGGCCGGGCTGGTCGGCTACTGGCCACTCGACGAGGGCACGGGCACAACGGCATTCGACCGCACCACGAATCATAACGACGGCGTCATGGCCATCGGTCAAGAACCGACCTGGGCGGCCAGCGTCCACAGCGGCGCCGTCAATGTGCAAGGTGACGTGCTCGGCGGCACCGGCACCATCAATCTCAATGTCGTCAACGCGGCAACGGTCGCCCCGGGCGCCGGCGGCCTGGCCGTCGGCGGCAACTTTACGCAGACAAGTGCCGGCGCCATGAACGTCACGATCGGCGGGCTGGCGAGCAATCAATACAGCCAACTCTTTGCAGATGGCTCCGTCAGTCTCGATGGCGCATTGGATGTTGACTTCGCCAACGGCTTTCTGCCCCTGATTGGCGACACCTTCGTGACGCTCAACAAGATTAGTAGTGGTACGTTTGGCGGCACGACGTTCGCGGGCCACGGCGAAGGATCGTTCTTCGATACGACGGGCCCGACGCGATTCCACATCAGCTATGCGGCGGGCAATGGCAATGACGTGAATCTCATCGCTATTAACCGACCGCCGACGCTCGACGCCATTCCGAACCCAGCCGCCATCCTGGAAGGCGACGGTCTCCAACAAATCAATCTCACGGGGATCGGCACCGGCAACACGGACATTCAAGGTCTAACGGTGACCGCGACCTCCAGCGATCCAAGCATCATTCCCAATCCGACGCGCACTTATTCCAGTCCGAACGCCACCGGAACGTTGACATATACGCCGGTTCCCGACCATTACGGCACAGTAACAATCACAGTGACGGTCACGGACGATGGCGGCACCGCCAATGGCGGCATCAACGCATTCAGTCGGACCTTTGACGTGACAGTGACGCCCATCAACGATGCGCCGACGCTCGATCCGATTCCCGATCCGGCCGATATATATGAGAACGACCCGCAGCAGACTGTTAACTTGACCGGGATTTCAGCGGGCGTCAACGAATCGCAAACGCTAACCTTCAGTGCGACGTCGGACAATCCCGGCCTGATTCCAAATCCGACGTTCACATATACGAGTCCCAACGCGACTGGCTCGTTGCAATATACGCCGGTATTTGGCCAGTATGGTATCGCTACGATTACCGTCACGCTAATGGATAATGGCGGCACCGCGAATAGCGGCGTCAATCAAATTGTCCGGACTTTCAAGGTCGTCGTCTTGCGCACGCCGCAGGCTCCGTTGCTGCCGACCGACACCATTCGCATGTTGAATCCGGCGCCCAAACGGACGAAGCCGACGGTGACATTGCCGGTTGGCACACCCGTATCGAATCTCATCGTCGGCGCCACGGATGCTGATAGCGATCCGATTGGCATCGCCATTACGGGCATCGACAATGCCAAGGGAGTCTGGAAATTCAGCATCGACAATGGCGCCACCTGGAACGACGTGCCGACCAATGTCGCACCAGGCGCCGCCCTGGTGCTGTCCAGCGATGCGCTCGTCGGCTTCTTGCCGGCTTTGAAATTCCAGGGTTTCTCGAGCTTCAAGTATCGAGCGTGGGATCACACGGACGGCGCAACGAACGGCACGCAGGTAGATTCGACCGTCCCGACGAGCACCTACAGCACAACGACTGAACGCGGCTGGATCGCGGTGGGCAAGACCAAGCCCGCTGTCACCACGGCCGGCGCGACGGCGTTGACCACGGTCAAGGAAGACGCCAAGGCATCGAAGACGTTCCTCGTGAAGAACATTCTCGGCATCGCGGCATTGGAAAGTGCGCCGGCCACCGGACTCGGCGTTGCCGTGACCGGCCTCGGGTCAAACGGCAAGTGGCAGTACAAGCTCGCGAAGACCAAGGTTTTCGTCGATTTCGATCTCAGCGTGGGTCCATCACACGCGTTCTTGCTGCGACCGACCGACATGGTGCGCTTCCTGCCCAATGCTAATGCGAATGGCGAAGGCGATCTGATGTTTAAGACGTGGGTCCCGGACGCCAACTTCGGCACCTTTGCAGACACTACCGCGGCCGGCATTGGCGTCGACTCCGGAGTCGCGGCCGTGCCGATCAAGGCCGTCAACGATGCACCGATTCTCGACGGTGCTGCCAGTCCATCACTCGGCTCCGTGAACCCCGGCAATCCGCCGGTTGCATCGACTATTGCTGCCCTGGGTTTGGCCATCACCGACGTAGACAATGCAACGCCGGGCATTCAAGTGCTGAAAGCGACCGGCGGCACGTGGGAATATTCCAAGGACGGCGGGACGACGTGGATCAAGGTCACGAAGCCGGTTTACCTGCTGGCGACGGACTCAATCCGCTTCACTGCCGTAGCGACGGCCACTACTGGCACTGCCACACTGTCGTTCAAGGCCTGGGACGGCAAGGCCGTTAGTAAGGTGAAAGATGATTTGACCGTTACGATCTTGTAGCCCATCAGGGAGTCTGGACCTGCGCCACTCATACACTGTCCGCGTCGCCCGTTTGGAGTGCGCGCATGTTCCGGCTGACTCTCCCTCTCGCGCTTGTGCTGGTGGCCGTCGCCGTTGCTCAGCCCAAAATCTCGCGTGAACAGAAGGTGCAGGACGACCGCAAGAAGGTTGAGGCCGAGGGCTTTTGGATCTACAACGATTTGCCGAAGGGACTGACTGAAGCCAAGAAGTCGGGCAAGCCGATTCTCGTCGTCCTCCGCTGCATTCCGTGCGAGGAGTGTGTCAAGCTCGACGACGATCTCGTCAACCAGGACCCAGTCATCCGCCCGTTGCTCGATAAGTTTGTGTGCGTCCGCATTGTTTCCACGAACGGCCTAGACCTGAATCAATTTCAGTATGACACAGACCAGTCGTTTGCCGCGTTCATCCTGAATGCCGACGGGACGGTGTATGGCCGCTTCGGCACGCGCTCGCATCGCACCAACTGGGTCGGCGATGTGTCATTGCCCGGTCTGGCCCAGGCCCTCGAAGCCGGCCTGAATTTGCACGCTGACTATCCGAAGAACAAGGAGTCGCTCATCGCCAAGCGCGGCCCGACGCCCGAGTTCGCGAGCCCCGAACTCTTTCCGGGACTCAAGGGCAAGTACGGACCGAAGCTCGCCGAGACGGGCAACATCGTCCCGAGTTGCATCCACTGCCATCAGATCGGCGACGCCCAGCGGGCCTTCTATCGGGCCAAGAAGGAACCGATTCCCGAGACCGTGCTCTTCCCCTATCCGCATCCAACGACGATTGGCCTGACACTCGACCCGAAAGAAACGGCTGTCGTCCTGAAGGTCGACGCGGATTCGCCCGCGGCGAAGGCGGGTCTCAAGACCGGGGACCGCATCCTTAAGATGAACAGTCAGCCGCTGGTCTCGATCGCGGACGTGCAGTCGGTCTTACATGGTGTGCCCGCCGAGGGTGGCAAGGTCATCGCGACGGTCGCCACCGATCGCGTGCCGAAGAACGTGACGGTGACGCTTCCCGCCGGTTGGCGGCGCGTCGGCGAACTTTCATGGCGTTCGTCTTCATGGGGCCTGCGGCGCATGGCGACCGGCGGCATGCTGCTCGAAGACCTCCCGACGGAAGACCGTGAGAAGGCCGGACTGAAGGAAGGCATGGCGCTGCGAGCCAAGCACGTCGGCCAGTACGGACCGCACGCCGCCGCGAAGAACGCCGGCTTCCAAGTCGGCGACGTGTTGATCGAGATCGACGGCAAGACCGACTTCAAACGGGAAACCGACGTGCTGGCTTATGGCGTCACGGCCCACAAGCCGGGCGATGTCGTCCCCGTGACCGTACACCGCGGCGGCAAGAAGGTCGCGCTCAAGCTGCCGATGCAGGAATAGTCAAACATGATCCGGCCCTGCCCCCTGCTTCTGCTGCTGCCGACTCTTGCCAGCGCTGCACCTCCGGAGCGCTATTCGCCCAAGGTCGCGGTCAGCGCGCCGACGCGCATCGACTGGGTGTTCACCGTCGCCACGCAGAGCCCGGCCGAGCCGCCGGCCAAGTTTCTGTCGAAGGATTTTGATTCGGCGAAGCATGCGGATCGCGTACTTTTCCTTCGATGAAGTCAACCGCCTCTTCGTTCGCCGATGGGCACGCCGACAGGGCATTCGCCTCGCCTGTCCGTCCGTCGCCATCGCGCAACCTTCGTCGACTGGCATGATCGTCGACTTCGATTTTCTGCCCGAACCATTTCGCGGCATCTGGCTCAGCCAGGCATTGGCGGGCACGATCGATGGCCCCTTGTTGGTACATGGTCACGGTCTCACCGATGCCGTCGACGTGTTCGACGCGCCGGCGATCTGTGAAAAGGTTTGGAAGCGGTTGCTCTCGGGCCTGATTCTGGACGCAATTGAAGAACGAGTAACGCCGGGAGATGTCGACGTTCAGGCCGCGTTGGCTGCGTTTGCCGGCGACTGGCAAGCCGTCACTGCCGCGGGCGCCGGCGAGGAATATCGCGCCGACGCCGGCGGCGGTCGCTGGCATGGATCGGTCTTGGCTAAAGACAGCCGAGTGATCCACGGCAGCTTGGTGCTGGCGAGTTAGTGGTCCATTGCAGGTCTTACGTAGCCTTCTCGCTCCGCGAGAAGATTGCAGGGCAGGCACGGTCCGACACAATGACCCTTTCTACCGGGCCAGCTGCCTACTTCTCGCGGAGCGAGAAGGCTACGTAAGAGCTGCAATGGACCACGAGAGCAGGCTTCAAGTTTGCTGTAGCGGAAGTCGCCAGACTTCCGTCTTCACGCCCGAGCGGAAGTCTGGCGACTTCCGCTACGATTACCTGTAGTCCGCATCTATTTCGGCCGAGTCGCCGCCGGGGGCGTCGGGCCAGCGGGCTCCTCGGCGGCCGATTGGCCGTCGAGCCGCCAGACGTTGAGCTTCAGGCCGGCCTCGCCGTCTTCGATCATCGCGGCGAGGTAGCGGCCGTTCGGCGAAACATCAATGCTAAGCGGCAGACCCGATTCCAGGGCAATCTGTTGTGCAACGGCGCCGGTCTCCACATCCCAGAAGTTGATCCGATGCGGCACCGGGATTTCTTTCACTAACGTGATGTTGTCGCAGCCGATGAGCACACGGCCACCCTGCGTTAGGGCCAGGCGCGGGACATTCATCGAATGCTTGGCTCCGTTGGCGAGTTCCCGCACCACCTTCTTGGTCGCGATCTCGCGAACCTGAATGTTCTCACGCGGCGTCGGCCCTTCGATGAGGAACTTGCCGTCCGGCGAGAACGCCAGTGAACCAACGCATCGGCCGAGATCGATGCGTTCGTGCTTGTCGTCCTCCCATTGCCACAACACGAGTTCGTTGCGATCCGAAACAGCGAGCATCTTGCCATCCGGCGAGAACTGGGCCGCGTCGATGCGAGTGTGCTTGAACGGAGCCTTCTTGACTAACTTCTCCGTGGCAACGTCCCAGAGTTCAACCACCCCATCACGAACCACGGCGGCGACCTTGCCGTCCGAGGCGACATCCAGCATCGCCGAGCACGACGGGATCGTCTTGAGATCATGGTTCCGCATGTTCCAAAGGCCAACGTCAAACTTGAGCGTCGGTTTCTCCGTAACCTTCGGATCGATCGGCGTGTGTTGTTCGAACGCGAGCCACTTGCGATCGGACGAGAGCTTCATACGGCCGATCTCGAACTTGCCCATGACGATTCGCGCTTGAATCTCCCCGTTCTTGATGTTGCGGAAGTCGATCGCCCCTTCCTTGGTTGCGGCTGTCAGGATCGTGAAGTTGTCGAGGATGACAAAGTTCGGCGAGTAATCCTTGGACAACTTGCTGGAATAAATCTGTTTGGGCGCCGGTTGCCCCTTGGGCTCCGGAGAGAGTTCCCAGACGTGGACCTGGCCGCTCAACCGACGAACTCTGAGACTCTTGGGCCATGTCTTGTCGATCGCGGAGCCGGCCAGACGTTTGCCGTCGGCGGAGAACGCGAGGCTGGCGTATGGCTCGCCGCTGAAGTCACCCTGCTGATTGTGAATGAGCTTCGGGGCACTTGCCGGCTTGGCGGCCTCCAACACCAAGAACTCGGCGCCCTGCTTGCCGCGAACGCAAGCCGCGACGAGTGTGCCATCGGGAGACATCGCCAGCGCCATTATCCGGCCGCGTAGTTCGATGCGGCGTGTCTCCTTCATCGTCTTTGCGTCCCACACGATCAGTCGGCCATCGGCGTCGCCCGTCACCGCAGTGCTGCCTTCCTTCGACCACGCGGCCGAAACGACGGTTGCCGTATGCCCCTCCATCACGCGATTGCCGGGGCTGCCTTCTTCGTAGTCGCCGCAGACATAGGCCCACAGGACGTTTTTCTTGGTCTTCGCATCAATGGGACCGGTCATGATCGCGGAGCGGCCCTTCGGATCGACCGCGAGCGGCACGGCAGCCAAATCGGTCGGCGTCGCACTGGTCTTGGTTTGGATCGTCCCCATCGTCTCGGCAGGATTGCCAACATCGCGCCACGTCTTGACGAAGTAGCCGCGTGCGTTGCCAAAAACGATCTGCAACTGAGGGAACTTGGCGTCGATCAATTTTGGAAACTCGCCGATCGCGATCGGGTTGCTGTTCTGCTCGTCAATGCGCGCGAGTTCCTTGCCGCTCGATGCATCCAAAATGCGAACGCCATGCTGAGTGGTTGCATAGATGTATTTGTGATTGAGCGAGTACGCCACCGCAGGGTGTTCGCCGCCCACGTTCGTCATCCATTCATATGTCGGTGGATCACTCGGATAGCGCACGGCCATGACGTTGCCGCTCAGATCACCCGTGAGCAACCTCTTGCCGTCGGGGGAAAACACCGCAGAGACGGGCAAGCTGCTCTCGTACTCACACGTAAAAGTCTCCTTCCACATCGTCCCGACGATTGCCGGCTCGGATTTGGTTTCCGTCTTTGCTTTGGGCGCATCGCGTTTGTCATCGGGCGTTCGCGGATCGCCGGCGAGCATGAGCCCGCCGCCTGCCAACATGATCCCCAACAGTCCAACGACGAGCCATACCTTGGCCACGCCTAACTTGATCGAACGCATGACGCCCTCCGCCAGTGTTTGTGCTGCAAGTGATTCGGTGATTTTGCCCAACGAAAAGACAACCGCTTGCCGGGTCGTGTCCGCCAAAAGCGACGCCGGTACGGATGCCGTTCCGCGTGTCGCGAACAATGTCGATAGCGCGCCGATCCCGAGTGTAATGCCACGTCTCTTCAGTCGGCCCGCCAGTTCCTCATGAGCCCGTGCCAATCGTTTCGTGACCGTACCCTTGGCCAACCCGAGCGACGCTGCCGCCTGCGCGTGCGATTGTCCGCCGAGGTCGCAGAGTTGAATGGTTTGGCCCAGGCCACGCGGCAGCCGTGCGATCTCCTCGTCGATCACCGCCCAGAAATCGCGGTCGCAGTCCGCTACGACGATCCGCTCGGATTTGGCTGCTGACATTTCGCGCAGTCTCCGTCGGACGGTTTGAGTGCGTGCTTTCATCGCGACCCGGCGCGCGACGCCATGCAGCCAGGGGCCGATACTGCGGTCGAGTTTAATGGTGTGGGCACGCCGTGCGAGCACGAAGAACGTCGCCTGAAACGCATCGTCCGCCTCCGTGCGATTGCCGAGAATCCGTTGACAGGTCCCGTAGACCAACGACCCGTGTCGACGCACGAGGATCGCAAACGCGTCTTCATCGCGCTCAGCCCGGAAGCGGCCAATAAGGCTCGCGTCGGCCTCGCTATCGCGCGAACCGGCCCAGCGATCGAGCAATTGCACCACGGCTGCATTCGCCATCAGTTGGCTCACACTCGGAAGAGTCGCCTTGCCCCTACAGAGAGTATCTGCCGATAGGGAGCAAATCGCTCCGCAAATAATTAGAAAGATTGAGTTCAGGTCGTGTATTCGATGAACGCCGTGGGATCGAATTGCGTTCGCCGTGCGCACCTCCGATAGCGATTCTACCTGCCACGTTTGACGAAGGGATAGGCTCCGCCCGAAGGGAGACGACGAGTTTCTTCAATCGCAAGTTATTTTCTAATAATCAGTTACGTCAAGATCACGGCAATCTGCTTTGCTATAACATGGTGCACGACGCCGTTCGGCCGATTTATGAGAAATACGTTCAGGAGGGTGTGCGGCGCGCGAACGTATCGCAATTGACGTCGGAAACGAATTCCTATTTGCCGCCCTGCCACCCGGCCTGGCGAATGTCCGAAGGCTGCGCCCGGCCGCCGTTGCGGCGGACGAAGTTGGTCTGCTGCAAGTAGTCGGCCACGCTCTCGGCGAGAACGCGGTTGCCGTAGGCCGACGGATGGCCATCGTGCCGCCAGGTGTAGTACGTCGGGTCGGGGAGCGCCTTCATGGCCGCCGGCGTCACGTTCAAGAAACCGACGCCGAGGTCACTGCAGAGCTTGCCGACGCGCTCGCCCGTGAGCCGGCTGTTGCACGGCTGGCCGTCCACGTCCGTGAAGTCCTTGTTCAAACCGCCGACGCTCAATTGCATCTCGGGCGTCATAACGATCACCAGGCGCGTGCCATCCTTGGCCATTTCGTCGCGATAGTGTCTGAGCACGCGCGCAAAGTGGTCCCAGGCCTTGCGGGCCGGGGCCGGCAGCGTGTCCCAATTCGTGCGGTAGTAGATCGTGTTCCAGTCGACGCCGTCCGAATAGTAGCCGCCTTTCTTCTTTTCCCGATCGCGAACGGCGCGGAGGGCCGGGTCCTTTCCGACAAAACGGAAATACTCGGCGTCCGGCTCGATCAGCGTCAGGCCCCCATCGGCATTGCCGCGAAACAGCGAGCAGGGGAAGTGATTCGGCGCGTATTCGTAGAACCGAGCAAATGCCTCGGGATCGGCCTCCAACATCTCGACGCCTGATGATTGCAGAAAGATACAGGCGACCTCGGCGTGCAGCGGCCGACCAAGCTCGCGGTAGTAGGTCCAGTGCTTGCCAAAGCTCATCGCCGAATCGGCGAGAGCGATCACCTCCGTCGGATAGCCGGTGCGCCGCGTCAGCAGATCTTCGAGCATCATGTTTGGGTGCTGCCCGCGCGGCGTGCTGTGGCCGAAGAGATTGCAGTTGCCCAAGAATAGAACTCGCCGTGCGCCATCGGGATTCTCCGGTCGCCGATCGCGATCGAGGAAGCCGATGTTGCTGATTTGCAGGTGATTCTCAAATTCCTGTGGCGAGCCGATCCCGCTGTGCACATAGTCCGAACGCGGCTTATATGTTCGGCCAACCTTCGCGTTCAATTCGCTTTCGCCCTTGAACTTCTTTTCGAGCTTGCCCGTGCGCGTATCGCGCGAGTCCATCAGAGGAATCGACAGCTCGATTTCATTGCGTCGAATTTCCAGCAAGCGGCCCGCGGTCGCGAAGCGCGGCTGGTGATCGTCCGGCAACGCGTAGAGTTGCACGACGGCGCCCGTTTCGGCCGCGTGTGGGAAATAGAAGTAGCCCCCGGCGGCGGTCTTCGTCTGCATGCGATTCGGGCCGTCTTCGAGAATGACCATCACGCCATTCGTCGGCGGATCGACGCGGCCGCCAATCAGGTGCCGGCCCGACGGACTCGGCGGGTGGATGGGATGCTGCAGAAACTCGACGGCATCCACGAAGACCCGGTCGCCCGGCGCCGCGTTTTCAACTTCAATCGCGATCGACCGCACGTTTCCACCGGGTATCCGATTTAGTGGCCGCGGCCCGTCGATCTCGGTCAGCGCGAGAACGCAGTCGTGCCAGTCGCTGTCACCGGCCATCGGCACAGTCCAGCCGATTGCCCTGTTCTTCGCTCCTTCGACGGCAAACAATTCACTGCCATTATCAAACACGAAGCGCACGCCCACGAGGCTCTTGGCGTTTGTTTTCCGGTAGGCGAAGCGCAAATGCTGCGCCGAGCCGGCGGCGACTGGCGGCACCGCGATCTCCGATTTCCCCGACGGCTCTTGTAGCACGACTTCGAGGCACTTTGGCCCGCGGAAGCCGCCCGTGTGGCGGAAGTAGCACTCGGCACCTTCGGACCGGAAGTCACCGCCGCGATGGAGAGGATCGACGTCGCCAAGCACGACGGCAGGAGTCGTGTCATCGACGATCGTGATGCTCTCGCGGCCAGTCTGATCGGCCGGATTTCGCTTAACGCACGTGTACTCGCGGCCGTCGATAAGCACTTTCGCGGTCGCAGAGCGATCGACATAGAAGGTCAGATTGGCGAGTCCAAAGGCACGCGTCCGCGGCGCCGGGATCGTTTGCCGGGCTACCGGATCAAGCCACGAGCGTACATGTACGACGTTTGCAGCTTCGTCGTAGCTAGCATTATCGCGAACTGCTTGCATGGCCCGCGCGAACATCAGCAACTCGGCCGAAGGTGCAACCCACACGCGGTCCCAGATCGGTGTCGCGCCGGACAGGTTGAAGTAGCGCTCGCGCAGGACATCGAGTTGCTTGCGCGTCGACGGGCTCAGGCCCAGGTCCTTCGGGTTGCCGACGCCCCAATGCGTGTAGATCGTTCCACCTTCACCGAAGCGACCGCAGCGTTGCAGCAGTTGTTCGAGATGGAAGCCGAGCCACGGCTCCCAGGAATGCTCGTCACGCGGCGACGCGGGCGTACCTGTCTCCGTGAGCGGATAGGCGTAGTAGCGCTGGAACGCGTAGCGGACGACGCCGTCGTTGAATCGATGCGGATGAATCAGTTGCATGATCGACAGCGCCTCCGTCTGCGCTGTCTCGTCAACCGCATTGATGAAGCCCACGCCGACCCGTTCGAGTTCCGGCAGCGAATAGAAATTGGCCGCCTGACCGGGATTGTCGACAAGCACGCCGGGCCGCGTGAGGCCGGTCGCGTCCTTGCGCAGGCCCGTCGTCAGTTCATTGCGCAGCCGGGCATGTTCTGAATAAAGCTGGTAACGCAGATCGTACTCGGCCATGACGCGCGCATCCGCAGCGACGCGCGCGCGTGCCAAGTTTGTCATCATGGCATTGCGGACTTCGAGAACGGCGCCGTCCGGGCCTTCTAGGGCGATTGTGAACTTCGCACCTGCATCGACAGGAACGCGGACGCTCACCGGCGTCCAGGTTACCGCCGGGCTGATCCCCGGCCCACCGTCAGGCGCTCCCTCGATCGCCAGGCTCTTGCCGGCCGCACGAATCGTCACATGACTGCCGCTCACCGGCAAGCGATATTCAAACACGAGGTGCACGAGATCGCGCGGCTGGGCGCTCTCCGTCCATTCGAACTCGATCTCGCGGCTCGCCTTTCCCGCCTGTGCCTCAAGTCGAAAGGCTTGCTCACGCGACGCCGTGCCGCGCGCGTGCCAGCCGTGAATGCCCTCCAGCCAGCCGCGATTGTGCGCCACGAGCAAGCGATGAAAGCGTGTCGCATCGATCGGCGTCGGCGGATCGCGGTCATAGTTCAGGCCAAGCGCCGACTCGGTGTAGCCCGGCCGATGCGGGCTGCCGTAATCGCAGCAAAAGAGCTGGTCGCTGAACGGGAGTTGGTATGTCTCTTCGAGCACGCGATGGATCGTCTCAAAATCGGCGAACGACATGCCGTCCGGATCGGATGTGATCGAGAGATAACTGTGAAACGGATAGGGCATGAGCCGTACGTCCGCCGGCCGACCGGGCAACGCCGCGGTCTTGCCCGATCCAACAACGCCACCACCCTGCCCGGCCGCCAAACGCACTTGTGTTAGTTGCGCCTGCACGCTGGCTTCGAGATTGTCGAGCCGAGCCTGCAGGTCCGCGGGCGTCCGCGCCGTTGGGCCAACGTCGCCGTCGAAGACGTATTTGTCGCGAGCATGGGCAACTTTATCTTTGATCGCTGTTTTCGCCGCCGGCCGTTGAATGGCCCAGATGGCAACTCCGGCGACAAGTGCGATATAGATAGTGAAATGCAGGCTCTGGCGCATGAAGTCGCGCACACCGCTACCGGTTCGGCGAACTCCGGCAATTGCGGCGCGCACCGCCGCCGCACGCAGTCGACGGGCCATCGATGCCGATCCCAGGCTGCCGATCTCATCCCGCGACATGTGCGCCCTCCTGGCTCACGTTCATCCGCCCACCGTCACGAACCGAGACCGGCCCGCCACTCCACCTGCCCGGCCCGTTCATCCGGCTTCTTGCCCGCATCGACCGCGGCCGCGTGGTCCGTATCGCAGATCGCGAGTTCATCCATGTTGCGGAAGTCGCCGCGTGCATAGTCGTCGCGGCTGGGCACGCTCAGAGCCATGAGCCGAACCTTCTGTCCGGCCGTCTCTTTTTTCGCATATGCCGCGTACAACGCGACCGATTGCTCCAGCACATATTGACGCCGCTCAGCCACTGGCAGTGACTTGTCCATTGCGCGGCTGCCCGCGAAGTCGATCGCAACGATCAATTTGTCCGCCTTGCGCGACGAAAGCAGCACCTCCGGCTTGCGATCGAATGTTGCGGGCGCCGTCGGCTTTTCCGGCGTCTTGATGGTTCCAGCACCGTCGATACCCATCGGCTGATCCGTACAGCCGGCGAGTGCGCCAGTGACGAAAACGAGAGCTAGCCAACGTTTCATGCGCACTCCCGATGCGACAATTAGAACCCTGCATAGACGAATCGAGCCGACTCGGTTCGACCTAACAAAACAAACAACGCGACCTTGATCGCGATCCATGCGAGCACCAAGATGGCGCGCGACCGCGAACTTGGCAGGGACGACGTCATGGCTTCAGCAACTCATTCATGACAATCTGCAACATTAGCGTCACCACGATGAACACGTAGGCCATGCCCAGGCCGCGCCGCAGCCACGCCTTGAGCGTGCCGGCCCGAGCCGGGCGCAGCCAGCGCCGATCGATCATGATTTTTTCGACCCAGACGACCACGGCGAACGTCACACCATAGACGGCGAAACGAAAACTTAGGCGATGCCACAGCCCCACAAATAGCCAACAGACGATTAATGTCGCGAGCGCCAACCAGAGCGCCCGGCGGACACCGAATTGACGCACCAATTTCAGTTGCAATGGGACATAGATATTCCGTTGCACCCAGCCGCCGAGCGACATGTGCCAGCGTGAAAAGAAGTCCGTGATATTGCGCGCCGCGAACGGAGCGCGAAAATTGGACGGCGTCGGCACACCCATCAATGTTCCGACCCCAAGAGCGATCCGCGAATAGCCGGCAAAATCGAAGAATAGGTACACGAACAGCACGGCTGTGTCGATGAGGCCGCGTGAGGCCAGTGGCGCGTCGAAACCGAACAGGAATATTCGCAGATACTCGGCGCATACGTGCTTAAATATCAGCCCTGTCGAAATATCATTGAGTGACTTCCGCAAGCGCTCAGCCCAATCCACCTCAATCGGTCCATCTAGTTTCACGTGCTGGTCGTAAGCCGCGATCGGCCCAGCGAGCAGCATGTGAAACGGGAACAGATAACCCGCCAGCCCAACCGGGTCGAGCAGCGGGACATTCTTTCCCAGTACGCCGTGAGCCGCGTCCACGCATCGCAATGCGGTGTAGGAGAACGACAGCCCAACCAACAGCGTGTGTACCTGATTCAGCGGCTCGACGGTCGACAGCCAAGCTCGAACGCCAACCCAGTCGCCCGCGGCCTTGTACGCGAAAAACACAACGACGGGCGTCAAGTAGGCCAGTCGCCGAGCGATCCAACCTATTCCTGCGGGCTCTTGCGTCGCTAACCACAGTATGGTCCAAAGGACAATTGCAACCACGCTACCGGCAATCGCGACTGCCGGCCCACCGAGCAGGGCCAAAGCCACGATGTTGGCCAGGCCGAACGCCGTCGTCCCACACACCGGCGCGACCCGCAGCCAGCCGCCGATACCGACGACCAGAGCCCAAAAGGTCGGATCCAGGTGCATCGCCACGTCACGCCGCGCGCCGCGCGGCCAGCTTGCCGCTCAGCAGACGCTTGAGCTCACCGACGTCCTGCAGAGCGCTCACCTCACCGGTCGTGAAGCGCACGCCGAATTCCTCTTCGATCAGAATCATCAAGTTCACGTGGTTCAGCGAATCCCATCCATCGACATCGCGCGCGGTAAGAGTGTCGCGCAGTTCTAGGCCTGGCTCGTTGAACAACGTGCGAAAGACGCTGGTCAGGCGGTCAGTATCTTGAGCGTTCATGAGTGCGTCCTCCCGGCTTGGTCGTCAATAAATGTCGTTGGTTCGCTTCTGACCGATCAGCATCATACTGCGGGGCAGGAACCGCGCGTTCGGCAACGTTCGGCGTGGAGCGCCGGAAAATGTTTCCGTGACGCGCAAACCAGCCTGTTCCGCCATGCGAACCAATTCCGATTCATAACGAAATTCGTAAATGTGATCGACCTGGGCGGCCGTGATTGCTCCGGTGAGGAACCACTGACCGCCCGGCTTGAGCAGATGGTGAATGACCGCGCAAAGCTTGTCGGGTCGCTCGAGATGCTCGATCAAGAAGTTGCAAATCACCGCATCCGCTGACTCGGCCGGCACGACGTCGAGGTCCAGCGCGTCCGTCAGCTCGTAGGTCGCTCGACTTCCGAAGCCGGCTCCGGCCATCAGTTCGGTGGCGAGGCGGATCGACGACGGGCTGATGTCATATCCGAGAAGCCGGGCCGTGGGCAAATGCTTGAGCGCCAGCGCGCCCCAGCCGCCGTGGCCGGGTGCGATTTCAACGAGAGTCTTGACACTGCGGAGGCGCTTCAAAAAGTTGTCTTCGAAGCGAAAACAGATTTCCGCGTGATGTGCCCAGAGAAAATTGGTCAGGTAGACGCCGAGCAGGTAGTCGTCCATCGACTCCTTCTCGTTGTACAGGCTGCTGAGGCAGTCCTGAAACGTCTTGTTCTCATAGTGCCCGGCCCGTTCGTAGCGTGCCTGCGACATGTTAACCGATGTCGTGAAGCGAACGAACGCGTCGACCATCCCCGGCAACGCGTCACCGCCCCAGGCATGGATCGCCCACCCGACAAAGGTGTCGGCAAGGTCCGCATAGCGATCGGGAAAAGCGGCCCGCGCTTCCATCACGCCGTTGATCGAGCGCGGATGGCGCGCGCGAATGTCTTCGAACAGCGTATCGACCAAGCGCTGGCGAACCTTGGTAAGTGTCGCGGTTCCGGCCATCAGGCGATCTCCCCAGTGGGTGTGCGGTGATCAGGCGGCTTGCCGCAAGTGAGCAAAGAACTTTGGCGCCCCGGCCGCTCGCCCGGCCGCGGAGTAACGCCATTCGGTCCGACCCTTGGCGACATCTTGCGAAACCAGTTCAAACCCGAGCGACCGAAACAGCTCACGAACCAGCCCGTTCTTTGCGGTCGGAATGTACTCGCCAATGATGTCGCGACCGCCCGCCTGTTCAATGATCCAAGTGAAAACAGCCTGTTCAACTGTGCGGTTAAGTACACGGCAACTCATCAGCCAACTATCGATGCGCACCGCGTCCCCGTCGGGCATCAGCAAGACGACGGAGACGATTCCTTGTGAACCGAACGCATCCTCGTACGAGAAGACGCCAACGAAAACGCCGGCGTCGATCAAGCGCTTCAATTCGGCTTCGCCATGCCGACGGGACGTCAAGTTGAACTGATTGGACTTCTGAATTAGTTGGACGACGCGCGGCAAGTTGGCGTCCGTCAGTTCATCCACATCGATGCGGATGCGGATCTCACGCAGGAAAGATTCCAGGTCGGTGCAATTCGCCTGCAAATGGCGTTGTTCCTTGAGCGCCCGCGCCGCCGAGCCACGTTGCAGGTCCTCCGGCGAAAGAGCGACAGCATTGAAGAAGCGCGACTCGGTCAGCGATCGCAGCGTCGCCTCTGGTTCCGGCCCGGCGAGCAACACATCAAGATCGGGGTGGACCGCAATGGCCTCTGCCAGTTCGAAGAGGCTGTCATCGACGAACGTCATGAACTCTGTGCCAAAGCCCAGGTCGCGCGCCACCTGACTGATGGCCGCACTCTTCTGTCCAAACCCGATCTGCAAAGATGCGAAATCGGATTCCTTGATGGCAAGGCCCGCATTCTCGCGCAATACGCTGACGACATCCGGATCGTTCCGACTCACTCCGGCCAGCAAGATTCCCGTGGCCGTCAGGCCGCGCATTGAGTTTTGCACGGATAAATACGCGAGTCCGTCTGGCGTTTCGCGGCCGCATACGATGCCGTGGCTGCCGGCCTCGGCGACTTCGCCGCCCCACAACGTGTTGTCCCAGTCCGTCACCAGCGCCCGATGCGCTTTGCCGGCAAGCTGAGCCACGGCCGTCGCGATTTCACGTGCCGCCGCCACAGTGCCGGTCGTTTCAAACGCCATCTTGCCGCGAAAATAGCTGACTCGGCCGATCGCCGCGCGACCGCCGGCGTCGTGGATCGCATCGGCCAAATCAACTAAATGTGTTGTCGCGTCTTGCTGATCCGCGAGCCAGATGTTGAGGCTTGCGATCGCCAGGTTCCAGCCGACCGCGTCCGGAACGCACACCATTCCCGATGGCATCGCGTAAGCTCGCAGCGCAAAATTCGTGACGAGAATCCGCTCCGTGCCCTGCCTCTTCAAGCCGGCCAGGATCCGCTCGATCATCTCCTCAGCGTGTTTGATGGCGGCGCGGGAAACGAGCGCCGCGGTACCGAGATAGCGTTCGAGCCAGTGTTCGGAGAGCGACAGGACGACTATCGTCGCTTCCGTCGTACACGGCGGCCCAACGAACGCGAGTTGCTCGACCGAATCGAACGGCGGCACCTGTACTTCAAGCTCGACGCCGTAGGCCGCAGCAAAGAGCGTGAGAAGCGGGGCCAAGTTGTCGGCGGTGTAATCGGTGAGAAGCAGAACTTGGCGTCGCGTCGCATTGGGCTTCAGGGCGGGCTTGCCGACGCGCCTCCAGAGATTGAGCACCTTCAGGTAATACAGATACGGCTGCCCGGGCCGAAAAATCGCGACGCGCAGGAGGGGGTGTATTTCCGAAGATGGGCCATTCGCGGTCGCCCACTGAGTCAAGCGATCGACGGCCGAACTCGCATCGCCAGCGAGCAACGGACCAAGTGTTTCGTGCAACAGCGGGTGCGCGGTCATCCATGTCCCAGCAGGACGAGGGGCAGTCCTATGCCGGCATCCTGACCGGCCTGCGGATTCTAACTAGTTTGCCAAGTCTTGCAACACCAGTCCGGAGCGCCCGGCTGCCGCAGAGCGCAGGCATGATTAGGCGGGGACATCATTAACGGCCCGTGTTACACCTTCTTCACATAGAAATCGCCGAACGGGTCCTGCTCAGCCGGGCCCTTCAGGTTGAACTTGAACCCCTGAGACTTGACCGACAGCCCCGAGAGCAGCCCGTGGTACACAACTCCGAACTTGGTTCCACCGTTGACCGGGTTCGCACTCACTAACGTCACGTTCTTGAAATTGGTCGCGATGACATAGCTGTGGGCGAAAGCCAAGCCCTTGGCGGTCACAGTGAACGAGCCGACCGTGCTCGGCAAATTGAACGATCCGGAGCCGCCGTCCGCTCCGGAGTAACCGGCGAAAAAGCGGCTGTCCAAGAACGACCCGACTGACACTTTGCCGACGTCGCCGGCAACCTGGATCAAACTGTCAGACGCCGTTCCCGTAACTTTGAGTGACTTCAAGGCGGGCACTTTGGCTGCGAGACCCGTTCCGTCGATCGTCAGGTTCGACTTGAAGTCGCCGGCGATCGCCGCGGCGGTCTTCGTCTTGGCTTTACCCTTGATCGTGATTGACCGCACGCTGGGGGCCGCAATGTTACCCACGCCGATGGCGGTCGCTGTCAGACTCGCCAGCGGTGCGCCCGTAATGGCAATGTCCGTCCCGTCGCCAATGACCCCGGCCGTGATTTTGGTACCCTGTCCCGCCTTGGGTGGTGCTCCTATAAGCGTGATATCAGCTCCCGTCTTGATGTCGCCAATCGTCACGGAGCCCAGGAAGCTCGTGAGATTGATGCCGGCCCCCAACAGGTCGGCCTTGGCCAGGGTTAGCGTTTTAACGCCGGTACCATCGATTTCTCCGATGCCGATGCGGCCATCTCCCTTCGGCTTGCTGACCGAAATGGTCACAACCGATTTAGTGGAATCCGTGCCGATGAGATCAATCTCCGAAATCGGCCCCGTTCCATTGGTCAGATAGTATTTGAGCGTACCGACTTTGCCGCTGAGCTTGAGCGTCACCAAGTCGCCGTCGCTGTCCGTGAATGTGGCTTGCGGCGATTTGTCCGCTGCGTTGATGGTACGCTCATTGCTCTTGGCAATGATCACCGGGGCGGCCGATTGGGTCCCGAGCACGGCGTTGCCCGTCGGAGAGTCAAGCGCTATCGTGAAATTCTCCGCTCCCTCATTGAGAGGCGTGTCGTCGACAATGGGCACCGTGATCGTCTGCGGATTTGAGTCGCCATCGGCCCAACTCAGCGTGCCCGATGTGTCCGTGAAATCGGCGCCAGACGTCGCCGTGCCGCTGCTCGCTGCATAGTGGACCGAGATGGGACCGTCGCCGCCGTTCATGCGCCAGACGGTGATCGTTGCGAAGCCGCCTTCCGTCGCGTCATACGTTGGCGCACTGAATTGCAGCGAGCCGACGTGATTGAAATAAACCGTATTGTCGGTGCTCGTTGAGGCCGTGCTCACATTATTCAAAGCATCCACGGCCGCGCCCGCGGGAATCGACGCGATGACATCGCCGGCGCCGATCATGCCGGTCACGGACACGGTGTAATCCGCACCCGAACCACTGACGCTCTTGCTCAATGTCCCGCCAACCGTGCTGCTGCTGACATCAACGTCTGTTTCATCGAAGCCGGTCACCGGTTCGCTGAAAGTAACTTTGAAGATGATCGGCGATGTATATGTGGGGTCCACCTGAAGGGCAGACTGATTAATCGTCACGCTCGGCGATTGATTGTCGAATACCACCGAGTTATCCGTGCTCGTCGACGCCAGACTGCCGTTGTCCGCATCATCAGCACTAGCATTGGCCGGGATCGTTGCGACGACGGCGCCTTCACCGTCCATTCCGGTCACGGTAACTATGTAATCGGCGCCCGACCCTGTCACATTCGCCAGCAACGTTCCACCGACTGTGCTGCCCGTGAAACTGATATCGCTGTTGTCAAAACCTGTGACTGGCTCACTGAAATTGATTTTGAACGTAATGGGCGACAGTTTGGTCGGATCAGCCTGGGTGACATCTTGATTGATTGTGACCGTCGGCGCCGTCGCATCAATCTTGATCGGCATCGGACTGGAGTCGCCCGACGTATGACCGGCCAGGTCGGTTTCAGTTGCCGTAAGATAATGGAGGCCGTCACTGGCCGTCGGCACTGTGTATTGCCAATCACCGGCAATTCCGCTCGTTGTCGGCCCCAGCAACACTCCATCCTGGTAAACGCGAATGGTCGTTAGCGGCTCAGCCGTGCCGCTGAGCGTCGGTGTATTGTCATTCGTGATGCCGTCGCCGACGACGCCGCTATCGATGGAGTAGCCAGTGATGACCGGCGGCGGGGTCACTATTGTGACGCCGTCAGAGCTAGCGGCTGCGCCAACGTTGCCGACGCTATCGATCGCCCGCACGCTCGCATAGTAGGTCGTGCCGCGGATCAGGCTCAGGCCGCTGGCGGTGGCACTGCTTGCATTGCCAACGTCGGTAAACGCACGCACGTTGCTGGCGCCGGGCGACGTACCGATGGCCCACTGATAACTCGCAATATTGCCACTGTTATCGCCGAAGCCGTACCAGTTACATGAAATCGTGGAAGTGGAAAGCTGTGTATTGATGTCGGCGCCAACGCCGTCATTGACGAATCCCGGCGTGGGCGGCGTGCTGTCCACGCTGACACCGTCAGAAATCGCTGGATTGCTCACGTTGCCGACGGCGTCGGTCGCCGTGACGCTAACGTAATACGGGATGCCGTCGCTTAGGCTCAAGCCAGCCGTCATCGCACTGGTTGCGGTGCCGACGTCGGTGAACGCCAGCACATCCGTCGCGCCGGGCGACGAGCCGATGGCCCACTGATACCTCGCGATGCCGCTTCCCGTGTCAAAGAACCCGGCCCAGTTGGCCATGATCGTGGATGCTGAGGACTGGAAATCAATGTCCGCTCCCATTCCATCATTCACGGTACCGCCCGTCGGCGGAGTATTGTCCACGATCAAGCTAAAGCCCTGACTGCCGCTGTAAGGCGCATTCAGTCCGGTCGTGGAGTCCTGAACCGAGACAGTGAAATTGAAGGTCCCGTCGGCCGTCGTCGGAATGCCGCTGAGCGTACCGCTATTGGATAGTGTGATGCCGGCTGGCAATGCCCCGGCCGTTACATTGAATTGGCCGTAGGGCGCCGTTCCGCCAGAAACGCTAATATTCTGGCTATAACTAACTCCTGCCCTGCCGGGTGGCAGCGTGGCCGGCCCGATTGTAAGCACCGGCGCCTTGACGACAAGCCAGCCAAGCTGCCGGGCAGTAAATGGGCCGCCAAAGTTATTGTCGTCAGCCGAAATGGTGAAGGTATAAGAACCCGCGGACGTTGGTGTGCCATTCAGAACACCCGACGAAGAGAGCGTCATGCCGGCCGGCAGCGCGCCCGCGGTAATGCTGAAGTTGCTGGCGGGACCAGTGCCAAGCACGGGCGTCATCGCTTGGCTGTAACTTACTCCAGCCGTGGCGACCGGCAGGTTTGCCGGATCGAAATAGGCCGCGGGCGGATCCGTCAAGTAGGGGTTATACAGAATTGTCGGCCGTGCCGAGTCATCGACATGATCCAGAATCTTGGCCGCGATCTCGGACGGCGTCGTCGTGCCCCAATAATTGTTGGTCAGGTCGATGTTGGCGCTCGGCGTCCCCACGGCAATAACGCCGTTCGCACCAACATTGCTGAAGTTGTTCGAAGCAATATTGATGGCCGCGCCATTGTTAATGGTCAACTTGTTGGAGATGGCCAAGAACTGGAAGTCGTCGGCCGAACCGGAGTTCAGAGCGATGTTAGACCAACCGAGCGATGAAATCGTCGCCGTTAGATGGCCGCCATTATTTACTTGGATGACGGAGCTGCCCGAGTAGCCGTTGATACTCGTGCGCGTAAACGTCGAACCGCTGATATTCATGATGCCATTCACGATGATGCCGAACGCCGTGCCGCTGCTCTCGGCGGCATTGACCACGGCACCGTCAGTGATGTTAAGAATCGCCCCGGACTGTACGGTGAAATTGGCGGTGGTCGCCGTGAAGATATAGCGCTGATTGACGGCCGTAACCATGCCAAGCGGCGCCAGTGTGGCAACTTGGCCGCTGCTCAAGCTGCCGGGCTGGATTTGCACATCTTGAAACGACTGGTTATTGGCAAGCAGAGTTGCGTCGATCGCCGGAATCGTAATGGTCTGATTGAACGTATTGCCCGTGATATCGCCAACGTTCAAAATGCTGCCATTAGCCAGCGATAGGCCGGACCAGGCAAAGGTGCTGTTCGCCGCGATAAGCTGACCGCCCGAGCCGATTTGAAAAGCGGAACTGCCGGAATAGCCATTGATGCTGGTCCGCGTGAAATTCGCCGTATCGATATGGAGGATGCCGTTGACCACAATGCCAAACGTCGTCCCGCTGCTTTCGGCCGCGTTGACGACAGCGCCGCTCGCAATGTTTAAGACTCCTCCGGCCTGCACATTAAAGTTCGCCGTAGTCGCCGTGATGATGTAACGCTGATTGACCGTTGTGACCGTGCCGAGTGGTGCGAGCGTCACGATCTGACCGCTCGTGACGCTGCCCGGTTGGATGTAAACATCCTGGAAAGTTTGATTGTTAGCAAGCAAAGTGGCGTCGGCAGCCGGGATCGTAATGTTCTGGTTGAAGATGTTACCCGTGATATCCGTTGCGCCGAGGATGCTGTTATTGGCGAGCGACAGGCTCGACCACGCAAAGGTGTTGTTGGTGGCGATCAGGCGACCGCCCGCATTGACTTGGATGGCCGAACTGCCCGAATAGCCGTTGATGGAGGTTCGGGTGAAAGTCGCTCCGGTAATATTCAGTAATCCATTGACGACTATCCCAAACGTCGTGCCGCTGCTTTCGGCGCCATTGACAACGGCCCCGCTCGTGATGAACAGACCGGCCCCGGCCTGCACGGTAAAATTGCCCGTGGTCGCCGTAAAGATGTAACGCTGATTCACGGTCGTGACTGTGCCGAGCGGATTCAGTGTTACGCTCTGCCCGGCGCCGATCGTGCCGGGCTGAAGGCTGACGTCTTGAAATGTCTGGTTGTTGGCCAACAGCACGGCATCCGCTGCCGGGATTGTGATGGGTTGATTGAAGAAATTGCCGGTGATGTCCGTGCTGCCGAGGATGCTGCCATTGGCCAGCGACAGGCTCGACCACCCAAACGTGTTGTTGGTCGCGATCAGATGCCCGCCCGCGCTCACTTGAATGGCCGAACTGCCGGAATAGCCATTGATGGACTGACGGCTAAACGTGGCGCCATTGATATTTAGGTTGCCATTCACCACGATGCCAAACGTCGTGCCGCTGCCTTCCGCCGCGATCACGACGGCGCCGCTCGTAATGTTGAGCGTCCCACCGGCCGCGACTGTGAAGTTGGCCGTGTTCTTCGTAAAGATGTAGCGTTGATTCGCAGACGTCACTGTGCCTAGTGGGTTTAGCGTTACTGTTTGCCCGCTGGCGACGGTGCCCGGTTGAAGGTTGATGTCTTCAAAACTCTGATTATTGGCGAGCAGCGAGGCATCGGCCGCCGGGATCGTGATGTCCTGATTGAAAATATTGCCCGTGATGTCCGTCGCGCCCAGAAGGCTACCGTTGGCCAACGAGAGGCTCGACCAGCCATAGGTTGAATTGGTCGACGTGAGATGTCCCCCAGCGCTCACCTGGATCGCCGAACTGCCGGAGTAGCCGTTGATGCTCGCGCGGGTAAAGTTCACGCCATTCGCGTTCAGTGTGCCATTGACAATGATTCCGAACGTCGTGCCAGTGTCCTCGTCGGCGCGGACAATGGCGCCATTCGTAATGTTCAACGTTGCGCCCGCCGACACCGTAAAGTTGGCGGTCGTCTTGTTCAACACATAGCGCTGGTTGGCAGTCGAAACGGTGCCCAACGGATCCAGGTTGGCCGTCTGGCCGCTGGTCAAGCTGCCGGGCTGAAGCTCGATGTCTTTGAAGCTCTGGTTGTTGGCGAGTAGTGTGGCGTCGATCACCGGGATCGTGATCGTCTGATTGAAAATGTTGCCGGTGATGTCGGTGCTGCTGAGAAGCGCTCCATTCGCCAACGAAAGACCCGACCAGCTGAACGAGGACCCGGTCGCCGTCAAGCGACCGCCTGCGGTGACCTGGAGGTCAGAACTGCCGGAATAACCGTTAACGCTGGAGCGTGTAAACGTTGTCGTGGTCGCATTCATGACGCCATTGACGACGATGCCGAACGTCGTGCCGCTCGCCTCGGCGGCGTTCACGAGGGCGCCCGACGAAAAAATCAGCGTCGCCCCGGCCCCGACGGTCAGCGTGCTTTTGGTAATCGAGCCGTTGCTGTTGATGGTCAAACTGCCGCCAGACAAGTTGAAGTTGTTGGCCAACACCAGGCCGTGGACCGTGTCCGCCCCCGAAGAATGCGCGACGGTCGCACCGGCATTCAACGCCGGGATCACAGCATCGTCGCTCGCGCCCGGCACCTGGGCCGGATTCCAGTTGCTGGCCGTCGACCAGCTTCCGCCGTTCAAGTTGGTCCAGGTAATCGCGGTCGGTACGACGCGATCTTCAAGGCTCGCCAAACGCGGAACAAACCGGCGTGAACTGGATCGCTCGCGGCGTGATGGCCGGAGGCTGCGAGACAGGTCGGGCAAGAAGCGCATGGCAGCCCTCAAGATAATTCGTTCGTGCGAGCGGGCAGGTATGGTCGAAGTCGAGCGGCAATTGCGAATCCGAAACTCGCGACCTGGGACCAGGGTATGATCCCGAAAACACCAGCCGATAGCAAGAAAAAACGACTGTCGCACCGGCTGCGGCTTATCCGCCTCTTCAATTAAGACCGAATTGCATGGGTTTCCATCCACTACTAATCCCAAGAATTCTTGCGCTACTCACTGAAAACGATACCCGCGCGTACATTGCACGGTGTGATCACTTGCGCGTATGACAGGGGATTGCACGTGAAATGGGATCACGCGGCATCGACACCGATGTTCGGGCAATTGTGTGATCGGGTGAACCGTGTCGCCGGGAAGCGATCACTTCGCGGGCCGGATGGTCGCTGCGAGATGCCGAGCCAAAATCCTGTAGCCTTCAGCGTTTAGGTGGGTGAAGTCGACAAAGTGGCGTTCCTCCAGATCGGGGATCGGCAGCAGGTACACTCCGCTCGGGCCCTGGGCATCGTCAACGAGCTTCACGAGCCGGTCATATTGCCGAGCGTGGTCGTCCGGTTCCATAACATCGGGCAACAGAGCCGGATTTTCCTTGGCATAAAAGACGACGTGCTTCTGCCTACGGTCCGCGAGGTTGCGCAACGTTCGTTGCAGCGCGCCCGCTTGCGGATCGTCGGGGCTCAGGTCGAGCTTGCGCAGGCGATTCTTGAGTTGAGCGAGTCTCATCAAACCTTCAATTTCCGCGTCCGTTTCTGATTTTGCCACCGACGGTCGCAGCCTTGGCTGGCGAGCCGGCTTGGTCGAAAGCAAGTTCTCCTGGATGAGCATGCGATTGCGGACCAGGAACGAGCCATCCGCCAGTCGGCCGGTGAGCCAGCGTGACGTGTCGCTTCTTGCTGGCCGCCAGTGTGCTTGGCCTGATCCATCGGTTTGCAATTCGCGGAGCCAGGGCCTTGACATCTGTTGAGCAGGCGCCGAAAAGTCCGCGGAGAATGGCCGAAGGTGCATGTCGAATACGATCCAGTCGACGTCGCAAGCGGCGACGAGCGACACCAGCGCTTCCAGATCGAGTGGCAGAGCGCCGTTGATGCCGAGATTCATGACGAACGTCGATCCGCCGAGTTCGTTCGTCAGTTGCGTGCCAAGTTCGTGTTCACGCCAGTCGGCGTCGCCAAAGTCCTCGAGAATGCCGCCATAGACAAGCGAGTCGCCGAGCAGCACGACCTTGGGATGCGGGGCCATTCGTAAGTGATCGAGTTTTGCGACTAGCGTCGTTGGATGTTGGATGTCGACGACGCGGTCGGGCAGGCCGGTCGAACTGCAGAGTGCCGCTGACAACACATCGAGCACAGCAAGGGCAATGATCAACACGGCAATCGTCGCGGCGATTCGCTTCATGCGGGCTCCTCTCGGAGGCGCAGGTTAACGATCTATGCGAATCTGTGCGAGACCGACTTGTACTGGACAACTGGCTAGGCCAAATTGCCGGTAAGGTGGGAAAGTTGGAGGAGTCGCGGCACTCCCGTTGCAGCATTAGCAGTCGCGCTGGGGCGGCCGCCGGATGGTTTCTGGCGCATCGGCCGACCTCACAAACCCGCAACGGAGGTATTCACAATGCGCATGCGATGGCTGTACGCAATGGCCCTGGCGGGCTCGCTCGCTTGGGCAGGCACAAGTCAGGCGTGTTGGTGGTCATGCGGCGGCTGCTGGGGTGGCGGGTATTCGCACGGCTGCTGGGGCGGCGGTGGATGCTGGGGCGGTGGCGGCTGGGGTTATGGCGTGGGCTACGGCGGCGGGTGGGGAGGCGGCTGGGGCGGCGGGTATCGTGCGGACGCCTATTACGGCACACCCATGTATGCCACGGGCCCAATGATGTACGCGCCGGGAACCGTGACGATGCAGCCCGGCACCTCGAACGGCTCGACAACGACGACAGGGACGAGTTCGACGGACAAGCCGGACAATGGGTCCGCCGGCACGGTGACCCAGACTTCCGGCACATATCAGCCGGGAACCGTTATCCAGTCGGGATACTACACACCCTCGACCGGTACCTATGTAGTGCCCGCAGGATACACCACGGCGTACTCGCCAGGCTTTTACAACACCGGCTATTACAACGGCGGATACTACTATCCGGCGAGCAGCGTCAACGTGAACGTTGGCCGCTACGGATTTAGCACCGGCTACAGTCCCGGCTACTACGGCTACGGTAACTGGGGGCCAGGCTATGGAGGAAACTGGAGCGCCGCCTACGGCCCGGGCTTCACCTATTCGACCGGCGGTTGGGGCGGAGGATTCCGTTGGCGATAGCAACTTCCGTGTTCGACGGCGGCCGGCTTCTCTAATATGGGAAGCCGGCTTCTTTTTGGCGCATGCCAATAGAAAAGGGCGGCCCCATTCCGGGGACCGCCCTCCAAGTTCAAAGTCCCATTAACTACTTCGCGGCCGCCGTCGCCAGTTCGGGCGTCACTTCCGCCGGCTTCTCGGTCTTGACCCCTTCCATTACGAGCTTGGCATCCTCGCTATCCGGCACGCCGTCGGCACGGACGATGATCGTGTCGGCCCCGATAAACGAACCCCGGAGCAGGTCTTCCGACAGCGGATCCTCGAGCAAGTTCTCGATCGCCCGACGTAACGGCCGGGCGCCGTATTCGACGTTCGTACCCTTGGCGATGATCAACTTCTTCGCTTCTTCTGTCACATCGAGAATGAAGCCCTTGTCCTTGAGCCGCTTCGACACCTTCTTCAACTCCATGTCGACGATCGTATGCAAATCCTTCTCGGTCAGGCCGCGGAAGACGATGATGTCGTCCACGCGGTTCAAGAACTCGGGGCGGAAGACCTTGTCCATCTCGGCCTTCAGCTTTTTCTTCATGTCGTTGTAGCTGGCTTCGGAATCACTCTTGCGATACTGGTCGAGCCCGAACGGCCGCTGCGTGATCACCTCACCGGCGCCGATGTTGGTCGTCATGATGAGGATCGCGTTCTTGAAGTCGATCGCCCGGCCGAAGCTGTCGGTGAGCCGGCCTTCTTCCATGATCTGCAGCAGCGAATTCCAGACGTCCGGATGCGCCTTCTCAATTTCGTCGAGCAGCACCACGCTATACGGCCGGCGGCGGATCTTCTCGGTGAGCTGGCCGCCTTCTTCGTAACCCACGTAACCCGGCGGGGCACCCCAGAGCCGGCTAACGTTGTGCTTCTCCTGGTACTCGCTCATGTCGAGTTGAACGAGCGCTTCCTCGTTGCCGAACATGAACTTGGCCAGTTGCTTGGCGAGCAACGTCTTGCCCACGCCCGTCGGGCCGGCGAAGATGAACGACCCCATTGGCCGCTTCGGGTCCTTCAACCCGGCCCGGCTCTTGCGGACGGCCTTCGACAACGCCTTGATCGCCTCGTGCTGACTGACGACGGCGCCGTGAAGTTCGTCTTCCATCTTGAGCAAGCGAGCCGTCTCGTCGTCGCCGAGCCGCTTGAGCGGCACGCCGGTCATCTTGCTGACGACCTCGGCGATGACTTCCTCATCGACGACGCCGTCGGCTTCCTTCGACTTCTCCCGCCATTCCTTGGTAACTTGGTCCTTCTTCTTCTTGAGCTTGTCGGCCTGATCGCGCAGACTCGCCGCCTTCTCAAAGTCTTGCTCGGCGACGGCCGCTTCCTTGTCGTGATTGAGCTTCTCAATCTGCTCGTCGATGTCCTTCAAATTCGGCGGCCGCGTCATGGCCTTGAGCCGGATGCGGGCACCGGCTTCGTCGATGACGTCGATCGCCTTGTCCGGCAAACAGCGGCCGGTGATGTAGCGATCCGACAATTCGACCGCGGACAGGAGGGCCGCGTCGGTGATCTGCACGCGGTGGTGCGATTCGTAGCGATCGCGCAGACCCTTCAAGATCTCTACCGCTTCGTCCTTGGACGGCGGATTCACGAGTATGTCCTGAAACCGGCGAGCGAGGGCGGCATCTTTCTCGATGTACTTGCGGTACTCGTCGAGTGTCGTGGCGCCAATGCACTGGATTTCGCCGCGGGCCAGCGCCGGCTTGAGCACATTGGAAGCGTCGATCGCGCCCTCGGCCCCGCCGGCCCCGACCAGCGTGTGCAGTTCGTCGATGAACAGAATCGTGTTCTTGGCTCGGCGAACTTCGTTCATCACGGCCTTGATGCGTTCCTCGAACTGGCCGCGGTATTTGGTGCCGGCCACCATCATCGCGAGATCGAGCACGACGAGCCGTTTATCGCGTAGCAACTCGGGAACATTGCCGTCGACAATCAGCTGAGCAAGTCCTTCGACGATGGCGGTCTTGCCGACGCCGGCCTCGCCCAGGAGTACGGGGTTGTTCTTTTGCCGGCGCGAAAGGATCTGGATGACGCGCTCGATCTCGTTGGCCCGACCGATGACCGGGTCGAGCTTACCCTGCCGGGCAAGTTCGGTCAGGTCGCGGCCAAAGCTATCGAGTGCCGGGGTCTTGGACTTACCCTTGGCCGGTCGCTCACGGGTGCCGCCCCCGCCTTCGCTGGGCCCTTCACTGGACTCTGGCATGTTGTGCCCCAAAAGATTCAGAACTTCCTCGCGAACGTCTTCGAGCTTCAACCCCAGATTCATGAGGACCTGGGCCGCGACGCCTTCCTGCTCACGCAACAAGCCGAGCAACAAGTGTTCCGTACCAACATAATTGTGGTTTAGATTGCGGGCTTCCTCGACCGAGTATTCAATCACCTTCTTGGCCCGCGGCGTGTGCGGCAGCTTGCCGAGCACCACCTGATCGCCGCCCGGTCCAGTCTGGACGATCTTCTCGACTTCAAGACGAATCTTGCGCAGGTCAACGTCGAGGTTCTTGAGCACGTTGGCCGCAACCCCCGATCCCTCTTTGACGAGGCCGAGGAGAATGTGCTCGGTACCGATGTACTCGTGGTTGAAGCGCTGCGCCTCTTGATTGGCGAGTTGCATCACCTTGCGAGCCCGGTCCGTGAATCGTTCGTACATCTGAGGACTTCTCCGGCGTGCCGGGTGTCGCCGCCAGCGGTGGCGGTCAGGTCTTGGGCGGTCCCGGGATAGTTAGAGCGTGCAGTCCGCTCAACGGTTCGGAACGAATGAAATAGCTGTACTTCATCTTATGCAAGCCCCTCCCCTCTGGACAACGCAGGCCGGCGGCCTCGAGACCATCGGAAGGCCGGCATCGGGCGAATTCAACGGTGCAGGATCATGGTGGAGAGGAAAGTTGGGGGATTCTAGCGCGGGTGGGTCGGAGAATCAAGGCACGTGCAGTCATGTAACGACCGCCATCTGTCGAGGGAGCCAACTCCTGCCCCAACGAATCGGCCATAAGATAACGGAGGTCCCTCACATCTGGAGACGTGCCATGAAGTTGCTGTCGCTGTGTGCTGTGATGCTCGGCTTGGTCACCGGGCTTGGATTCGCTGCCCCCAGGCCGGCCGACAAAGACGACAAGGACGACGCCAAAAAATTCCTCGGCGAATGGATGATCACGAAATGGGAACAGGCCGGATTCGCACAGGATCAGGACACGCTCGACAGTTCCAAGTGGACCTTCGAGAAGGACAAGTACATCTTCGATCTCGGCGGCAACATGGAAGAGGGCGAACTCAAGCTCGACCCGAAAGCCAAGACGCCGACCCTCGACCTGATTATCAAAACGGGCAACGATGCGGGCAAAGAGCAACCCGGCATCTACAAGATCGAAGGCGACACGATCACCGTCTGCATGGCGATGCCGGGCGTCAAGGAACGGCCAACGGAATTCTCGTCGACGCAAGAGAATCGGCAAATCGTGGCGGTGCTGAAGAAGAAGAAATAGCCGTTCTCGCCGCTGGCGGCGTAGCACGCTCGCGCTACGCCGCCAGCGGCTATTTCCCCGACAACTCCGCGTCCAACAGTTCCCGAATCTCCCTTAGACCCACCGGGTCCGTCGCGCACATCGTGGCGACGAACTGAACTGCCTTTTCATCCGGACACTGGATCGCATATTTGACTTGCGCTCGACGGATGATTGCCAGATCGAAGCCCTTTTGTTCCGTAATCGACAACACTTCGTTCGTCAGCTTCCAGTGTTGCCAGCGCCGCAAGTCGTCGATGGCGAGGTCAGCCATGTCCGCGTGACGAAGCGAAATCCGCAGAGCTTTCACGCGGTCGTCGACCGAAAGCACGTCCGGCCTTGTGTTCTGAAAGTAGCGGGCAGCACGCAAGCCCGAGTAGCGAACCATAAACTCCGTCTTCGGATTCTGGATGAGGTTGCATGTGTACGCCCAGCCGGCGACCGGGTCGAGCAGCGTGTAGGCCGTGAAGAGAAATTCCAAGGAACTCGATCCGTCCGCCAGTTTGTCCAGCCAATCGCGAATCAGAACCGCGTCGGAGCGGTTGCCGTCATGCGCGAGCAGCATCGCATAAAGACCTAATCGGGAATGCGAGATGTCCTTGTCATGCAAGAAGCGCCGCAGCCGATCCGGGTCGATCGCCCGGCATGCCGTCCGAACGTCCGCATCAGCCGCGCGCTGGAACTCCGCCACCGCGTCGCCGGCGACGATGGGTTCTTCGTGCTCAAAGTGCTTGGCGCAATGTTTCAGCAGGCTGACATGATCTTTGTTAATGTTAGTCGCGAGCGACTTGGCCAAATAGTCGGCGACCGCCGGCCCCACCGCCTCGCCGCGATAGAAATCAACCTGGCCCTCCTCCACGTCGCCGTACACGAGATAGGTCCGTGGATTGTCGGGGTCGGTGGGGATCTCGATATAGCGATCGATCTGAATAACCTTTTTGCCGGCTGCCGCCGGATCGCTTTTGAGAACACGGGAAACGATCAGGTCCGTCGTCCCGCCATCGCCGATTCTCTTGGCGTTGGCAATCGTGCCATAAACGATGACCTTGGCGTTTGCCGCCTCTTCACGCAATGTCGGCTGCTCGCGGCTGAAGCAGGGGCCAAGAGCCGAAGCGCACGAGGCGAAGGCCAACATCGACAGCACAGTAACCGCAAGTCCCTTCATCGACGTACTCCGCAATTGCTGAAGGCCATAGTAGCCACGAGCTGACAGTTGGTGAAAGGCAAATCTCAAGTATGCTCTTGACATGCAACCATTTGGTTGCATAATAAGGTCGTGGATGCCGATATGGACAAGGTGTTCAAGGCGCTGGCCGACGCCAGTCGCCGAAAGTTGCTGGACCTGTTGCGTGCGGACAACGGCCAGACTCTGGGGCAACTCTGCGCCCATCTGGAGATGACCCGGCAAGCCGTGACCAAGCACCTGACCGTGCTGGAGGATGCCAACCTCGTGGTCCCGATCTGGCGGGGCCGCGAAAAGTTGCATTACCTGAACCCGGTGCCGATCCACGACATCGCCCAGCGTTGGATCGGCCAGTTCGACCGCGAACGCCTGCGTGTATTGGCGGAACTCAAGAAACAACTCGAAGGAGAAACCGATGGCTGAATCCCGCTTCGTCTACGTCACCTACATCCGAACAACGCCCGAACGCCTCTGGTCCGCCCTGATGAGTGCGGACTTCGCCAAGCAATACTGGCTCGGCGCCTTTCCCGAAGCGGACTGGAGAGTCGGCGGCGCTTGGAAGATCGTCCTCCCCGACGGCCGCGTCCTTGACACCGGGGAAATCGTGGAATTCGAGCCGGTCAAGCGCATGTCGATCCGCTGGCGCAACGAGTTCATGCCGGAAATGAAGGCCGAGGGTTGGTCGCTCTGCACGATGGAAATCGAACCCGAGGGCGAGGCCGTGAAACTGACCCTCACCCACACCATGGAACGTGAAGGCTCGAAGTTCATCGGCGCCGTGTCCAACGGCTGGCCGAAGATTCTGTCCAACTTGAAGTCGCTGCTCGAAACCGGCTCGACCATTCTGCCGGCGAAGGAGTTTCCGAAGTGATGTGAGAGGCCGGCGTCATCGAATGACGGCGGCCTCTTCTTGACAGAAAGCTGGGAAACCAGCAAAATGGCTAAATGAAAACGACTCTCGATCTCCCGGAGAACCTCGTGCGCGAGATCAAGATTCGCGCCGTGAATCGCCGGCAAAAGCTCAAAGATGCGGTTGAGGAGTTGCTCCGCCGTGGGCTCGCAGCGCCCGAAACCGATTCAACGTCGGCGGAACCAGTGGTCCGGCGGGACAAAAAAACGGGGCTGCCCGTCATTGAATGTCGCCACGCGGCCACGCCCGCCACGGAGATGACGCCGGATCGCGTGGCGAACATCCTTCTCAATCAGGAAGCGGAGTGGCACCTTGGTGCTCGCCGATAGCAACATCTGGCTGGCGCTCGCACTCTCCAAGCATGACCTTCACAAGACGGCGCGGGCATGGCTGGATAAATGCAGCCAAAGTGAAGTCGTGTTTTGTCGGGCGACCCAACAATCGTTTCTGCGGCTATTGACGACCGCCGCGGTCCTTTCGCCGTACGGGATACCGCCGTTAACAAACAAGGCCGCCTGGACGGTCTACGCGGACTTTCGCGCTGACCGTCGCGTCGCCTGGACAGACGAGCCGTCGGGCCTTGAGTCGCAGTGGAGGAAGTACTGCCAATTCCCAGCGGCCGCGCCGAAGTTGTGGATGGACGCTTTTCTCGCCGCCTTTGCTGTCGCGGGTCGCCAGCAATTGGTGACGACGGACAAGGGGTTTAAGCAATTCAAAGGGCTTGATCTGCTGGTGCTTGAGTAGCACTGACGATGACGCACGCCATGGAACGCGAAGACTCGAAGTTCATCGGCGCCGTGTCCAATGGGTGACCGTTTCAGGCGGGCCAGCTTCAGAAGGACAGGAACACCTGCGTCCGTGACGAGTGTGTCCATCAAGACGAGTTTGCCGACGTCCTCCGATATTGCCGCCAATGCCTCGTCGGTGACCGGCTGGCGGCACAGATCCAAGTGGTTCGGATGAAAAGCGTAACGGATCCGGATCACATCCTCGATTGGAATGTCGGGGCCTTCTGCCATGCAACCCGCCATTATCCTCCCCCAACCACCAAGGTCCAGATCTACCCCCCCCCATCGGGTTATCAACTCCATGAATGCCAACATGACAGGGAAATCGGCGTATCGCTTTCGACTCTGTAATTCCATCAAGAGTCGTCGGACATGCGGAGTCATGTCCCGCAGTGTGTCGGCTATGACATTGTCCAACGAAATATGCATCATGTGCCCATTCTCGACGGGCGGCTGTACCGTCTCCCACCGAAGCATGGATTGTGACTGAATTTCCCGAAGCTGCCGGTTGCGTCTCCGTTCTCGGGTCTACTTCGCGTTCTCGATCGGCACAGCCGGGATAGCCTAACTTCTGCCAGACTAACCGTCGGACAGACAATTGTCAAACATCGCAATTGCTGCTCAATCGCGAGCGTGCCGCCGAACGGGATCACGTCGAAATTAGGTCGCTACTTCGACCGGCTCCATATCCACGGCCGGCAACTCGATATAAGAGACTTCTGGTTCGCGCGGGTCCATGCGAAATTCGACTTCATACAGATGCGCCCTCCGATCTCGAGGGGGCCTCGATCTTCCTTAACTACGCCCTCGACAAATCGAATCCCAACGCGGAATCGGATGTGAACGCCTCGACGTTATTTTTCTCGTTGCATGAGTCAACTCGAACCACACCAGCTCCAATTCTTCAGGAAGAGCGACACTTGTGCGATGACCATCCCGGCAGTGACGCGATGAGGTCGATCAACTCGCTCAAGGTTGCAAAGACTGAGCATCGGTCGTTACAGGACTTTCCCGAAATCGCCGCGTTCCACTCCAGAATGCGCGGGCAGAAATGGCTCGAACCCTCATCGGATCTCAATTCTTACTCCAACTCGCAGCCGAATCTTGGACTTAGGCAGGGACCGTTGGGCGAGGAGATGGGCGAGGCGGGGGTTCGGTCGGCGGTGGTTCAGCCGAAGGAGGTTCTTGGGTGGGCCGATTAGGGCTGCGCCCGAGCAGTCCCAGCTCTGCTAGCACTTTTCGCAACTCCACCTCCACTTGATCCTTCTTCGCTGGCCATTTGCGTGATAGCACTTGAATCGTGTCAAAGACAGCGCCAGATGCTGCTTGTGTCCGGCCTCCGTTAGTTCTTTGAGTACCGGTCGATTCACCGATCTCCTCGGCCAGCCGGTCGATATCCGAATTCAGGCGATCGGATATTTTCATCAACGACTCCCGGAGATCGTTCCGTGTGGATACGATCGCCCGAGCATTTAGCGCGGCGTTTGCGGCACCCTCGTTGATTGCTCTCTGAATCAAACGGTCAAGGTGATCCACGTACTTTCGAGGCGCATCATCAATTTCCCTCGCTAGTTCTTGGCGGCCAGCCTTCTTACCAGACCTGAGTCCGATGACGGCTGCGGCGACGGTTGCAATTGCACCAATGCCGGCCGCGATGATCGCGGGGTCCATACTGCTGACTCCGGCGTCAGAACCATTGATTGGATAACCCAAATGAGAGTTTGCCGAATCCTCCAAACGACTTCACCGAGAATTTCAACTTTTCGATAACTGTTTTTTGAGTGCAGCATGAATGTGCATTAACTGATCTCGGTTGGATTTTCCGAACGCCTGATCCAGAACTTCCAACGGAGTTTTCTCAAAGTCTCTCGGTCAAAGAGACCTGCAGACTCGGCAGTCCCGATCGGACCGCGCGCTCGGACGCCACTCGATGGTGGCTACGAAGTGTTGCCCTCCGTACCACATCCTCTGCGATCTCCCATGGAATGCAGACAATGCCCGATCGGCACAAGGTCGTCATCATCGGCGGGGGCTTCGGCGGGCTGACGGCTGCGCAGTGTCTGCGGCGGGCGGACGTCGACGTCACGCTCGTCGATCGGCGCAATTTCCATCTGTTTCAGCCGCTGCTCTATCAGGTGGCGACGGGGGCCTTGTCGCCGGCCAACATTGCGGCGCCGTTGCGGTCGGTGTTGCGGAAGCAAAAGAACTGCAAGGTCGTGCTTGGCGAAGTGACCGGGTTCGATGTGCCGGGCAAGGCGGTACTCGTGGGCGATGAGCGGTTGCCGTTCGACAGCCTCATCGTCGCGGCCGGGGCGACCAACAATTACTTTGGCAACACGGCCTGGGAAGCGAATGCTCCGGGCCTCAAGTCCGTCGAGGAAGCGACCGAGATTCGTCGCCGAGTGCTGTCAGCATTCGAAATGGCCGAGCGCCACAGTGCCGGTCCGGAACGTGACCGTTGTTTGACGTTCGTGGTCGTCGGGGGTGGGGCCACGGGCGTCGAAATGGCCGGCGCGATTAGCGAACTGGCCCACCACACGATGCGCAACGACTTCCGCAGCGTCGACCCGGCGACCGCACGCATTGTGCTGGTCGAGGGCCACGAGCGCATTTTGCCGCCGTTTCACGCCAAGCTGTCGGCGAAGGGCGAGAAGGCCTTGCGGCGCATGGGCGTCGAGGTCTGGACGTCGGCCAAGGTCAAGGACATTCAGCCCGATCATGTCGTGGTCGAGCGCAGCGGGACCATTCATCGCATCGACACCTCGACGGTCGTCTGGGGCGCGGGCGTCAAGGCGTCGCCGCTCGGCAAGATGATCGCGGACGCGACCGGAGCGACGATCGATCGCGGCGGCCGGGTGATCGTGCAACCGGACCTCACCGTGTCGGGCCATCCGAACATCTTCGTGATCGGTGACATGGCGGCCGTCACGTCGAATGGCAAGCCGGTGCCGGGCGTGGCCCAGGGGGCGATTCAGGGTGGCAAGTTCGCGGCAGCGACCATTCGCAAGCGACTGGCCGGCCGCACCGAGGTCGGCGTCTTTTCGTTCTGGGACAAGGGGAGCATGGCGACGATTGGCCGCAATGCCGCCGTCACTGAGATTGGCCCGATTCGGTTGACCGGGTTCATCGCCTGGCTGGCGTGGCTGTTCGTGCACATCGTCTACTTGATTAACTTCTCGAATCGCGTCATGGTCATGTTCCAATGGTTCTGGAACTACCTGACGCGGAATCGATCGGCCCGCCTCATCACCGGCGTCGACCGGCCGCCTGCGAAGCCATGACGGAGCGACCTGTGGCCGACCCCGCTGCCGTCGACGCTCTCGTGGGCAAGTACCATCGGCGATTGGCCGTCTACTTGCGTGCCTTGCTGCCAGCCGCGAAGGATGCCGATGCGGCGTTGCGCGAAACGATGGTGCGCCTGGCGGAACATGCGAGCGAATCGCCCGCAACGAACACGGCCGACTGGGCCGAGCGGATCGCGCGGCAGGTTGCGGTCGAACGCCGGCAGGGTCAGTCGCCGTTGCCGTTCTCGGACGACCTGTTCCGCCAGCTTGCCGATTCGGCGGGGCCGATTCTCCATCAATCCGAGACGCGGCCCGCGGTTCTCGCGCAGATCTTGAAGCAACTCCCGCCGCCGGAACGCGAGTTGGTTCGCCGACGTTATGAGCTTGGTCTACGCGGCGACCAAATCGCGCTTGCGGAGAATCAATCGGCTACTGCCGTTGCCCGTGACCTCGCGTCGCTCCATGCGAGCCTCGTGTCCGCGTTGCGTCAGGACCTACCGGACACCGGTCTGGAGCCGCCCGGCGGCGCGACCGATTTGGGCCGAATGGCAGACCAGCTATTCGATGGCACGATCTCCGAGGATGGCCGACTCGTGTTAGAAACGCTGCTCCTGGCAGATGCGGCAGCGCAGGTCCACTACCACCGTCACGCCGCACTCATCGCCGAACTGACGTGGCAATACGGCGGGGCTCCCGCATTGCCGGAACTGCCGAAGCCCAAACGTCGAGGCATCACGGGCCGCGAATGGGCAGTGACAATCGCTTTCCTCGTTGCTTGTACAATTGTTATTGGATTGGTGACTTGGGCCGTCTCGACGTGGTTTCGAAACTCGTGATTGCAGGCATTGGCGGTCGAAAACTGGGGGTTCCGGGCGCTAGAATTTCGAAGATACGATTTTCGCCGCAACTCGATGGCCTACAACAAACTGCGGGTGATTTTTCGACCAGAGATTGCCAACCAGTGGAAGGGGGTTGGCAATCTCTGATGGCAATCTCAGAAACTGATTGGCAGTTTCGGAATGAGAATTCGTTCGATCCTTGACCCGCATGCCCACGACTGTTAGAAGGTAGATCGCCACCGCGGAAACTCCATGATCAAGCGGCGCAGCCAAACTCTCGCGGCTTGGATTTGCCTGTGCGACGTCGTCACGGTCGGCGCCGCATGGATCGGGGCCTATTACCTGCGTTTCTCGGGTCTGTTCCCCGTTCCCAAAGAACAGCCCCCCTTCGAATGGTGCCGCGACGATTTGCCGATCGTGATGGCGCTCGCGGCCATCGCGTTCTGGCTCACGAAGAACTACGAAATCCACCGCCTGCGTCGGCTCCGCGAAGATCTGTGGACGACGTTCAAGGGCGTGCCGCTGCTCGTCCTACTGATCACCGGCGGCGCGTTCTTTCTGCAGGATGAATACGTCTCCCGCGGCGCCATGGCCCTCTTCGCGGGACTGTCATTTGTGGCTGTGCTCGTCAATCGACGTTTGACTTGGTGGGCGGTCCACCATTTCCGCCGGCGCGGCTACAACCCATCGTTCTCGGTCATCGTGGGCACCGGTCGAACCGCACGCAAGACGGCGGCTGCATTGCGCTCCGCCACCTGGATGGGCTTCCGCAACGTCGGTTTCGTCGAGGACAACCCGACGCGCTGGTCGAGCGATCTGGACATCCTTGGCGGCGTCTCCGATCTGCCGACGCTGATTCGCAAGTACAAGGTCGATCACGTCTTTATCGCCTTGCCGATGAACCGCTTCGACGAATCGCGCCATGTGTTCGATGTGTTGTCACAAGAAGTCGTTGACGTGCGCTTGGTCGCTGACATCCCGAACCTCGCGGGCGTTTCGCTGACGACGACGTTTTTCGAAGGTATGCCGATCGTTGGCTTGCGTGAGAGCCCGCATTACGGTGTCAACATCGTCGTCAAGCGCGCCATGGACATCGTCCTCGCATGCTTCGCATTGCTCGTGCTGGCGCCGGTGATGCTTATCATTGCCATCGCCGTAAAAATCACGAGCAAGGGGTCTGTCTTTTTCAAACAGGAACGGTGCGGACTCAACGGCCGATCGTTCAACATGCTCAAGTTCCGCTCGATGCCGACGGACTCGGAATCCAAGACGGGCCCGGTGTGGGCGAAGAAGGGCGATAGCCGGACGACGTCGATCGGCGGCTTTTTGCGCAAGACGAGCCTGGACGAGCTGCCGCAGTTCATCAACGTCCTGCGCGGCGACATGTCGGTCGTGGGTCCGCGTCCGGAACGGCCGGTATTCATCGAGAAATTCCGCAAGACGATCCCGAGCTATATGGCCCGCCACGCGGTGAAGTGCGGCATCACGGGATGGGCCCAGGTCAACGGCTGGCGCGGCAACACCTCGCTCAGGCGCCGGATTCAGTACGACCTCTATTACATCGTCCACTGGAATCCGCTGTTCGACCTGCGCATCATGTGGATGACGCTGTGGAATGGATTGATCCACCGGAACGCGTATTGAGATGCAGATGAGTGACGCAGCCATTCGATTGACGATCGACGACGGCATCGCGCGACTTACGTTCGACCAGCCGGGCAGCCGGGCAAACGTCCTTTCACCAGCTCTGTGGACCGAGTTTGGCCAACGGCTGGATGATCTCGCGCATCGGCCCGGCGTCACCGGCTTGCTCCTTGAGAGCGCCAAGCCGGGCATCTTCATCGCAGGCGCTGATCTCAAGGAACTGGCGTCCGGCGAGCCCGATCGTATTCGCACGCTCATCGATCTGGGCCACCGTGTGTTGCACACGCTTGAAGAACTGCCCTTCCCAACAGTCGCGTTAATTGACGGCGCTGCACTCGGCGGCGGATTGGAGGTGGCGCTCGCGTGCGATTTTCGCATCTGCGGCACGCATCCGAAGGTGCAGCTCGGCCTCCCCGAGATCAAGCTCGGCCTTATCCCCGGCTGGGGCGGCACGCAACGACTGCCACGGTTGATCGGCCCCGAAGAAGCGATTGAGCGAATGCTGTCCGGCGAAAGCTACGAGGAGAGCGACCCGCCGCCGGACGATCTGATCGATGAGACGGTTCCGTCCCAAACGTTGATCGAATCCGCTCGACGCTGGATCGACACGGGCGATTGGCGCGAGATGCGGCACATCAAGACGTCTGCGGTTCCCGCCGATTTGCTGCCCGCCGCCGAATTCCTTGCAGAGACGCGGCACACGTTCGACGTGCTCGACGCACCGCAACGACCCGCGGCAATCGCGGCGCTAAAGGTCGTTTTGGAAGGTGCACTCACTGATCTGGCCGCCGGCATCCGCCTGGAGACGGAAGCGTTCCAAAGGCTGGCAACGAGCGCGGACGCGCAACAGTTGATTGCCGAGTTCTTTGCCAAGCGCCAGAAGGGATGAGGCGATGGGCTTGCCGGTCACCCACATCGATCATTGTTCCGTCATCATTACCGACGTTGCGGCCAGTCGACGTTTCTATGGTGAAACGCTCGGCCTATGCGAGATCCCGGCTCCGAGAACTTTTGACTTCGTCGCCCTCTGGTACGATCTCGGCGGCGCCTATCTGCATCTGCTGCAGAAGCCCACGCCGGACACGATCAGCCCACGGCATTTCTGCTTGCACGTTTCCGACATCGCGGCCGCTCGGGCTCAATGTGTGAGTCGCGGCTTGCGCATTGACGAGACCGTCAAGATTCCCGGCGCCGATCGATTCTTTATTCACGATCCGGACGGTAACCGCATTGAGATATTACAATGGGGATCGAAATACGATCCCGAACGCGATGGCCGATACCGAGTGTAGGCGTCAATAGTTGAATTGCAAACCGACATATACAGTGTGCGTCATTAAGTCCCAATCAGAGACGCCGACGCCGCCCACGCCCTTCCAATTCTCGTAACGGTAGCCCGCCAACACAGCGACGCGCGGATCATAGAAACGCCCGACCAGGGCGACATCGAAAGCGGTGGTCGGCACGATCCGATTGGCCTCGAGCGACACGTACTGATATCCCCAGGGCAACAAACCGCCCGTAGTTTCCCGATCGATCTGACGCGTTCGCCCATAGAGCAGCGAACTGTCAACTCTCGTCAACAGGGACAACGTGCCGGCGTTGCCTGAGCGTGCCAGAATCCAGTCGGCGGTGATCGCGATCATCGGGCCGACGCCGTTGAAGTGCGTGTCGGTGCGCGACTCGATGTCACGGCTCTTGATCGCGTCGTAAGAATCGAGAACACCGAACCGAGCGCCCATAGCCCAGCGCAAGTCGACAAACGGCAATCCCGTATAGGCGCTGCCGTATGTGAAGTCGACGGCGTACGCGGAGAGGCTCGTGCCGCTCAATGCGGCGCCCAGCGGATCGAACACACCCGATTCGGTATTGAGCGATTTGTTGGCCGCGATGGCCATACCACCGACGCTACCGCCGAACTTGTATAGCGCGGCCGCATAAGCATCGGCCAGCGGATCGCCATTGCTTCGCAGCGTCTGCGCGTCGCCGCTCACTCCGTGGACGTTGACGGCAACCTCGCCCCAACCGCCGTCGAGCCGGTAACCAATCAAGAAGTTGCCGCCGATCACGCCGTTCGTGACGCCGTCATCGGTCGAAATGTCGTACTGCTTGAGCCGGCCACCATCGAGCGCGGGATAACGCCAGGGGATGTTGGGAACGTAGCCGGGCGTCGGCCAACGTCGGCCATGCAAAGACGGAAAGACGGCGCCGATGGAGCCGTCGAGAAACAAGCCTGGCTCCATCGCCCGGAGAAACGTCGCAGCAGGCGATTCAGAATTCGCAGACGACCATACAGGGTGTAATCGCGTAGCGTCGTCGGCAGGCGGCGGCGCGGTTGACGGCGGCGAGGGTGCCGGTACGACCGTTGTGTCGGGCGCCGGTTGCCCGTAGACGGGCGCGGCCAGCACCACCAATGCGAACAAAACCCAGCTTCGGCGTACCACGGGCGGCATCCCAATCGAGACTGCGAAATTGGCTCGCAGTTACTCGACTGCCGACGGCCCAGTCAAGGTCAACCTATTTTTTCTCCGCATCCGTCAGCTTGCGTACCTTAATTTCGCGTACAGCACCGGTCGTATCCCACGTGCAGAAACCGAATGGTTGACAGTCCTCGCACTCGATGCGCGTGTTGACCTTGCGGCCCTTTAGCTCAACGTCGACGGCCTTCTCGTCGCCGATCCACGCTTCGATTTTCTTGGCGGTGACGCGCACGCGGAACTTGTACCATTGCCCAGTCTTGAACTCGGTCGAACCGGTCGTTTCGTTTTCGGACGCATCCGACCCATTAATGCTGGAAATGCCCGTGACCATGCCGCCCCAACCGCCGGTCACGAGCGAGCAAAAGCTGTCGCCAACCGGGAAAGTGGCCGTTGCGAAAAAGTCGCGGCCCTCGACGCGCTTGCCCTCGAACGTGACTTCGTAATCGGTCTTCGGAAAGTCGTTCTTCGAATAGGTAACACCGGTCATCTTCTCGCCGACGCCCATCACAATGGCACCGTCCTTTACTTCAATCTTACCGGAGCCGCGGTCGTAGGACTTCTTCCAGCCGTCTAGGGATTTGCCATCAAAGAGGGTTTTCCACTCGGGCACTTTGGGCTTTGGGTCTTCGGCTTGGATTGATGGGACACAGAGAACGCAGAGGACGAATGGGAGACGGCGGAGCATTGCTTGTTCTCCGAGAGGCGGGATGGTGGAATTGTCCGCGAAAGCGACCGGCCTTCAAGACCTGGCTTTGCGAACCGGCGGCTGGTGTTTCCAGCGGCGGTGCAGCCAAAAGTATTGCTCGGGATGCTGGCGCACGAGCCGCTCGATGGCTTGCGTAAAGCGGGCCGTGATCGCGCGTACCGCATCCGGTCGCTCGGCGTAATCACGCGGGTCGATCACTTCTTCAATGTTGAGCGCGAACTTCATGGGCGAGCCAATCCGTGGCACGCCCATCACGACCATGACCGCATCATGCTCCATCGCGAGAATGGCGACGGCCTTGTGTGTCGAAGCGGGCCGATTGAAGAAGTCGACGAACATCCCCTTCGGCCCCGCATCCTGGTCGCCGAGCGTGGCGATGATGCCGCCATTGGCCAAAACGGCGTTGATGCGGTCGTAATCTCCGGTTTTTGAGAGGATCGCTTGCCCCGTCTTTTGCCGGAATTTCTGCAGAAAATGATCGAGGTGCGGGTTGTCAAGCTCCCGAGCGATTGCAGCACTCTTGATGCCGACAACACCGGTCACGTAGCCAGCTACTTCCCAGTTACCGTAGTGCGCGGTCACCAGCAACGCGGCTCGATCGCCGAGGATTGGCGCGACGATCCGTTCAAAATGCGTCGGCGTGCCCATGCCGCGCCAATTGTAGAGATGCATGCGGCGTGGCATCCACGCGATCTCGATCGCCATCGTGCAGTAGTGCGTGTAACAAGCGCGCACGAGACGGTCGCACTCGACGGGATCGGCGCACCGTTCCGGGAAAGCATGACGAAGATTGTCCCGTGCGACTTCGCGATGACGCTTGTCGAACTGATAGGCGAGCAACGCGAGACAGCGGCCAAAGCCGAGTGCCGCACGCAACGGCACGGCCTGCAGCACGCAAACGACGACGCGGACCGCAGCGTAAACAGCGTAGTCGACGAACCGGTTGCGGGGCTTGTTGGCCATCGTTAGAGCGCGACGACCCTGCCGGTCCGCATGGATTCGTAGATTGCACAGATTACCGCAACGGCTCGGCGGCCTTCGCGACCATCGATGCGAGGCTGCGAGTTGGTTTGGATGGCGTAAACAAAGTCGGCAAGTTGCCGGGCATGCCCTTGATGCGAGATTGCCTTGGGATCGCTGGAACCACCTGACGCGCCAATTCGCTGGGCAAATTGTTCTTTGATTCTGGCATCGTCGGCTGTCGTCGTAGCGAATTCCCACCGCAGAATGTCCTCCTGCTCGATGACGGCCGTACCGCGGTCACCGTGGATGCCGATCGTTTTGGGCAGACCGGGAAACACACTTGTCGTCGCCTGGATCACGCCGAGAGCGCCGTTCTTGAATTTCAGGCACGCGACGGCCGTGTCCTCGACTTCGATCCGTTCGTGTGCCAACATCGCCGTGAAGCCGGTCACGTGGGTGACGTCGCCCATCATCCACAAGAGCAAATCGACGTTGTGGATCGCCTGATTCATCAACGCCCCGCCGCCGTCGAGGGCCTGCGTGCCTTTCCAACCGCCCTCATCGTAATAGGCTTGCGTACGCCACCATTTACACGTGGTCTCGCCGAGCGTGAGCCGACCGAAGCGACCGCCGTCAACCGCTTGTTTGAGCGCCACGTTGGCATCGTGAAAGCGCGATGGGAAGATCGTGCAAAGCTTGACCTTGTTGCGGTCGCACGCGTCGATGATGCGGTCGCAACGCTCCAGCGTGATCTCCAGTGGTTTCTCGACGACGACATGCTTCCCTGCGTTCGCGGCGGCCACGGCCGGTTCCAGATGGGCTCCGCTCGGCGTCGTGACGATGACGACGTCAACGTCCGGCTGCTTGAGTGCGTGTCCAAGATCCGTGAACACGGGGACCGCAGTCGATGCGGTTTCGGCGATCAGTTTTTCCGCGTTGGCCGGGCTGCGCGTGACCAGAGCGGCGAGGCGAGTGCCCGGCACATCGGCCAGTGCGCGGACGTGAAACCGGGCGATCATCCCGGTGCCGACGATGGCGACGCCAAGCGTGTTGCTGGTGGACATGGTGACGTTGTACCGGCTGTCCGGTTTTGTCCATGTTTTGCGACTAAATCCGGAAGGCGCTCACCCTCTATCGCCGCTCAAGTTGGCGATCTTCCTTTTATGAAAACTGCAGTTTTCCCGAAGGAAATGGGTAAGGTCGCCAAGATCGCCACCGTTTTGCCACACCCCCCCCGACAGGTTTCATTTCATTGCACCATGAGTCGCGCAGCTCTTGCAATGTATTGCAATCCGCTGAGCACCGTCGCCGCGAGCATGGCATAGAGCAGGCCGAAATGCAGCATCTTGACCGCCTGCACAAGATCGCCTGACTCCGGTTGGTCGAGCGTCAGGAACAACAACACAGCCAACAACCACAGGCATTGCAGAATCGTCTTCAGCTTGCCAAACCAGTCGGCGCCGAACTTCTTACCCATCGATTCGACATATCCGCGGATGCCGGTGATCAACAGTTCGCGGCCAATGACCACGGCGGCCATCCACGCTTCCATCGCCGATTCGGTCACGGGCACCAGGAAAATGAAAGCACTGCCAAGCAGGATCTTGTCCGTCAGCGGATCAAAAACGCGGCCGAACGTCGACGTTTGGTTGAATTTGCGGGCCCACCAACCGTCGATCCAGTCGGTGATCGATGCGACGGCGAATGTCACCAGCGCCGCGGGCCAAAGGCGCATGTGGATAAAGACGCACAGGAGCACGGTCAGCGGAATGCGACTGATCGTCAGGATGTTGGGAACGTTGAGTAGCTTGTCCCGCGACTCGACCACGTCGTGCCCTCAACGGGGGTCGCCGATCAAGCGGGCAGCCAGGTCGTAGCCGTCGGCCCCGGTCACCTTGGCGCGCACGATGTCGCCCGGCCGCAGGTTCTTGCCCTTCACGCGCACGAGGCCGTCGATATCCGGGGCATCCGCATGTCCGCGGGCGAGGTGATGATTCGGCACTTCGGGATCGGGGCCGTCGATAATCGCCTCCACCTCGCGGCCAACCTGATTGCGGCTCCAATTGAAGGCGACTCCCTGTTGGATTGTCATGAGCCGATCGAGCCGCGACTGCTTTACCTCTTGCGGCAAATGCCCATCGAGCTTCGCGGCCGGCGTGTCAGGCTCTAGCGAATACGTGAAGACGCCGGCACGCTCGAAGGCCGTGTCCTCGACAAAACCGCATAGCTCCTCAAACTCGGCGTCGGTCTCGCCGGGGAAGCCGACGATGAAGGTCGTGCGGAATGTCAGGTTCGGCACGGCCGCTCGCCAGCGCCCGATTAGGTCCTCCGTCTTCGCACGATCAACGCGACGCTGCATGCGCTTCAAAACGCGGTCGTTGATGTGCTGTAACGGCATGTCCACATAAGGGACGACCTTCTTGGCAGCGCCGAGTGTTTCGAGCAGATCGTCCGTGACGTGCTCTGGATAGGCATACAGCAGACGAATCCACTGGATGCCATCGACCTTGTCCAACTCGCGTAACAACTCAGCCAAGCGCACCCGGCCGTAAAGGTCCATGCCGTAATAGGTGCTGTCCTGGGCAACGATGATCAGTTCACGCACGCCGTCGGCCGCCAGTTCGCGGGCTTCCTTGATGACCTCTTCCATCGGCTTGGTCGCATGCTTGCCGCGCATCTTGGGGATCGCGCAAAACGTGCACAGCCGATCGCAGCCTTCCGAGATTTTGAGATAGGCATAATGCCGCGGCGTGATGCGCACGCGGGCGGTGTCTTCGAGCGCTCGCACAGGCGCCGGCCGGAAAACACTGCGTTGCTCACGCTGTTGCGACACGGCCCGATCGACGACGCTGGCGATTTCTTCACGACCAAAGACACCGACGATCTGATCGACCTCCGGCACCGTTTCGAGCAGCATGTCCTTCTGCCGCTCCGCCAGGCAACCCGCGACGACGACCGAGCCGACCTTGCCCTGCTGCTTCAGCTCCAACATCTCACGAACGACGCCGAGCGACTCCTGGCGGGCCGACTCGATGAAGCCGCAAGTGTTGACGACCACGACGTCGGCACCCGCCGCGTCGGCAACGAGAACGTAGCCGTCCTGCTTCAGTTTGCCGAGCATCCGTTCCGAGTCGACGGTGTTCTTTGGACAGCCGAGCGAAACGAACGCGTAAGTGCCTTTGCTGGCCGTGGTCATTGAGAAGCCGAGGGAGGATCGCGGAAACCAAACGATCATTCTACGCGCAGCGTCATGGATCTTCCAACGACGGGTTCATGATTCGTCGCTTGGGTCGGGCAAGCATCCACGCAGCCGACCGAATTCAGAAAAGGCTCAGGCAGAGGCGCGGAGGCGCAGAGGAAGAAGAGAGCAGGCAATTTTGCATTTCTCTCAGCGTGCGATCAGCTCTTTCAGTTGCGAACTACCAGCAAACATGCTATATTAGAGTATTCGAATGTTAAATCTGATCAAAAGTTAGAATGCTCGAGTCCATGCGGCGGTTCAAAGCCGGTATTTTTCAAGCACTTGCGCACCCCACGCGCATTGCAATCGTCGAACACCTGCGCCCGGGCGAGCTGACGGTTGGCAAGCTGTGTGAAAAGATCGGCGCGGAGCAGGCGAACATTTCACAACACCTAGCCGTTCTCCGCAACAAGCACGTCGTCGAAACCCGCAAGGAAGGCAACCAGATCTTCTACCGGCTCCGCGACCCCGTTCTCGGTGAAGTGCTCGAAAAGATGCGCGAGTACTTCCTCAAGCACATGAATGAGGCGATGGACCTTCTTCGGCACGAGCAAGAAGCGAACGACGTGGAACCGGAGGCCACGCCATGAAGCGCGACCGTTTACCGAAGCTGGTCGAGGCACTCCGCACCTACACTCGCCGCAAGTTCGCGGCCGACCTCATTGCCGGTATCACGGTCGGCCTCGTCGCACTGCCCTTGGCAATGGCATTCGCGATCTCCTCGGGCGTCCCACCCGAATCGGGCCTCTACTGTGCGATCATTGCGGGATTCCTGATCTCGGCTCTCGGCGGGTCGATGACGCAGATCGGCGGGCCGACCGGCGCCTTTGTCGTCATCGTCTTTGGCATCGTCGCCCAGCACGGCGTCAACGGCCTGTTCATCTGCACCATCATGGCGGGCGTCATGCTTGTCGTGCTCGGGCTAACCGGACTGGGCACGGCCGTGCAATTCATTCCGCGACCGGTCGTCATCGGCTTCACGAACGGCATCGCCGTCTTGATCGCCAGCACGCAGATCAAGGACTTCTTCGGGTTGAAGATTGAATCCGTGCCAGGCGACTTCGTTGGCCGTGTGCGCGTCCTCGCAACCCACGTCGACACCATTTCACTGACGTCGACGCTGCTCGCGACCGGGGCACTTTCGATCGTGATTTTGTGCATGAAGCTCGTGAAGAAACTACCTGGCGCGATCGCGGCGATGGTCATCGGCACCACGATCGTCGTTCTCTTCGAACTCCCCGTAGAGACCATTGGCACGCGCTTCGGCGGGATTCCGAGCGGCATGCCGTCGTTCGTCGTACCGGAATTTCGTTGGGACATGGTCCCGGTACTCCTGTCGCCAGCCCTCACGGTCGCCCTTCTCGGGGCGATTGAATCATTGATGTCGGCCGTCGTATCCGATCGCATGTGCGGCGATCAGCACAATCCGAATGTCGAATTGGTTGCGCAAGGCGTAGCCAACATCTGGGCCCCGTTCTTCGGCGGCATCCCGGCCACCGGCGCGATCGCGCGCACGGCCACCAACGTCCGCTCCGGCGCGAAGACACCCGTGTCAGGCATGATTCACGCGTTGACGTTGCTCGCGGTCGTGCTGTTTGCCGCGCCGTTGGCCAAGCACATCCCGCTCGCCGTCCTGGCCGCGATCCTGTTCGTGGTCGCCTACAACATGGGCGAATGGCGCGAGATCCCAAAGCTCATGAAGATGTCGTGGGCGACCATCGTCGTCTGGTTTGCGACCTTCGCCCTGACCGTCTTTGCCGACTTGACCATAGCGGTGCAAGTCGGCATCGTGCTCGCCGCGTTGTTGTTCATTCGCAAGATTTCCGAGACGACGACGGTATCGAAAGTGACCAAGCAGTATGTGGAAGAAGGCCGGCGTCACATTCTGCAAGACAAGCCGATTCCTTATTACGTCACGCTGATCCGCATTCATGGCCCGTTTCTGTTCGGCACCACTCAGAAATTGGTCGCCGCCACGGCGAACACGGACATCCTCATGCCGATCGTGATCTTGCGATTGCGCAACATGACGGCCCTCGACGCGACAGGCTTGCTCGCTTTCGAAGATTTCGCCGATCGACTTCATGCCACGGGCCGCACGCTAATTCTGTGCGGCGCACGCACACAGCCGGCCAAGCTCATGAAGCAGGCGGAGTTTGAAGAGCACGTTGGTGTGGAGAATATCTGCCCGGACATCGACGCGGCGCTGGCGCGAGCACGGGTCGTACACGAGAAGGCGACGGACATCAGATGGGCCGTTTCATGATCAGTGCGACCTCACCATAGATTCCGCCCGCCACATCGTCAGGACAATTGTGTTCGATGTCAATCCAACTGCCAAGTTTGCTTGTCCACTTTCCAGACGGCAGTTGTCGGGCCGCGTGCGTGTAGATTGAGCCAAGACTATAAAGAGCAATCTTTTCAAGCCCCGATTCCAGCCCTTCATCTCGACCGCAATCGACATAGCCAAGTCCTGCAAATGCCTGGGTCAACACACTGAGTTCGTAGTAGTCCGACTCGACTGCAGTTGGCCAAAAGCGGTCAGGCTCCCACCAATGCTCGACATCGTTGGCGGCGAAGGCGATGCGGTTGTAATCGAATGTGGCAGGACTCGTGATGCGATAATTGTCGGCAGTCAACCAAGGCAACCCGGGGTGAAGCGTCATGCCGGAACCAATCCGCGAGCGCGACCCCAATCGATCCAGGCATCCGCCATTTTGCGCGTGATGCCAAGAGCTTCCGCTGGCACCGGATCTTCGTTCGTGATCGCTTTCAGCGCCCAGAACCAATGATTCGGTTCACGCTGCAACTCTTCGAGAATGAATGGCAACGCGGGCGGACCGATGCCGATGATTTGCTGATACGACTTGAGCATCGCCATCTGCGCGGGGTTCGACATCAGCAGTGATTGCTGTTTCCATTCCGCGGCAAGACCACGAAACCGGTCGCGAATGTCCTTGTCTGATCGCGTGTCGGCAAGCGTTGCAGCTATCGAGATCTCTCTTACGACAGAGCGTCAGCGTTCATTCTATCTCGTAGCCGCGCGTTCGAGAATCAGACAACTGTAGCCGTGTTCACTTCCACCAACACCTCATCCAGCAACTTCAAGCACGTCTCCACCTGCTCCTCCGTCACGCACAATGGCGGGCAGAAGCGCACACCCGATTCGCCGCAGCCCAGCAATAATAAGCCGCGCTGGAAGGCCCCTTGCACAACCGCCTCGCGGCCCTTCGGGTCAGGGTCGCCATTCGGCGTCAACACGTCGACGGCAGTCATCAAGCCCAGGCCGCGGACGTTGCCGAGTTCTCCGTGTCGGAGCGTCAACTCTCGCAGGCCATCACGAAGCTGTCGCCCACGCGTGGCGGCGTTCGCCATATACTCGCGTTCGAGTAGGTCGATCGTCGTCAGGGCCGCACGGCACGCGATTGGGTTGCCGCCGAAGGTGCTGGCGTGGCTGCCGGGCGGCCAGTCCATGACCTCGGACTTCGCGACGATGGCCCCGAGAGGTAGGCCGCTCGCGATCCCCTTGGCCACGCAGATGATGTCCGGCACGACGCCCGAGTACTCGGCCGCGAACATCTTGCCGGTTCGACCCATGCCGCTCTGCACTTCGTCGAACACGAGCAAGATGCCGTGCTTGTCGCACAGCGCCCGCAAGCCCTGGAGGAACACCGACGGCGCGACGTGATACCCGCCCTCGCCCTGGACCGGCTCGATGAAGATCGCGGCCACCTCGTCCGGCGGCGCCGTACGGTGGAATAGGACCTCTTCGATCTCACGCAAACAGGCACACGATGTAGTATCGTCGCAAAGACCGCAATCACGCGGGAACGGCACATGGTGAACGTCCGGGACCAACGGCGAGAAGCCGCGGCGATGCGGCAGCTTCGAGGCCGTCAGCGACATGGCCCCATAGGTGCGACCGTGGAACGCTCCGAAGAACGCAACGATCCGGCTGCGATGCGTGTGGTGCCGCGACAGCTTCAACGCCGACTCGACCGCCTCGGCCCCGCTGTTCGAGAAGAACACTTTCTTGGGCATGTCGCCCGGTGCCAGTGCCGCGAGGCGCTCGGCCAGCTCGATCTGCGGCGTGTAATAGAAATCGGTCCCCGACATGTGGATCAGCTTGCCGGCCTGATCGCGGATCGACTCGACGACCTCTGGATGGCAATGCCCGGTCGTGCAAACCGCGATGCCGGCCGTGAAGTCGAGGAACAGGTTGCCATCGACATCGCGTATGACGGCGCCACTGCCCTGCTCGACCACGAGCGGATAAACGCGCGTGTACGACTGCGAAACCACCTGGGTATCGCGGTCGAGCAGCTTGCGAGCATTCGGGCCAGGCAGATCGGTCTGGATCTGGGGGACGTGTTCCGTGTCGAAGAGCCACATGGGGCACCTGCTTTCCTGACGATCACATCGAAGGATCTCGGGGGATATGGATCGGCATCAACAGTAGCGTTGCGCTAGAAGTTGGACAAGGCGAAGTGGGGACGGGGTTCGGGCAGCAAGGTGAGAAGTAATTGCTGGTAGGACAGGTTTCCAACCTGTCCCGTAATTTCAGCCATGCAGGTCAGGTTAGGAAACCTGACCTACATGACGCTGTTCACGCCACGTCCTTCACCCCATCTGCCGCGTCCCACGGGTGATACGCCGCAATTGGATCGTCGACTTGATAACGCGAACTGAAGTCGTCTTCCCAATCTGCCGGCTCCGCGGCCGATTCGTTGGACTTGCTGTGCAGGAAGCGGGCGAAGTTCAACACTTCGCGGGCCATCTCGCTCGGCATCATGCCGACCAGCCGGTTCAGTTCGTCCACGTCGCTCATCATGATGGGGACTCCGGTTGTTACGTAGCCTTCTCGCTCCGCGAGAAGATTGCAAGGCTCGCACCTCCAAAACGACGTCTTGCACAAGCGGGGCCTTGCATTCTTCTCGCGGAGCGAGAAGGCTACCTTTGTTAAACCTCCGCGCTCAAGCCTTGAGCCATCCGGATTTCCATCCCGTGATTGACCGTCCAGGACACCTTGTGCGTCACCACCTCGGCCAGCCCAGCCGCGCTCGGGTGACCGTTGCCGCTCTTCTTCACGCCGCCGAACGGCAGATGCACCTCGGCACCGATGCACGGCAAGTTCACATAGCCCATGCCGAAGTCGCACTCCTCGCGAAACAGCCGCATCGTCCGATAGCTCTCCGTGATCACCGCCAGCGAAAGCCCGAAGTCGGTGTCGTTGTAAATCCGCACCGCGTCGTCGTTGGTCTTGAACGGGATCAACGCCACGTGCGGCCCGAACACCTCTTCACGCAGACACCGAACCTTGCTGCCGTGCTCCATTCTGTAAACGAACGGCGACAGGTAATGGCCTTCCTTGCGGGCCGAATCCGTCAGTCGTTCGCCGGCTGCCAATATCGTAGCGCCCTCTTCGCGCGCGAGCGCGTTGTACTTTAGAACCTTTTCGGCCGCACTTTCGTTGATCACCGGTCCAGTGAAGCTATTCGCATCGAGCGGGTCGCCAATTCGAATGCGTCGTGCCGTCTCGACAAACTTCCGCGAAAACTCGTCAAACACGCGCTCGGCCACCAGGATTCGTCCGGCCGACACGCAGCGTTGACCGCTCGTCTTGAATGCGCTCAAGATCGCCGCGTTGACCGCCAGATCAATCTTGCAATCTTCACAAACGATTACGGCGCTTTTACTTCCCATTTCAGCTGCGACTGTGCGGTCCCAGAAGTCCGCGGACAACTGCTGAATTCGGCGACCGACGTCGTAGCTGCCCGTGAACAGCACGGCCGCCACATCGGGGTTGCGCACGAGCGCTTCGCCGACGGGCCCTTCGCCGTGAACGAGGTTGATCGTCCCGACTGGAAAGCCGGCCTCGACGAACAGCTCGACAATCCGCTGCCCGACGGCTGGCGTATCTTCGGACGGCTTGAACACGGCCGTGTTCCCTTCGACCAGTGACGGCCCGAGCATCCAGAGCGGCACCGCAAAGGGAAAATTCCACGGCGTGATGACCGCGACGACGCCCTTCGGCTTACGGCGAACGAATGCGTCCTTCTCCTCGATCTCCGAAGCGACGATGGTGCCGACCGGCAGGCGACCGGTACCGAAGACGTACTGCACCATGTGCAGCCCCTCAACCACCTCGGCCCGGCACTCGGCCAGCGTCTTGCCGCACTCGTGGGCCATCAGGGTCGCAAGCGCATCGGTATCGCGGTCGATCAGCCGAGCGAGGCGATCGAAACACTCGGCCCGATGAATCCGGCTCGTGCGTCGCCATGACAGGAACGCCTTTTTCGCGGACGCGACGGCATCGTTCGCGATCGCGGGGGTTCCATTTGGAAAGGTGCCGACGACGTTGTTGCGATTAGATGGGCTGCGGCTTGCGAACGTGTCGCCGGAGGGAGGCAGCCACTGGCCGGCGACGAAGTGTCGTCCATTGACGGTCGGGACAGACATGGCGGATCCTCAGGTAGCGAAGAGTTGCTGTGACATTATACCGGCGAGCAATAGGTCTTCAGGCGAGCGGACCGCCGTAAGGCGGCCGATAATGTCGGCCGCCCATTATCGGCCGCC
>DATANR010000365.1:0-9151 GCA_036266155.1 Gemmataceae bacterium | reverse complement strand
GCGCGGAAGGCTTGCTCTCGCGGAGCACGCAGCATAGGTTCTTTTGCGTTCGGCTCTTGCTCTCTAATCCACACGCGGCAACCGAACGCCGCGTGTTTTTTGTTTACTTCACCCTCAATGAGACCGAGCGGACCCAATCTTGCGAGCCTCGGCAGGTGCACGCTCCTGGGGCCACGTCAACCCATCCGGGTGTGGAAGTACGTCGAACTGGAACCCCTGCACCCCAATTCGGCGGTCTCGGCCCGTGGCTTGCCGCATTCCCTTGAAAATCAGGCTCTCTTGGAATGGTAGCAATCGCACAGAACACAGTCAATTGCAGCATTTCCACGGCGCCTGCTGCAAGTTGCTGCAAGCGGATCGACTCCCTCAATGGGTTACACGATCTTTACTTCAAAGTCACCGTCCATCTTGAGAGTGCCATCCGTCGGCTTGTAGGTGAAGGTCGGCGGCCCGAGGACCTTCAAGCTGACAACCGCCAGATTGGCGATGAAGCCGAACGGGGTTCCGCCGTTGTCCGTCTTCACGCTCTTGAGCGTCACGTTCTTGAAGTTAGTCGCGATCGCGTAGCTGCTCTGGAAAGCGTCCGCGGTGTCCGTCACTTTGAAGGTGTTCACGGTAGCGACCGTGTTGAAAATGCCGGACCCGTCGTTCGCGCCGGTGTAGCCGACGAAGAAGGTGCTGTTCTTAAAGGACGCCGCCGAGACGGTGTTCACGTTGCCGCCGATGGAGATGTTGCTGCTTTGAACAGCGCCCGTAACCTCGAACGTATTCAGTGCGGGCTTACCGGAATCCACACCTATCCCAGTGATCGTTATGTCGGAGGCACTGAGGTCGCCCTTCACAGTCAGGTTGCCGACGCTACTGGCCACGAGCGTGCCGTTGAACCCTCCGGTTGACATCGAGGAGATGAGTCCGGCGACGTTGATTTCGCTGCCCACGAGCACCGAACCGGCCACCTTGAGCGACTTCAGCGCCGGCTTCCCGGCCAGCACACCCATCCCGCTGAGCGTGACATCGGCATGGAAATCGCCGAGTATGGGGATGTTCGCCCGCTTGTCGCCAGTGATCCGGAGGCTACCCATGCTCGGGGCGACGATGGCACCGTCTCCGAAGCGGGCCGCGACCAGCGACACGATCGCGCTGTCCACGTCGATGAGTGTGCCGTCCCCGATGTCGTGGGCCTTGATCGTGGTCTTCTGCGTGGGCGAGCCGAGAGCGATGACGTCGACCCCATTGCGGATGTCGCGGATTGTTAGGCTGCCGAGAAGCCCACTTAGATTGATGCCATTCCCGACTAGATCGGACGCAGTTGCGGTGAGACGCTTAAGACCGGTCCCTTCGATGCTGCCGATTGAAATGCGGCCGTCGCCGGTCGTCGCCTTCTGGACCGTGATCGTCAAGCTGCTGAGGGTGGAGCTGGTATCCTGGAGCACGATCCGCCCGATCGGTCCCTTGCCGTCGGCGCCCGCGTCGCTGGACAGCAGGCCAACTCGGCCTGGGCCGGTGAGCCGAACCGTGTAGGTATCGCCGTCCTGGTCGGTGAACGTGCCTTTGTTTCTGGGAAGGAAGCCCAAGTCGGTGACGGTCACCGTAAAGGCTTGCACGGCCGTCAGGGCGGGTGATCCATTGTCAGCAGCCTCGGCGATGAGCATCGCTTGTCCGAGCGGCCAATCGGAAGTGTCGATAACCTTGCTCCAATCGGGACCATTCGGCGTGCCGATTCCCAGACTGAGATCGCCCGCATCCAGCTGACCATCGAAGTTGCTATCCAAATAGAAAGTAACCTGGCTAATCGTCCCATCAGGATCAGCGACGCCGCTGGCCTGCAAGTTGAACGAACTGCCTTGCACCACCGACCCGGGCCCCGACAGCGAACTGATCGTTGGAGGCTGATTGACGTAGGCATCAATGGTTACCGCCGTCGGCACAGCGTCGCCCGTCTTGCCGCGATTATCCACGGCCTGCGTCAGGAAGTAGGCCGCGCCAGGTGAATAGCTCGACGACGATACGTTCCACGACCAGTTGCCGCTGCTGTTCGTACCGTTGCCCAGGAATGGATCACTCCCATCCAGACTGCCGTTGGCGTTCGCATCTCCATACAACCTGACGGTGACAGCATTTTCGTCGTCGCTCACACCCTGAGCCACCAGAGTCACCTCTGTGCCTTGCAGAACATCGGTCGGAGTGGCCAGCGAATGGATGGACGGTGCCTGGTTGGCGAGAACATTGATGGCAAGCGAATTGGCGAGGCTGACCCGCCCGAGGGTGTCGAGGGTGTAGCTGAAGATCGTCGTCGTGCCTTCGGACCAGCCGGCCGTGGAAACGGCCGTTTGCCATTGTCCGTTCGGGCCATCGGGCATCCCCTCATCGCTGCCAATGAACTCATCGCCTTCGATCTGTCCGTTGTTGTTGGAATCGCGGAACCAGTAGACGCCGTATATGCTGGAGTTGCTGCCTGGCGTGTTACCTGTGACGCCAAGCGTGAGGGTGTCGCCGCGCGTCAAGATCGTTGCGCTAGCGGAGAGCGTGCCGCTCGTCGGATAGCCGGACGGAGCGTTAAGCGTCAGCTGGAGGTTGTAGCTAGAGTTGTAATCGGTCCCAAAGCCGGCCGTGTTGGACCCGATGACGTAGAGCGTGAACCGCCCCGAACCGTGCGTGATGTTGATGTGTTCCCGCCCGTTTCCCGCGGTGCTGTAGTACGAAGCCGCCACGCTGTTGCCGTTGCTGTCGATCAAAAACAGATCGAGATCGCCGGCGGGCTGTCCCAGCGGCGGATAGACCTGCGAGAACGTGATTTCGGCATCGATGACGGCGTTATCGTTCGGAATGTCGAAGGTGAAATAGTCCGGATCGTTTGGGCCGAGCGCGAGACCGTTCAGTGTCACGCTCGCGCCGTTGCCTAGATAGGTCGCGCTCCCTTGGGTGTCATTGTTCTCGTACGCATCGTCCACGAAGGGCGGAACAGCTTGGACTGTGAGCGTGGCCACTTTGACCAGACTGAGATTGTCGAAATTGTCTTTCGCCTGGGCGAATATCGCGGTCCCACCGATGGCCCATGTGGAGTCGGTTTGAACACGAGCAGTGAAGGTCGTGTCGGACTTCGAGCCGTGGGCGATATAGCGGTCGCCGCCGTCGAGGATGCCGTTGCCATTGCTATCGGCGGTGAAGACGACCTCGTTGACCACGCCGTCATCGGTGACGTTGGTCGCGGTGAAGGTTACAAGCTGGCCACGCGTGATCGTGTCGGGTCCAACTATGAAGGATCCGATAACCGGCGGACCCGGCGGCGGCAGCGAACCCGAGATCGTGACCGGCAGATAATCGATGCCGTCGCCCTGACCGCTGTTGTTAGTTTCGTCCTTTTCAACCACTGTATTCTGATCGTCCATGACCAAGAGGAAATACGCCGGCCCATCGCCGAACCCGGAGGGCGGCGCAGTGGGAAGCATGAATGTGAATTCGCGCGCCAGTGTGGTTCCCGCGGCCATGGGCCCGAAGTAGTTTCGATAGAGCAGGCTGTCGCTGGCGTCGAATGTCGTGTCGTGCGAGAGGTACAGCCCGTTGGAGAACGGCATACTGACGGCAGACAATCCCGCGTTCTTGAAGCGAGTAACGACTCGGATGGTCTCCGCCCAAGTGTAGCTATCGGGGTTGGGATGGGCGTCGAGGAAATAGCCGGTCAGGTCGGGCTTGTTGGCGACGGGGTTGACAGGAACTTCCAGCCAATCGAGATCGCGGGCATTGGGGGTGCCGTTGGGGTTGATCGCCATCGTGATGTAAATGACGCCGCCATCGAAGGCGTTGCCCGGCAGCCCAGTGAGCGAAAGGACGCTGGTGTTGGTCGAACGGTTATAGCGCGACAGCGATGGGATTGGCCGTTGGCCGAGATTATATTCCGCCCCATATTGGGACGGGCTGCGTGAGGCGTAAAACACGCCGACGCCACTTGACGAAGTGGAATTGCCGAAATTAGTGACAATATTGGCCACGCTGACCACGTTGGACAAATCTAAAGTTCTCGGTCCTCGAGAGGAATTACCTGTTTGTATTTCGGAAATGGCCAACCCAGTTTCGGATCTCTTGTCCTTTGGTGTATTCGGATCAGATGGGTCGAAATACTGGAGGCGAGTAATCTTGTCATTTGCCGTGTCGATGACCGCGTCGTAATTTTGCGGCTGGGGGGTTTGAGGCTGGACCACCGTTCCATCGTGATCAAAACGGTCCGATAGCCAACTGCCTGTCCGTGTCTCGAACAAGTTCTTCAAGACGAACGGGTGATTCACATTGTTGGCAAAAAGGGACGGATCGATTTCGCTTTGTATCAGGTTAGCGAATACCTCCGGCATCGACGTGTGCGAACTCCCACGCACGACAAATGCACCGTTTGCGGTTGTTGGGGTCTCATCTGAGTCAGCGATTGATTTATCAGCGTGGAATGTCCATGATTTTCGCGCGTGCTGATAGAATTGGACGTTTTGCACCTCGTCATAGAAAGGGAGATGTGCTGCAGGAACCAAGCCAACAATTGAGTGGACCTGACCGAGAAGACCACTGCTCCATCCAAAACCTTGACTTGCAGGAGGCGGACCGTCGGACGCTGAATCGTATCGTTCGGCAACCTCGGCTGCTACATAGCAACCCAAGCTGTAACCGATAAGGTTAATATCGGTCGCCTTGAACCCTTTTAAAGCCAAAGAGATATAGGTCCATTCTGCGACAGGTTCGACATTATACGCTGTCAACGCGAAGGAGAGGGATGACCAATCAAGCGTCAGAACTTGATCGCTACCGCGGACCGCTGCGATGTTGTCCGCCAGGCCATTTAGTCGTGTGGCTGGAGAGGGTCCGACGATCGGCCATATACCGTGGATTAGAACCCAGGTTGCTTGGGACGGTGATGCTGTCAAGGGAGCATTCGGTAAAGTCGGATTCTGAATATACAAAGGCTTGGAATCGTCTTCCCCAATACTGCCCGCAAGCCGACTGAGGGTTTGTGTCTCGGGGGACAAGTGAGCTTGGCGGACAGGTGAATCCGGGTCGGTATCAGCCCAAACGCGATAACTGTAGGTGACCCTCGGGTGAAGGTGGTCAAATCCAATATCCAAGTATTTCGTGCTTGGGCCAACATAGATCTGGCGGTCATTGTCTGCGCCATCAGACGATGTGCGATATAACTTGTATGTTGTGGCGGAATTGACTGGAGTCCATTCGGTAAGCAGCCAGTTCGGCCCACGAACTTCGATGGGATGGAGATCCACTGTTGGAGCAATCCGATCTTCCAGCCCTTCCACCCTGAGTTTCTGCGTGCGTGTTCGAGTTGCTGGTCGCTTCGGCGTGCGGCCGGGGTGCTGATTGTCCAGGAACGATTGCCAGAGTCGGCGGGCGGGAACGGGCAGAAACTGCATGAGAGAGCCCTCGAAAAAAATCCACGCGGATGAATGGGTGCCGGAAAGAAACTGCAAGCAGGCGAGCCCTGACATCAAACCGACCGCGCTGCTCAGTCTCCGGATGAACCCATGCTCAACAGCCGCGTTAGATTGAGGAAAAAGCCGATTGAGAGTTTCCCAACCGCACTCAATTCAAACATGGCGGTCTTATCGAACTTGAGCCATTCAGCCTGGGTCGACTGGTTACGTCCTACTTCGACAATCATAACAGATCACGGGCGCGAATGTCGCCTGGTTGTGGGCCTCCGGAACCCGACGCCGATGACATACACCGCTCGATCCACGGCGACTCCTGCCACGTCGAGATAAATGCACGCCGTTAGGGAGAACGAACCGGAACGTCCAAGGGAATCTCAACCGTGCATCCGGCCGCAATGATGAGCGGGCATGGCACCCCGCTCCGCTTGAGGCCGGATGCACGGTTTTTGACCGTCACGGCAACTCACTCCTCGACGATCGAGATCTCGCCGATGACCGGATTCGCTTTCTCCGCCTGCGTTCCGGCCGGAGCGATCGTCACCGTGGGCTTTGCCTTCAGCAGCCCCTTGCCCTGCAGCCCCTTGGACAACTCCGTGATGTCAAACTGTTCGAATCGCTCCGGACCTTTCGCCTCCATCTTGCCATGGCCGGCCTCACCGTGCGCGACGGCGTTGAAGAAGTTGATCGAGCCGACGAGGTGCGGGGCCGCTTTCTCGCCCTTCGCTCCCTCCGGCAACTCAAGGTACAGGTTGTAGAGTACACCTGGTTGGGCGTCTGCCCGCAAGCCCTTCAGGACGAGCAATACGCGCTTCCCAGCCGGCAGGACCTTGACGCGTTCGTGGAAGTCCTGTGCCTCCACGCCTTTCTCGGCCGCGACAGGCTCAACCGACACCCGCGTCGGCGCGGACCCGGACTCAAGTTTGATCTCCTTGGACTTCACGGCGCCGATCCTCAGTTGCTTGCGGGTTCCCGCGGCGACCGCTTCGGCAGTCTTCGGGCACGCCGGCACGGGCTCGAGCTTATCGTAGCAGTACCCGTGCTTTTCGGTTTCAGGGTCCATCCACTCCTTGACTTCCGCCACTACTTTTTGCCGGTTCTGAGCAAACGTGAACTGACCCCCGAGTGCAGGGTTCTTGCGACCGGCTTTGTTCCAGCTCGCCCACAGGCGGTCGATGTTGCAATGGTGGAGCCAGAAGATCGGGTCGCCCGCCGCCCAAGGTACGCTACCCATGTTCTGCGGCCCGCCCACGAGGACGTGAACGTTTCCGTGCAAGCCACCATCCAGCCGCATATTGAAACCCTGCCGCCCATTGCCCGGCTCGTAGAGGCACTCCGCGAGCGAGTCGAGGTTGAGGGCGCCCGGCGAGGAGTGGTCGATCGGCTGCCCCGCGTTGACTCCCGGGTTGCGTTTCTCGACATACAAGGATTTGAAAACAGGGTCGTCCTTCCTCGTGAACTCGGGCGGGATCACCCCGTGATCGGCGCCTTTGGCGGAGTAATTCCAATAAGGAAGTGTGAAGTCTTTGTGGCCGCTGACGTCGCGGATGATCTGCTCAAAGTAGTAGACGTACATGCGGTGCCAGACGAGGAAGTTATTCTCGTCGTCGCCGGCGTGGTGCGCTTGGCAGGTCTCCCACATCGCCTGCGCGAGGTCCTTGAAAGCGCTCGGGTTCGGGCCGTAGGTGGCAGTAATCGCGGCTGACTTGTTCGTAGTCGACTGGACCGAGTGGGTGTACCATTGGAACACCCAATTGTCGGGGTCGCCGTCCTTGATTGTTTTCATTTTGGCCACCGCATCGGCGTAGATCTTCAGCATCTGCTGGCCCTGGGCGCTGCGGGCGTCGTAGCGGACATGCTGAGCTCTCGCGCTGTTGCCAGGTGGGATCAGAACGCAGGACGTGGCAATGATGGCGATCGACCGGAGGAAGAACGGGCACACGGTGTCACCTCTTGGTGGAATTGGGTCAAGTCATTTCGGCACAGAACCGGACGGGGTTTGGCTCGAAGCAGCCGTGAATCGCCATTTCCCGTGCGGATGGTGCAAAGTGGGCTACATGGTAAGCTAACCGTCGTGTGCTTGATTGCAAGGGGTAGATTCAGGTAAATCCGATCAGCGTCTGCTCTATTTTTTGGAGCCAAAAGGAGCTGAAGAATTCGCTTAAATCGATTCCGGTTCCATGATTCTTGACCCTCGTCCACCTATCGCTTGGCCGGGGGGAATAAAGCCGATTGAGTCTCTGAAACGGAAGGCGGCTTCGAGCGCCCAACCGCACGTCCCTTCGACAAATTGGCCTGCGCGTCCGGCATGGGCGAAGACATGGGGAGGCGCTGTGCCATTCAGGCAATGAATCCGCTGCAGAAGTCAAGCGAACTGGACAGCGGGCTCGTTCATTTGTTATCGGCGGTGACCGCTCCAAAAATTGTCAATCTAAAGATCGTCGATCTCGCAACAATTCGTCGTGGACATCGTCGTCCGACCATGATACTATCGGCTGTCAGAATATAAGAGGATTTATGAATGAAGTTTACAGAGCCAAGTTGAACGACGAGGGCCGGATCGTCATACCGTTCGCCTGCCGGAAGCAGTTGGGGCTGACCGCTGGGCAGGAAGTCATGGTGACGATCACTGAACAAGGGCTGCTGATTTCGACTTTTGGCCAATCCTTGAAGCGACTTCAGAATTGGGCAGCAAAGCACATCCCGCCGGGCGTGTCCCTGGCCGATGAACTGATCGCCGACCGCCGCATCGAGGCCGCGCAGGAAGCCGGTGAATAGGGTTGTGCTCGATGCCTCGGCGGTTCTCGCGGTCTTGCAACAGGAGCCGGGAGCGGACCGAGTGCTTGCCAGTCTGCCCGATGCCGTTGTGTCGGCGGTTAATTTTGCCGAAGTCGTCACCCGCATGTCTCGCCGCGACAGCAATCTCTCTCAGGAAATGGCCGACCTGCACAATCTGTTCCAGAACATTCTTCCGTTCGACAGCAAGCAAGCCGAAGTAACTGGCCTCCTCGAACCGTTGACGAAGCCGTTCGGCCTTTCGCTTGGCGATCGGGCTTGTCTCGCGTTGGGCAAAAGTCTTGGAGCGGTCGTTCTGACGACAGACGGCGACTGGACAAAGCCTAACCACGGTGTTCAGATTGAATTGATCCGCGGCCGACCGTCATAAAGCCTTTTTTGAGTGAACGATTCCCGACAGGTACACGGTGCGTTAGCGCCGATGGAGTGGTATCCATCTATCCGGAATCATGAACTGCGTCTGAAACAGGCCTCAAAATCCGAATGAATGGGTAAGGAGGCTTGGGCCTCTCGCCCTCCTCTACCTTGCTAAGCCAATTCGCAGGAAGTGAGCAACTGGAGTGTCGGAAGTGAGTTATCCACAGACAAGGCCCGGCAACTATCGGAAGAAGATTATAGGTATATATAGGTTTGGGCGACTAACTTACCGTAAACACCCCGCGGAAATCCGTGGGCGGCCGCGACCAACTTACCGCGGCGCCGCGACCAACTTACTGTGGATAACTTCGCAATCTCGCCGGCTTGTCCACAGGGGGCGCGACTAACTTACCGTGATTTGGGAATTTGGCCAGGCGCGACTAACTTACCGTGGGAGCTGCCGAAGGTTCCGAAGGCCACGCGCGAGTAACTTACCGTGGCCTTGTGCCGTGGCGGGGCGCGACTAACTTACCGTGAGCATTGGTCTGGCCAATTCGTTCACGTCCACCATGACG
>DATANR010000364.1:0-5131 GCA_036266155.1 Gemmataceae bacterium | reverse complement strand
CGACACTCCATCGATCGACCGCCCCATCCCTACGGTGCCGGCCCCGAAGATAAATCGAGAGCGTGAGCCGGCGTTGCCGGCAATTCCCGATCTTCCATCGCTTCCCGTGCCGAGCGCGCCTGGGGCCGATGGTCCAAAATTGGGTCCGACGCCCGCACGGAAAATGAATTAGCAGTCGCCCATCGCTCATGTCTGTCGCCCAGCCTGTCGTCCATCCGGCTCATCTCTGGATGAGCGTCTGCATTGCCGTTCGCAGGCGTTGGCATTTCTGCCGCCGGTCCGCCGCCCGATTTTACGAGATCCGTTGATGGCTTCGCAATCGCTGCGCTGCTCGTGCGGACATAGCTGGGAACGTCCCGTTCCCGGACCAGTCCCCGCGGACATTCGACAAATCTGTCCGGCGTGCACGCCGAGCATTCAGGCGGCAAGCAATCCCACCAACCCCAGCGCCGAGCCCGTCCGAAGCGATCTCAAACCCGGCGACCGTTTCGCGGGCTTCGAAATTGTCAAGCCGCTCAACCGCGGCGGCATGGGCGTCGTTTATAAGGCCAAGCAGATTGGACTCAATCGGTGTGTCGCCCTCAAGGTGGTGGCGCCGGAGCGACTGCAAGGCAAAGATCAGGCGGAATACTTGGAGCGCTTCCGCCGTGAGGCCCGAGCCGCCGCCCTGCTGAATCACCCCAACGTTGTCACCGTCTATGCGACCGACCTGGTGGGTTCGCAGCCGTACTTCGCCATGGAGTTCGTCGACGGCATCGACCTCTATCATCTGGTCCGGAAGTCGGGGCCCCTCGCGTTTCTCGAAAGTTGCGACTACATCCGGCAAGCCGCGCTCGGCTTGCAGCACGCTTATGAATGCGGGCTCGTGCATCGCGACATCAAGCCGCACAACCTGATGGTGACGCCGTCGCCGCTCGAGTCGAACGCTGATCGGGGTGCGCGACGAACGCCAACCGTCAAAATTCTGGACATGGGCCTGGCACGTCTCGATGCCGCGGAGGACGGGCTGACGGAAGGATTAACGTGCGCGGAAGCCTTTCTCGGTACGCCCGACTACGCGGCCCCTGAACAAGCGGAAGATTCTCGCTCCGTCGACATTCGCGCTGACCTTTACAGCCTGGGTGCAACGTGGTTCTTTTTGCTGACCGGCCAGGTGCCGTTCCCCGGCACGTCGCTCATGCAAAAGCTGCGTCGGCAACTCACGGGGCCAACGCCTCTGGTGAGCGAGTATCGCTCCGACGTCCCGCCAATCCTCGATGCGCTGATCCGCAAGTTGATGGACCGCGAGCCGAGCCAACGTGTGCAAACACCGGGCGAACTCGCGGATGCCATCGCCGAGTATGTGCGAAATCCGTCGAAGCTGCCCGATTGGATGGCAGATCCACAGGAAGTGCCGCTCACAGTATCGGCTCATCCGCCGGGCGTCACCTCCATTTGCATCAATGGCGACGGTAGCCTGCTATTGACTGGAGGCGACGACCAGGCGCTTCGACTGTGGGCCGTTCCGGAACTGACGGAGGTCCGCAAATTGACCGGTGACCCTGGCCTGGTCAGCGGCGTCGCCATCACGGGAAGTGGCAAATGGGGCGCGTCGTGCGCCCTGAGGATGCTACGGCAAGAGATGGTGGTGCAACTCTGGGATCTGGGCACCGGCGTTCAGCTCAAGCGCCTTCGCGGGGCCGAGGACAATTTGACCTGCGTCGTGCTGACGGCGAACGGCCGCAAGGTCGCCGCCGGCACCCGCGATGGCACCGTCCACCTTTGGACACTCGATCCGCCGGGAACTCCGCCCCTCACGATGAGCGGCCACAAGGAAGCAGTTACCGCCTTGTTCTTCGCCGCAGATGGAATGGCAGTCTATTCGGGCGGCCAAGACGGCACCGTGCGAATGTGGGACATCGAGTCGCGCACGGGCGAAATCCTTATCCACGGCGGCGCGGGCTCGGTGCGTGCCATTTCCGGCGACAAGAACGGCAACTATTTGGCGGTAGCCGGCGCGAAGTTGATCCTTTGCGACGCCGACGGTCTTATCCGATCGCTCGCGGGACACGATGGCCCCGTCCTCTGCGTCGCACTTGCCTTTGACGGCACCGTCCTTGTTTCGGGCGGCTGGGACGGCACCGTCCGCCTCTGGCGCACCTCCAACGGCCAGGAACTCGCTCAATTCGCGGGACATGAAGGCCCGGTTCGCTCGCTCGTCTTCAGTTCGGACCAGCGCTTCGTTTACTCCGGCGGCGCTGACGGAACTCTGCGGCGATGGCCCGCGCGCGCAGCCGCCGCAGCTAGGAATTGATTCGATGCTACTCAGCGATGCTGTGGACAAACGCCGAAAAACCCCTATGAAAACGGGGTTCGGAGGCGTAGCTCAGTTGGTAGAGCAACGGACTTTTAATCCGTTGGTCGTGGGTTCGAGTCCCACCGCCTTCATTCTTGAAAGCTGCAAATCCAAAGGGTTTGCGGCTTTTTTCATTGACAGACACATAAACAACCTACGATCTATGTGCATCTAAACGTGCATCAATTCGGCTTCAATCCTAAGATGCCAAGGTGTCCGCCAGTCCGCCCGTTTTCGCATCGCTCGCCGTCTTAGGTTTGGGGGTCAAGTGGTCCCTTACCCGTGCGTGTAGGTCGTCCGTGCTTACCTCCTGCCACGCCATGTAGTACCGGGTCGCTGTCAGTCGATCCAACCCGAACATGAGGGCCACTTCGTCAAGCGTCAGCCCTGCCTTGAAGGACAGCGTTACCGCTCGCCGTCGGAAGTCATGGGAGTTGATCTTCGGCGTGTGGCACCGGTTGTACTCTCGAAAGAGGTCTTGAATGAACCAGTAGATGGCTGACGGTTCAAAGAACTCGTGTGTCAGGTGCGACCGTTGTTTCGTTGCTTCAAGGTGTCGCTTCAGTTCAAGTGAGTAGTTCGACCAGAGAAAGCCGGACGACCAGCCCTTGACCATCGCTTCGAGTCGTTTGGTCAAGTCAGGACCGATGGCAATGCGTCGGAAGTTTCTGGCCTTCATTGTCGCCGGGTCGAGCGTCAGAACCCCGTTCTGTAAGTTCTCCCGCCGTGCTTCTGTCAGGTCTTTCAACCGGCACCCCATCACCGCTTTAACTTCAAGGAACAGCGAGGGTAGACCCCATCCCGGATACTTCGCCTTGACCCATTCCATGAAGTGAGTGACGGTATCTTCGGTCGGGATGGTTGGGTCCTTGCTGTCCACTTCGGCGAAGTCGATCAACTTCCAAGGGTTGTCCCGGAACTTCAACCACTTCGACCAGAGGGAGCGGAACTTGCGGATATATGCGTTTAGTGTCGTGTGTGATCGTGTGTACGTTGCTTCTCCCCCACGGGAGTATGGCGTGCTGATGAACTTGTCTGCGAATAGGCTGGCCTTTGCTTCGGTGATGTCGCCCGGCCCCCTGGTGGTGATCGTCGCCCGTAGGACCGAGATGCTAGAGGCGTAGTCTCGATAGGTGGCGTGCCGGTTGTTGTTTTTGGTCAGCTTGCCTTCAAGCGTGTGTAGAACGTCGTCCCATGTCTGGTTTGATCGTTTCAGCAGTTCGGGCTGGAAATGGCGTCGGATGATCTCCGGCGCAATCTTTGCCGCCTCTGTCATGCTTGTGTGACCGGTTGATTTCCGAACGGTGCCGCCGTTCAAGTTGTCGAAGTTCACCATGTAGGCCGAAGTGTCAGCCCGTTTCAGAATGCTGTACCCAACCATCCGACCGTCCGGCAGCGTGACCGGAACTTCCTGCCATTTTCGACCCATCGTATCCCTCTGGTTAGAGCAACGGATTATGGGTATCTATTCTGGCGAAGGGTCGAGCAGTGGCAAGGGGGTTACCGGTAAAAGAGATTCAACGCAATCGACGATGTTCCGCCCGGCATGGATGCCAAGCTGCTCGGCGATCCGGAGACCCGGTAGCAGAGACCATTTGGACATTGCAATCCCACCGGCAGCATAACGGTTACTGGGCTGGCGTTCCCGGCAGTTCCCGGCACCAGGAAGCAGGCTTTGAACGGGCTGGCACTTGAGCATTCATTGGCTGGCCGATTGAAGATGACGACGAAAACGTCCGCCGTTCCCTGGTTCACAGCATGTAAGCCGAGTAGCTCGGCTGGCCCGCTGGTCACTTCGACTGTGGTAGCAGCAGCAGCAGCGTTATAGACGCAATTGGAAGCGTTCTGGGGGAGCCTTACGTCTCTGGTGACTGGTTGTCCGCCAAGGGTCGCCCCGGCCGATACTGGTGTGTGGGAGAATGTGGTCATGCCAGTAGTTAGCTGGCATGACGTTGTTTTTCAGTTCGCTCGAATCGGATCAGTCGAAGTGTGTCGCCGGATCAAATCTTGAATGAGGCGAAGAGCGAGATCATCGTCAGGTAGGTCGAACTCGACCCATTCGCCTTGCTCGTCTTCGCCCATAGCGGGCTCTATGCCCAGCGCACGGCACACCCGGAGCCAATCCGTCCGACGATGATATATGCGGAACATGGGTGGCTCCTGGTTACGAATACAGATTGATCCGTTTTAACATGGCGTCTCGGAAGTCTGACAATGCTTGCTGGGCTTCATTCGATCCACCACAATCGGGATGGTATTTTCTGGACAACGTGCGAAACGTCTCGTCTACACTATCTGGCGTTACTGCTTGTTTTGGTGGTGATCCCCAATTAGGTCGGTCTGCCTTTGGCGGATTGATTCTTTGGTCATACTCTTCACGTATCGCAGCCTCAAGACTAATGGATCGAAATTCGTATTTCCCAGAAAACAGCATCCACTCAAGGTAATCGAGCGGAACGTCCTTCAGTTCCTTGTTTCGGTGTTTGCCAAAGTTCATCCTCATGATTCATTATCCCTTTGACCATTTTACCAAATCTCAATTCCTTACGTCAAGCAGCTTGCCAGAAAGGTACGATGGACTCCGGTTTGGCCTTCAGATACCGTCTGGACAACACCAAAGTCTCAACAGGTCGGATTTGGTCACCAGGATCGCACAGTTCAAGGCTATTAACCTGTTCAAAAACCCCTATGTTTTCCGTGTTAGTATAAAGGATGCTCTCTCTCTCTCCCTTATCACCTACCAGCATTTCAAGTAGCTGCTTTCCTGCTCGCCATTTAGCCGCCCGACCAGTCCAA
>DATANR010000363.1:0-34163 GCA_036266155.1 Gemmataceae bacterium | reverse complement strand
GCCTCTTCTTGGCTTCCTCCGGCCATTCCAAACAGTCAAGCTGGCAATAGTAGCTGATGAACAAGTTCTGTTGCGCCCCGTTCACGTGGAACTGATGCTCCTTGCCGGTCGAGTCTGTGAACACGGCCACGTCCTCCCGTTGGTAGTCTTGGACTTGCGTGGTGTAAATCGTGTGCGAGGCTTCGATTCCACGTTGCATGTAGAACAGTTGTTCGGCCGCCGACAGTGGTTGAACGAAGCTCGGGACGTTCTGAAACGTCAGAGTGTACCCGGTGATTTGACCCGCTGAAAACGTCGGCCGCCACACGTCGATAGTATGTCTCATCAATCCTAACATCGTCCTCCATTAAGCGTGCCAACGTGGGATCGTCGTGAGCTTGTAATAGTTCAAGGCTTGCTTGGCACTCACAGACAAGCTGTCGATACTCGTGGTTGCCAAGCGGGAGTAGCTGTAGCGGTCGAGTGTTTCCGATGCCAAGCCGGGCGTCATGCGCCGGGAGGCGTACACCAGTTGCACGAGTTCGGCCGTGGCCTGTTGGATCTCTTCCGGCACCGTGGCGTACCCGCCCGTGTACTGAACCCGACAAGTCTGATACCCATCCCAAAAAGCACCGGGAGCATATATCTCCCCGAGTTCGTAATTGACCCGTTCAAAAGGCAAGTACCACCAGTACACAAGCAGACTTGCGTTCAGGTTCTTGGCCCCGAATGCTCCTTGCGGCGTCAAGTCCGCCGTTGCCCATGTAGCGAACTGGTCAGGCACCGTGGCGGACCATCCATTGCCGATGGTGTTGATGTTCGCCCCGAGTGCCGCAAACGTGGCGTAACTGGCGAATGACTTGGTGACAGTTGTGGGCGTTCCCGAGCTTACCGAATAGAGGACCACGGCCGTACTGGTGACTGTGACCGTTGCCACGGAGACGGCCGAGGAAGTGTTCGTTATCCAGATTGCCGGCAAAGGCGAGATCCGAACCGCCTTCACTTGGATGATGGGCGGGTTCGCCACCAGGATGTTCGGGTCATCGGTGCCATAAATCAGTTCGTCAAAGTCCTGACTCGTGAAGCGACGATTGCAATAGTCTTCGACTGTTGCGCTACAGGCCGTGATGAGGCTCGACAGAACGGAGTCATCGGCCGACGGTGTGTTCGGGATTTGTTGCTTGGCACGAGCAAGTGTGATGAGGTCAGACACACCGTATGTAGCCGATGAGCGCAAAAGAAAAGGCCGCCCGTTTGGGCGGCCTCTTGCTTCGTTGGCGTCGGATTAGGCGGCGACAACAACGATGTTGCTACACGTGGTCGAGTCGGCCCTGGTGTAAGGCGAGAGGACCAAGTTCTTGGTGGCGATGTACTGCAAGAACCGGAGCGAATCCACGGCCTTGTCGAAGTACAAGGCGTTCGTCTGAGCCGAGTCCAATGGCAGGTATCCACAAGCGATGCTCGGGAAGTGGACGAGGATGATGTCACCCACAGAACCAAGAGCGGCGGCTTGTTCACAGACGTGAACCGGGCGACCGAACAAGGTGCCGGCAGGAGCGTAGGACGCATTGCCAGTACCACCCGAATAGTTCGGTGGGGTTGGCAGGAAGATTGGATACGTTCCGGAGCCGTTCGGGAATGCCAGCTTCATCAAATCGCCGTAGGCGGTTGGGTTGATGATCCAACAGCTTTCACTCTGGAAATCTGTGTACAACGAGGTCCACATTGCCACGATGTCAGGGAAGGTAATGTGGCCGGACGTACCACGAGTGATCGTCACCTTGGCCGCATTTCCGATCAGGTTCACACCAGACGACGTGCCGTTCAGGATGCTATCATTGATTTTGAATCGCAGCTTGGCGGGTACGTGCTGACGAATGTAGGCTTCCAAGTTGTAATGCTGGAACCGGAGCATTTCGTCTGTGATGTTCACCAATACACCCAACTTGACCAGCGACAACTGGACAGTGTTGGTGAGTGCGGTCGTGTCTGTGATGGCCGTGTTTTCGTTGGTAACGGAAGCAGTGATACCAGTGTTACCGGCCGTGATGTTGAATTCAGGTACATTGATTACCTGATTCTGCATTTCGTATTTGCTCATCATTTCCAAAAACGCTGGGCCACCTGAGAAGCTAAGTGCGTAGATCTCATCCGCCCATTGTTGGGGGATCAACGACCCACCTGCGGTTGATGTCCCGACATTCATTGCGCCCTTTGTGCGAAGGCGCATGTAGTCATCCATCTTCTTGCTTGCTGACAGGTCGTTGAACTTGGCAGCAATGGCACAATCCAAGAACGACTTGAAGGTCGGGAACCCGCCCTTACGTTCGTTCTGTTCAACGGTCCATGCGGACTTGTTCACCTTCACGGACGGAAGGCTGTAGGACTTGTTTGCCTTGACGATCTTCTCCACGGCCGATGTCGTGGCTTTCTCCACGGCAGCTTCCGCCCTTTTGCCCAGGTTCAGAACTTCGTCGGCCGACGGGCTTTCATCGCCTTCGTCTCCGGCTTCGTCGGCCTCGGGCTCGTCACCTTCGCCACCGTTTACTTCGTCCTCTGAAGCCTCATGAGCGAGGCCGGCACTGATGAGGGCTTGTCCGGCCTCATCTTCCACGTGGAGAACGGAACCTTCCTCAAGTTCGCCAAGTGGCTTGTCCAATACGACTGCAATAACTGCCATCTAAATCACACTGCATTGTGTGAGCCCTCAATATCTCCGACCTGGGATGCGCCCGATCTCCGGCACCGTTGCCTAATGGGTCGCTCCTTTCTTCGGTCTGATAAGCCGAGTTCACTAGCTGCCGTATGTAGGCGGGAGGTGGCTCAAAATCGCAAGTGTTGCGATTTTGGTTCTTAGATTCGCCCGAGGTGCCGGTCTGCTACCCGGCGAGCAATGGCTTCATGGTCGATGGTCACAGAAGGCAGAGTGGCCCGCTTCTTGGCCCGTGGCTTGGCCTTCTTTGGCATGAGTTTCTTGGTCACGGCTTGCAAAAGGGTTTCCGGGTTCGATGGGACCGCCACCATACTGACCTCTAACAACATGGCCTTTTCAACCACACGTTCAACGCCAGCGAATTTGGCCCGCTCGTCTTGAGTGGGCTCACGCCATTCAAGGGGGATGAACCCGCACGAAGCCCCGGCAAGAATCGGCGGGTCACACGAAATAAGGGCGAACACACGGTCAGGTTCGAAGGACTCGGAAGGGTGAAGTGAGTCGGGCCGTTTGGGATACTTCGTTTTCATCACAAGGGAGTTGCCTTGTGTCTTAATCCACAGAGCTTTGCCCACGGGGTTGTTCAGTTCATGGTTGAACAAGACCACGGGATTCAGTTGGTACTGGTCAAGGATGAATGACTCGGGATAGATGAGTTCATTGTCCCGGTCCATCACGGCCGTGGTGATTTTGTGAACGGCCGTTCGACTCTCCTGGTCAATCTCTGTCGTAACCGGCAATGTGCTTCGGCGAAGTGGCTTGCCATCCTTGGCATACTTGGCAATGAGGTCTTTGTTCATGCTCCTATTTAGTCCGTCACATATTGCAAAGTGCAAAAACAATGCGGGTGGAACGGTGGCGCATCCACCGTGCCATATGGCCCCGGCTCGGTGTGTGCGAACGGTTCATCCAGGTCACGAGTCTGACCATTCAGTCCTTTGCAGTGGTCACACACGTTCGGCGATCCTGCCAACCATTTCTTTTTGATGTTCAATCCCGTCTCCTTGGCCGCAATGATTTCGCCGGTGTGACGAGCCCGTGAACTTTCCGTCCATGCGATGAGGTTGGCACGCTCGGACCGCATGTTCTCAAAGACATCCATGATTCTGCCGGTCAGTTGCTTGTTCGCTTCACCTTCCGACATCCCTTGCCGGAGTTGTTCACGTGTCTGTTCAATGGCATCATCCACGAGCTTGCTCGTGGTGTCCATCGTGCTTTGGGCGAACGCCAGAACCGCTTGGTTCATGGCTTCGTTCAGTTTGGGGATCGGGAGGACGGTATCCACGCCCAGGCCGTTCAGGAGCCGTTGACCCGAGCGTTCGTAGACGATTCGCAGAATCGGAGACACACGTTCGACAATCTCGCCGGTCCAATCGTCCAGGGCCACGAATGCCTTCACGTCGATGTCCGGGATGGACTTGTGATTCGGCAGTTCGGTCTGTGTCAGGTAGAACTGTTCCATCATGGTGAAGATGGCCCGTAGCTCTTGCGCCAGAAGAACCTCTTCTTTGTTCCCGACGGACTTGTACGACCGCTTCCACTTCTTGGTGGCGGTCAGGGCCTTGGCTTCTTGCGAGTCCTGTTTCGGTTGTGGCTCCCCTTGCTCGTGGTCCCGTGGTGTGTTCAGAAGTCCGGCGAAGGGATCGCCCTGGGCCTTGTTCACGGGCTCGTCGCCCCACGGCTTCGGCCCTAACCCGAGCTTGGCCCGCCGCTCATTGGGCGTGATGACGTTGTTCTGAAGGTCTCCGGCATCTTCCAAATACTCTTGCTGTCGTTCCCGAAGTTCCAACTCCTGGTCCTTCTCCACCACGTCTTCGACCATGAGGAAAAGCCGGTCGTCATATTCGGCGACAAGGTGACGGTTCAGGACATCCACGATGGCGTTGACTCGTGGTTCCAAGCAGAACTCTTGGTAGGTTCGCTTGGCGGTCGTGGCACTCGCAAGATTGCTGTCTTGCGGGTCGAGAATCGGGCGAGGCATATGGAATGCCCGATATACAGCCGTGGTGATTTCATCATGAAGTTGCAAGGCCGACAAATCCCGAGGTGGTCGAGACAACGGCGAAGCGTTGACCGGTTCGGGATACGTCATGATGCCGTTCGACTCTCCTTGCCGGAACAGCTTCGTCATTTGCTTGCTGATGCGTTCCGAGTTCGCCGGGCTCCATTTCTCTCCCTCTAGTGGCGTGATGAGCAAAGACGGGAAAGCAGTGTTCTTGAGAATGGCGTGCCACGTGTCGGTTTCTTCCCGCAACAGAAGTAGCTGTTGCCACACACTGGCGACCGGCGACACGCCCGCCACGTTGTACGGGTCGAAGGGGTTTACGCTCTTGAACACGAGCATGTCAGACGGTGGGATCGCCGGCGCATCCTTGGCGAAGCCGTTCTGGAAGTAGTCAATGAAGCCAGCGTCCGTGTATTCGACTCTGATGTTCTGCGTCGGCAGGAGGACCACGGCCTCGACCCGGCCAGCATGTCGAACCTTGTACCAATAGGCCGTGCCACACAAGTCAAGAATGGTCTGTGTGATCTGAATCAACTGGCTCCATGACTGAACATCGTTCGGCCGCTCCATCAGTTCAAGGAACGGGTGGTCAAGGATTTCGTGGGGATCGCCCTTGCGGTTCAGGTGCTTGAACGACTTGGTGAGCCGGGTTCGCTTGCTCTTGACGGCCGGAGTGGTGCCTGTCGGAATGACGGCGCAGAGCGAAACGTCCCTGGTCAGGTGCTTCGCCACATTGTCGGCAATGTGGGTGACGCAAGCGTAAACCGTGTCCTCCATCGCCAACAGCAAGTCCTGGGTGGTCGGGGCTTCTCTGTTCCACTTGCTGCCGTAGGTGGAAATGGTCTGTGAGTGACTGCTTCCCATCGGCCGCCAGAGCGAGGCCAGGGCATTCTTGAGTTTCGTGAACACACGATATGTAGCAGTGCCGGCTAGATAACGTCATGCCTGACAGAGACGAGCGTGGCCGGTTCCTTGTCGGAAACAAGGTTTCCCAGGGGAACCTGGGCCTTTCCAAAGACCTCTACCGACTGAAGCGTGAATGGGTCACTTTTTGGGACAGCGAAAAATTCAATGACATCATGGTCGAGCTTCACCGCATTGCATTGACCGCCGACAAGATCGAGGACCGGCTTGAAGCTATCGAAATGGTGTTCTCCCGGACGTGGGGCAAGCCCGTGGCACCGGTTCAGTTGGACGTGACCACAGAGACGAACGCCCCCATCGTTGACTTGTCCGATGAGGAAATGATTCTGGTCGAGAAGATTCTGAACAAGACGACCCCGCACATTATTGACGTGGAGCCGGTCAATGTGAGGGCGATTGAATCAGCGTGAACTCGGATTACTGGCCGCCCTGACCAAGACGAAGTTCAGGAAGTTTGTCGAACGATTTTGGCATCTTGCTTCACCAGATCCTTTCCAGCCGTCCTACCACGTCGATGCAATCTGCGAACACTTACAAGCACTCGCCCAGGGGGACATTCGACGGCTTGCAATTCAGGTTGCGCCCCGTCATGCCAAGTCACTTCTGTGTTCGGTGCTTTTCCCGGTGTGGTGTTGGATTCGCCAACCGCAATGGCGGGTCATGTCGGCCACGTATTCACAGACGTTGACTGTACGGGATGCCGTCCGATCACGTCGGGTTCTGGAATCCGAGCTTTTCAAATCATGCTTCCCGCACGTTCGCTTGGCACCGGATGAAAACAGGCAGGACAAGTACAAGAACACTGCCAACGGCGAACGGTTCAGCACTTCGACCACGGCACGTACAGCCGGGTTCGATGCCGATCTCATCATCGCCGATGATTTGATTGACTTCGCCGAGCGTAGCTCCCGAGCGGCCTTGGATGAGGCGTCGGACTACTTCCTTCGGACGTTGTTGGCTCGACTTGTCCGGCTTGGTGAGGACCGTGTAGTCCTTGCCGGCCATCGGATTTCGGACCAGGACGTTTTCGCACGAGTGCAAGAAACCCTTGGCGACGAGTATTGCTATCTCATCTTGCCCGAGGAAGCTCGTTCCCTGCCGGTCAACTCTCTTGGATGGAAGGACACACGAGCGGAAGGTGAGCTTCTGTGGCCAGAAGCATACGGACATGAGGTCTTGAAAGGGGAGCGCAAGAAGTACAGAGCCGAATATGCGGCGGTGTTCTTGCAAGATCCCCGGCCACAAGAAGGCAATCTGTTCCGGCCGGAATGGTTCAAGCAGTACAGCACACAAGAGCAAGTTGTCGAAGATGCCGTTCAGGTGTCCTATCGGCTTGGCGACAAGACGGTTCGGGCGTCGGACTGTTGGCGGTTCGCCACGGTAGACCTGGCTGTATCTGTCTCGGACTCTGCCGACTGGACTGTCTGCCAAGTGTGGGATTGCTGGCGGGGTCACTTGATCCTGGTCCATCAGTTGCGGGCTCGTCTTGACGGAACCCAAATCATTCCACGGCTCGTGGAGATTCAGAACGAGTATAAGCCCCAGTTCATGGTGGTGGAGTCCGAGTTCACCGGTAAGTTCGTTCAGGACCAGTTGCGGGAAAAGGATGTCATGGTCCGACCGTTCCGGGCCAAGGACCACGGAAGCAAGGAAATCAGATCCATTGCGGCCCAGGTGATGATGGAGGACGGCCGTGTGTGGTTCCCGACCGATAAGGGGTGGGTGGCGGACTTGGAAAGCGAACTGATGAGCTTCCCGACGGCGGCCCATGACGATCAAGTTGACTGCTTGTCGGCCGCCGCTCTGACGGCGCAGCGATACGACAGCCACGAGCCGGAGCCCGTTATCCTGACCGCCGAACAAGAGCGGGAGCAACAGGAGAAGGAACGTCAGGAACGCCACCTTCAGATACTTGAGGCGGGGAGCCGGTTCTAGCTAACCGGTCCGAGTGCCTTGTCGGGCGTGAAAGTGTTTCGTCTGACTCTGGCCTTGGCGACAAGCACGAGCTTGTACAAGTCTTTCAGGAGTGCGGCCTCGGCTTTTTCTTCGGCCGTGAACTGGTCGAACTCTTCCCGGCCCTCGTCTTCCGCCCTCTGGAAAAGGGCGTCACCGATCTTGCAAATGTAGTCGTCTAGCTGATCGAGGCGGTCGTGGGTCATGAGGCTCCATACGGCAGCGACGAGAACACGGAACATCGTGGAGAAAAATGTTCCCGCCGCTGCCTTGTAAGTAGATACGTGGCCGACGATTTTTCAGGGCGGGCTCATGCGACGGCCTAGTTCCTTCGCCAAGTTCTCCTGAGTCCGGTCCATTCGCCGTAGGTTCCGAATGGCGTTCACGACGGTGGCCGTCAAAAAGTTGAAGACATTCTGGCTCGTGTCGATCCGGTCAAGGTTCCGGGCCACGCAAAGGAATGTTTCGCCGTGGATGTCCGACGGGTCAGTCCGATACTCTTGGCACACGCCCCGAACAATCTTCATCAGAATGCAAGCGAACTCGTCAGTGACCCGGCCTGCCTTCTGGCTTGCCGTGACTGCTTCGTTCAGTTGTTCGGGTTTGACGTACACAAGGGTATAAAGGGACCGGCCGTCAGTTCTTCGTGATCCCCACGACTACCGTGGCGATCCTGGTGCCGGCCTCCTTGAACGTGCCGCTCGGAAGTTCGGTCAGGACTTCGCCACCCATGTCTTCCATCAACTGGCGGAAGGCAACACGAGCCTTGTTCGTGCCGAACGTCCATCCCTTCGCCATGATGCTCACGAGCTTCCCACCGGGCTTCAAGAACTTCAGAGCGTGGGTCACGTGCTTCACGTCCTGGTCCTGGGCGAAGGGCGGGTTCATGATGATTCGGTCATATCGGTTCGACGTGTCGTAAGTCAGGAAGTCGGCCTGAACGGTCGGGAAGTCAAGCCGCTTCAGTTCCTTGACGGACTCCGAATTCAGTTCGACACACTGAACTTGGCAACCACGTTGGCGCAGGACATTGGCGATGGCTCCTTGACCGGCGGACGGTTCAAGGCAGGAATGTCCGGCATTCACTTCGGCGAGATCGGCCAGTCGTTCAGCTACGGCTGTCGGCGTGAAGAAAGCATTGAACGTCTTCTTTTCATCGACCACTTTGCCAGTGTTCAGGAGTTCGTCTAGCTTCGACTTGCTGGTCGGGCCGAACACGTGCTTGCCGGCCTTGCGGTTCCAACTGGCCCCGGCCGTTTCAAGGAACTTGTTCACGGCCACGTAGTCTTTGCGGTCGAGCTTGTACGGGAGTTGGATGCCGTCTTGGTCAATGGTCGATTGGCGCAGGACAGCCAAGACTTGATTGGATGCGTTCAGGGTGGTTGGCTTCATGCCTTAAAAGAGTGGGCTTTGGCGGGAATCCCTCGTGAGTATAAATGGGTGGGGATTTTTCCGAAGGAGAAACGATGTCAGTTTCGTTAATCACCGCTGTTGCCTTGTTGGTCCGTGCAGTTGCGTCGTTGGTGGGTTCAATCGGCAGGTATCGGGGATGTCGTCAACCGCTCGCCGTGCGCAGTAGGCTCGTCGTCATCCGGGTTGGGAGATAGTTGTCTCATGGCCTGGGTAATGTCCATGCCGTCGATGCCGTCACCCAGGCAAGTCCACCCGTCTCGTGGCCGCCGGGCGAATAGCTCGACCCGTGGCTCGTGGCTGACTTGTTCGATGAGTTCGTAGGAGCATTCCGGCTTGGTGGAGTGCTTGCCCGGATTGGCAAAAAGGACGTTCGGCTTGAACCGCTGCCGCATGTCGAGCTTGCCACGGTAGGCGAACAAGATGGGTTGTGTGCGGTTGATGAAATACGGCCCCATTCCAGAGGGCTTTACCCAGGTCACCATGTTGTGGAAGCGAAAGCCCCAGTGGTCCACGAGGTCGAAGCCGTCCGGCAAGGAGCGGACAGTACACCAGAGCCACAAATGGCAATTGTCGGCGGCCAGATCCGGGACAGGCAATGCCCGGATCTCGTCTATCGTCATCGTTTGGTATGGGAGGCGGTCGGGCCGTGAGTGGCGTGGGTTCTTCCACTTGCCAATCATGGTTTCTGGCCACGGGGGATCAAGAAGCAGACAGCGAAAAGGCACGCCATAGCTAGAGACGAGCGCAAGAAAAAACCACGGGTAGGCGTTCACCTACCCGTGGCGACAGATGCTATCCAGTTCTCTGTCACGCCGTCGGTGACTGGATTGTCTTGAACAGTTCGAGCAGTGTGCCCACTTCCACTGGCTTGACGTAATAATGGTCGAACCCAGTTTCTTGCTGTCGCTGACGGTCTGCCTCACTTGGAGTAAAACCTGTCAATGCACACACGAGCACGTCCTTGAACTCCGGCCTCTCCCGTAACCGCTTGGCAACCTTATAGCCGTCCATCCCCGGCAAGCCGATGTCCAGCAGCACCACGTCTGGCCGAGAAGTCGAGGCCATTTCCAAGGCCGCCTGACCGCTTCGAGCTAACTGAACGTCATGCCCGAATAGCCGCAGCACCATACTCAGGCTGTCACCGGCGTCGATGTTGTCTTCCACAATTAGCACATGCAGACATCGTCCAGTACGTTCACCCGGTTCCAGAACTGTGCTTGTTTCACGCACCGGCGGCGTTGGCAATGCCGGCAATTTGATCGTGAATTCGCAACCTTTTCCTTGGCCCGCACTGGTGGCTTGGATTCGTCCTTCGTGCATTTCAACCAAGTTCCGAGCAAGTGCCAATCCGATTCCCAGACCTCCATAGGAGCGGCCAAGTGTACCGTCCACCTGAGCGAATAGGTCAAAAATGCGGGGAAGGACTGCCGGATCGATGCCGACGCCGTTATCCCGGACTCGAATCACCGCCTCGTCTCCTTCTCGAATGACCGTCATCCGAATCAGCCCGCCCGTGTCGGTGTACTTCGCTGAATTGTTGAGCAAATTGACGATGACTTGTTCCATTCGAGCCGGGTCAGCTTCGACCCAAATAGAAGTGGTCGGGAGCGAGACCGAAAAATCGTGTTTGCGAGCGTCCATGAATGAGCGAGCAGTTTCGGCGGCGTCGTTGACAACACCTCGTAGTTCGACATGCTCTTTGGTCAGCCGCAACTTGCCTTTGGTGATCCTGGCGATGTCCAACAGGTCATCGACCAGTCGCACCATGACGCCAACCTGTCGGTCGATGATGCTTCCGGCTTGTTCGATAATCGGATCGGTCGTCTTCACTTGCCGAAAAATGCTCAAGGCGTTGAGGATTGGCGAAAGAGGACTGCGCAGTTCATGGGATAGCAACGCCATGAATTCTTCTTTGCTCCGATTGGCTTCGGCGAGACCATCGGCTCGCTTTCGTTGAGCTTGCTCTGTCTCGCTTTCCGTCAGATCATGAACGACCCTGGCGAACGACCGACTTTGTTTGTTTTCGTTGCGCAACGAAGTCACTGTCGCATGGCACCAGAAACGTGTGCCATCCTTGCGAATTTGCCAGCAACTACTGTCCGCCCGTCCGTCCGCCAACGCCATCTTGAGTTCGTGTTCGGGTTGGCCAGTGACAATGTCTTCGGGAGTGTAAAAGCGGGAGAAGTGTGTTCCGATGACCTCGTTGGTCTGGTAGCCGAAAATGCGTTCCGCTCCCTGGTTCCAACAGAGCAGCTTGCCGTCCAGCCCCATCATGAAGAGGGCGTACTCCCTGGCATCAGCGGCCAGCAAGTCGAAGCGTTCACCGATTTCTTCTGGTGACAAACCCGTCCGTTCAAGCGAGGACATGACCACGCCTTCCTGGTAATGACTCTGCTCTCGTCAGCCACGAGAGTTACCATGCGATGGATGGTCAAATTGGTTAAGTGTCCGTCACTGCGTTGACGGTCAGATAAGAGGGTGGCCATCCGGCCAGTTTGCAAGGGACATTGTACAAGGATGTCACTCCAAGGTGCGCAAATACTTGAAGTGATGGGCACCTGGACGACACGTGGGGAATGAAAGCACCCTGCCCGCCGCTTCGGTGTCGCCCAAATCACCTCGGCAACGAACAGGGCAAAATGAATTTGCCCGACCGGCAAGCTAGACGCCACTCAGATCCGGCGAGAGTTCGTCTTCGAAGTAGGTGTCTCGTTCTCCTGTTCCGACTCTCCCGGCGACATACACGACCGTCCCATCTAGTTCGACAGTGCGACTTGCAATTCTCAATTTGGCCCCGTCTTCTTTGCGTCGGACAGTGGCACCCTTTCTGAACATGGAATTCCCTCCATCGGGCGATGGAGTAGTATCCATCCTTCCGTGAAAGAAGGCAAACGGACCGGCTACTTCAAGCCCAGCTTGTGGCGCAGATTCTCGTTCTCGTTTCGGAGCCCGCTGTTCATGCCTTTGGCTTGATCCAAGTCCACTTCAAGACGGCCCTTGTCGTCGGTCAGGTCTTCTATCTTGGCGGCCTGTTGGTCTTGCGTGGCGAGCGACGAATTCAGCTTCGCTTGCTGCGCCAGCCACGCCTCGGTAATGTTCTGGTCTTCATGGAATCGATCAACCCATCGTTCAAGCTCGTCGGCGTTCACGGAGCCGAGATCCAAATCATCTAGCACGGAGATCGTTTTGCCTTGGTCCGAAGTGCCGACTGTCCCGGCCGCTTCAGCTTCTTCGGCTTCTTGGCAAAGTCGATCATGTTCGTCACGGATTTCAGTTTGTTCACGAACGATTTCTTCAATGGTTCTGGCCACGTGGGACTCCTGGCATGGATGGCTGAAGCTATCTCGGGTTGCCCATGATCGCTCGTGTCTTCAACACAGAGGCCCACGGGTTTTGTTTTGGTGCCGGCTTCGGTTCGGCGGTCAATCGTTGCACCTCGGCCGCCAACCGCTTGTTTTCAGCAAGGAGCCGTCTGACCTCGGCGCACAATTCCGCCTTGTCCGGGTCCTGTTCAAGTTCGACAAGTCGTTCTGGCGTCACGGAATCCTCCCGGTGTGGAACTATGGGTGGTCCCGAGAACAGGACCACTGCAATATCTTACCCGGCAATCGCTCCGGCGCAACGTCAGTAAGGCAAGAATGTCGCCCCGCTCCATGCCCGAACATGGAGGTGCCTCGGTGCCATCACGGGAAGAACATGCCCACGAGCTTAAACAAGGCGTTGATGATGTTGGCTACTTGCGATCCCCGTGTAAGCCAGTCAGTTTTGCGAGGCGGGGTGGGTTGTGCCGGAGTCATGGTAGAGTCCTTCGTTGGTGACGATTGCATCGGCCGATTGTCCGCCCCACTGGAAACGCTCCCGGCAGTGGGGTAGTGCGGGTGGTAGTCGTCGTGCGGGAACGAACGGATGGATTCGGGGGACATGGCGGCCTCCTGATTTAGATGACCGCCATTGGACCACAACGTCGTCGGGTTGCGCCGGCTCATGGCCTTCTCCTGGGTTGGGACACGACCAATCCTTGCGGACGAGCTTGCCCGCAGCGTTGTCACAGTGGAGGAAACGCCAGGAACGGGCAAATGTGGTCGGGTCATGCCACGAAAATGCCAGGCGGCGGAGCGGCGCAATTTTGGCCGGACATGAAAACGAAAAAGCCGGCCCTCTCGGACCGGCCTTGCATTCCTCAAAATCGCAGGGCGTCGGGATTTTTACTTGGCATCGGCCAGAACTCTTGCCACCCGTTTCCGGTCAATGCCAAGCAACCTGCCGATCTCGGACGGCCCCTTTCCCTCCTTGTGCAAGGCGAGTATTCTCGGGGTCAGCGATTCACTTTCGCCCGCCTTGGCGTTACCCGTTTGCGGAACGATGTACTTGCGAGCAAGAACGGCCGCAAGCAACTGTTCAATGTGTCCAACTGGCCCCGGCCGACTTACGCAAGGACGCGGGCGCATTTGACTTGCCGATCGCGCTCGGTCTGCTCGTTGCGACCCGTCAACTTCGTCCTGATCAGCTGGACGACATGGCGACGATCGGCGAGTTGGCGCTGGACGGTAACGTGCGGCCGGTCAAGGGCGCCCTGTCGATGGCGATGGCAGCACGCGATCGCGGCATCCGCCGACTGATCGTGCCCGTTGAAAACGCACGTGAGGCCGCCGTCGTTGAAGAGTTGCAAGTTTTCGGTGTCGGTTCGTTGAACGATGCCGTCGGCCTCGTGTCCGGCCACCTCGAACTCGAACCGGCAGCCAGCGGCATGGCCGACTTGCAGCCGCGACTTAACCGTTACGATGTTGATTTCTCGGACGTCCGCGGCCAGGAGTCGGCCAAGCGCGCGCTCACGGTCGCTGCCGCGGGTGGCCATAACGTGCTGATGATCGGCAGCCCTGGCACGGGCAAGACGATGTTGGCAAAACGGCTCGCGACGATCTTGCCGCCGCTCACACCGCACGAAAGTTTGGAAACGACACGCATCTATTCGGCTGTCGGCCGACTGCCGAGCGGCGAGCCACTGATGACCACGCGGCCCTTTCGTTCGCCGCACCACACGGTCTCCGACGCAGGCATGGTCGGCGGCGGCAGCGTACCGGCGCCGGGCGAAATATCACTCGCCCATCACGGCGTGCTCTTCCTTGACGAACTGCCCGAATTCAATCGCCGCAGTCTGGAGGTGCTGCGCCAGCCGCTCGAAGAAGGCCACGTCACCATCTCGCGCGCGATGAACTCGACGAAGTTTCCGGCTAGCTTCATCCTTGTTGCGTCGATGAATCCATGTCCGTGCGGCTACATGGGCGATCCGAAGCACGTCTGCGGCTGCACGCCGATGCAGATCGAAAAGTACATGGGCCGAATCAGCGGCCCCCTCTTAGATCGCATCGACTTGCACATTGAAGTGCCGGCCGTCCCGTTCGCGGAATTGTCGGCGACGGCGGATGGAACAAACACCGCAAGTATGCGTGAATCGGTCTTCAAGGCCCGTGCCGTGCAGGCCGAACGCTTTGGCGCGGGTGCCGGCGCGATGAACAGCCGCATGAGCCCGCGCCAGTTGCGGAAGTTCTGTCATCTCGATGCGGATTGCCAGGGGCTATTGCAAAGCGCCATGGAAGAACTCGGCCTTTCGGCCCGCGCTCACGACCGCATCCTGCGCATGTCGCGCACGATCGCCGACCTGGACGGCAACGCCAATATCCTCGCCAGCCATTTGAGCGAGGCGATTCAGTATCGGAGCCTGGATCGACGGCTGTGGGCTCGATAGCAGCCTTCATTTCTTCATCGATGCCCGCCACTCCTCGTCCAGTTCTTTCGCCGTCTTCTTGGTCAACTCCTTCCACAAGTCGTTCTTGTATTCGCCCTCACGCATGGCCTTGTTCAGCTTCTGCACCAAATCCTTGTCGTATTTCGTACTCACGTAGTTCAGGAACGCGGCAGTTTGGCGATAAGCACCGTCGTATTTCACTTTGTCGGGATTGATCGGCCCGATCTTGCCCGGCTCATACTTGAAGAAGCGGACGTAGTCAGCGACGCCCTCGACCAGCCAGCCGGGGTTGTTGCGCGTGCGATAGCGCTGCACGACGTGGACGGTCTCGTGGACCATCGCCCCGAAGTCGTCGGGGTGGCCCTGAAAATACTTCACTGAGCCGACGATCTGAGTACCGCCTGTGGCGGCCACGCCCTTGTAATCCTTCTTCAACGTCATCGCCACTTGCGTCGCTGGCTTGTAGCCGTCGCTCTTCAGTTCGTCGTTGATCATCGGATACTGCCGTTCGCAAATGCGCACGGCCTTCTCGGCCCACTCCTTCATCTCGGGCGCCTCGGACACGTCGATGGTGAACTCGACCGGATAGCGGAACGTGGCGATGGGTACGTCGGACTCGATCTTGAACTCTCGAATGACGAGCGGATGGGTCGATTCCCCCGGTGACACGCGAATCGTCTGGACCTTGCCCGTCGGCGTGCCCGTTGCCTTGCCATCCTTGAACGTGGCCAACTCGACAAATGCCTTGCCGTCACTGCTCACCGCGAGCGTGCCGTTGTCGAGCGAGTCGCCACCTTTCGGCCGGCCGGTCGTGACGGCAATCGACTTCACCGCGATCGGCTCGTCGAAGCGCAGCGTGAAGTGATCGTCCTTTCCGGGATTGCCATCGGACGCGAAGTACGTATCCGCGTCGCCGTCAAACGCGAACTGGCGGATGTTGCCGCCGGCCGTCTTGAGCGACGACTCGACGACCGCGGCGACTTTCTTCGGCGGGTCGGCGGCCAGGATCGGCAGGCAAAAGGCGAGGCTCACGAACGCGGCACGAAACATGATTGACTCCAGGAGACCTTGTCATCATCGGAGCCGGACCCTCAATCGAACAGGCATGCAATTGGGCACGAGAAATGCAGTCTGTTACGACATCCGCGCCGCTTTCCAAAACCGCGATATTTGCGCTCGCGCGGATATTTCGATGAAAGTGAGGAGCTACCCCATGAGCGCCGCCAAACATGTGAAAGCCATCGGACCCAATATGGAATGGCTTGTCATCGAGGACCAGTCCGGCCGCGACTGGCGCTATCAGCGCAACGGCCCGCTCGACATTGCCGAGCCGGCGCAGTTGGAAGGCCATTACGCACGTGGCGAACCGATCCGGGCCGTCCTTGTTCGCGATGCGGATGGGCACGTCGCCATACGCGGAGCAGGAACCGCGATGCCGCACTCCATCGTGGTGTCGCACGTTGACGATCCGACGAGCCCGCTTCTGTCGATTCTTGGACTCTCGCCGAAAGAGGAATACGTCCTCGTCGCTTAGGTCAGGTTTCGAATCCGACCTACCAGCATCGCCGTCGCCTCCGTAGGACAGGCTTGAAAACCCGTCCTACGGAATTCAGCCATGCAGGTTCGCGGCATCATCCCGCCTCTCGTCACGCCCATGCGGGCCGACGAGGAAGTCGACTATCCCCGCCTTCGCCAGCTCATCGACCACCAGATCGCCTGCGGCGTCCACGGCATCTTCGTCTTGGGCACAACGGGCGAATGCTACGCGCTCGATGCTGACGAAAAGCAAAAAATCGTCGCGACGACGGTCGAGCACGTCAACAAACGCCTGCCCGTCTTCGCCGGCACCGGCGCGGAGACGACACGTGAAGCGATCCTGCACACGAAGATGGCCGAGCGCGAAGGGGCCGACGGCGTCTCGGTCATCACGCCGTACTTCATCATGCCGAACCAGTCCGAGCTGACCGACCACTATCGGCGTCTCGCCGAGCGCACGACGTTGCCCGTGATCCTTTACAGCAACCCAGCAACGTGCGGCGGCTTGAAGATCGAGCCGGAGACCGTCGCCCGGCTCGCCGAGGTGAAGAACATCGTCGCCATCAAGGATTCGTCCGGCGACTTACAGAACATGATCGAGACCGTGCGGCTCGTGCCGGACGACTTCGCCGTGCTCCTCGGCCGCGACACCCTGATCGCGCCGGGCCTGTTGTTCGGCGCCAAGGGAGCCGTCCCCGCGTCCGGCAACATTGCACCCAAGCTCGTCGTCGAAATCTTTGAAGCCTTCCGTGCCGGCGACCTCGACCGCTGTAAAGCCGCGCAAAAGCGCCTGAGCCCCGTCCGCATCGCCCTGACGATCGGCACCGCACCCGGCGTCGTGAAGCAAGCGATGGCATTAACCGGCTGGGACGTCGGTCCCAGTCGCTCACCCATCGCGCCGTTGAGCGCCGAGAAGCGGGCAAAGTTGAAGGAGATCCTCGTCGGCGCGGGATTGGTGTAACTCAACTCGTTTAGCGGTCGTCCCAGCGGGACGACCGAAGCCCCTGAAAGGGGCTGAAGTCCGTCGGCGATCGTCACTTCTTTCCCACATCTTTGGCCTATCATTCCCTTGTGGCCCTTCCGTGTTCGGGATCGCTCATGCAACCGTCGTTTGCTACCGCTGCCAATCTCGACTTGCTCGAGGACTTCTATCGGCGCTGGCGCGAAAACCGGGCCAGCGTCGATGAGCGCTGGCAGGCGTTTTTTGAAGGGTTCGAACTCGGGGGAACGTCGGCCGGGCCGAGCGATACGTGTCAAACTGGCGTCGTGCGGATGGTGTACGTTTACCGCAATGCCGGGCACTTGCGGGCGCATCTCGATCCACTATCCGATGCGCCCGGCCCGCATCCGATGCTCGAACTCGCACAATTCGGGCTCCGCGATGCCGACCTCGATCGCACGTTCGATTGCTCCGCATTTCTCGGGCTCGGCCAGGCCACGCTGCGCGAGTTGCGGTCGGCCCTGGAGGCGACGTATTGCCGGACGGTCGGCGTCGAGTTTCTGCACATTCAGGATTCGGCCATTCGCCGTTGGATCGAGGAACGCATCGAACCGCGGCGCATGCGGCCGGGTTTGCCGACGCGGCAAAAGTTGCGCGTGCTGATGACGCTGCACTATGCCGAGCTGTTCGAGCGCTTCCTGCACACACGCTACCAGGGCCAGAAGCGCTTTAGCCTCGAAGGATCGGAGACGCTGATCCCGATCCTCGACGCGATGGTCGAGAAGGGCCCCGGCCTCGGCATCCAGGAGTACATCCTCGGCATGTCGCATCGCGGCCGGCTCAATGTGCTGGCGAACGTGTTGCGCAAGCCGTATCAGCAGATCTTCGCCGAGTTCGAAGACAATTTCTTGCCGAACTCGATGGATGGCGACGGCGACGTCAAGTATCACCTAGGCTTCTCTGGCGATGTGACGACGACGACCGGCCAGTCGATTCATCTGTCGTTGACGCCGAACCCGAGCCATCTCGAAGCGGTCGACCCGGTGGTCGAGGGCCGGACGCGTGCCAAGCAGCGGCTGCACGGCGACACCAAGCGCGCGATGGGCGTGCCGTTGCTGATTCACGGCGATGCCGCGTTCGCGGGCCAGGGGATCGTCGCGGAGACGCTGAACCTCGCGAACCTCGAAGGCTACACGACCGGCGGGACGATTCACGTCATCGTGAACAATCAGATCGGCTTCACGACGTCGCCGACCGATGCGCGCTCGACGACGTATTGCACTGACGTCGCGAAGATGATCCAGGCCCCGATCTTTCACGTCAACGGCGAGGACCCGGAGGCGTGCGTTTTCGTCGCCGAACTGGCTGCCGAGTTCCGGCAGACGTTCCAGCGCGACTTCGTCATCGACATGTATTGTTATCGTCGCCACGGGCACAACGAGGGCGACGAGCCGGCGTTCACGCAGCCGCTCCTGTATCGCAAGATCAAGGACCGGCCGAGCGTGTCGGCCGTCTATACGAAACAGCTCATCGCCGACGGCGTGTTGAAGCCGGAGGAGGGCGAGGAGCTTCGCCGGCAGTTCCAGGATCAACTTGATCTGGCGCAAAAGGAGATGCGCGAAGGGCCCCCTGGTCGACGCGGCATGAAGGCATTCAGCGGGTATTGGCAACGTCTGCAACCGAAGTACCGCCCCGAACCGGCGCCGACGACCGTGCCCCATGAGGCCCTCAGGCGCGTAATCGACCACCTGACGACTGTGCCCGCGGGCGTGACGATCAACCCGAAGGCCGCGGAGTTGTTGAAACGTCGCCGCGATGTGGTCCAAGCCGGCAAGGGGATCGACTGGGCGACGGCCGAGTCGCTGGCGTTCGGCACGCTGCTCGCCGAGGGGACGAGCATTCGCTTCACCGGGCAGGACACGCGGCGCGGCACCTTTAGCCAACGCCACGCGGCTTTGCAGGACATGAACACCGGCGAACGCCATGTGCCGCTTCGCGAGTTGGCCAAGCCGCCCGGCTTCTTCGCGATTTACGACAGTTTGCTCAGCGAGGAAGCGGTGCTCGGCTTCGAGTTCGGCTTCTCGCTCGACGCGCCGAACGTGCTCGTGCTGTGGGAAGCACAGTTCGGCGACTTCGCGAACGGGGCGCAGAACATCATTGATCAGTTCATTGTCTGCTCGGAATCGAAGTGGCAACGATCGAGCGGATTGGTGATGCTGTTGCCGCACGGCTACGAGGGGCAGGGGCCGGAACATTCGTCGGCACGCCTCGAACGCTTTCTGCAAATGTGTGCCGAGGACAACATCCAGGTTTGCAATCTGACGACGCCGGCCCAGTATTTCCACGTGCTGCGCCGGCAGATGAAGCGCGATTTCCGCAAGCCGCTTGTGATCATGACGCCGAAGAGTTTGTTGCGTCACAAGGACTGCGTGTCGTCGGCCGACGAATTCAGTGCGGTCACTTTCCGCGAGGTGATCGACGACGTTGGCCCGCGGCCGGAGCGCGCTCGCCGCGTTGTGTTGTGCAGCGGCAAGGTCTACTTCGATTTGCTGGAAAAACGGCCGGGCGACGACGTTGCCCTGGTGCGCGTGGAACAGTTCTATCCGTTCCCGGAGCCGCAGTTGCGTCTGGTGCTGAATCGCTATCGCAAGGCCGAGGTCGTCTGGGTTCAGGAAGAGTCGCAGAACATGGGCGGCTGGTCATTTATGGAGCCGCGCCTCCGCGCGATGGGTTGCACCGTATCCTACATTGGTCGCGATGCGAGCGCGTCGCCGGCCGTCGGGTCGCTGAAGATTCATCAGCGTGAGCAGGCCGAGCTCGTGGAGGCGGCGCTCAATGGCGGACCGGTGCCGCATATTGTGGGGTCGAGTCGGAATGGGGTCGCAGGGACGCCAGCGCGCTACGCCGCAAGCGGCTTGGCAAGCGGCGGGAAATAACTATGCCGATCGAAATCAAGGTTCCGTCCGTCGGTGAATCGGTCACCGAGGGCCGCATATCTCGCTGGCTAAAGCCCGACGGGGCGACCGTTCAGCGCGACGAAACCGTCTGCGAACTCGAAACCGACAAGGCGACCGCCGACGTCCCGGCCCCCGCGACCGGCGTGTTGCGGCACGGAGCGAAGGAAGGGGATACGGTTGCGATTGGGGCGGTAATTGGTTCCGTCGATCCGGCCGGTGCGACGGCGGCGCGAGCACCCGCGGCGAATGGGCCAACGAGTCGGCAGGCTGACCGGCCGCCGACGATCCCGGAAAAGAAGGTGCCTGTCCTTATGCCCGCGGCCCGGAGGGCGAGCGAGGAGGAGGGCATTGACCCGGCGACGTTGACCGGCACCGGCAAAGGCGGACGCATTTTGAAAGAGGATGTGCAAGCTGCCGTAGGACAGGTTTCCAGCCTGTCCAAGAAAGACGCCCCGCCAGTGGCGTCCCCCGACCCAAAGTCAGCACCGTCGCCTTTGCCTCCGACGAAGCCAGCGGGACAGGTTGGAAACCTGTCCTACGAAAGGCCGGCCGGCTCACGCGAGACCCGTGTTCGCATGTCCGGCATCCGCCAGCGCATCGCCGAGCGGCTCGTGCAATCGCAGCAGACGACCGCGACGTTGACCACGTTCAATGAATGCGACATGTCGGCGATCATGGCACTGCGCGAGAAGTTCAAGGACAAGTTCAAGGAGAAGCACGGCGTCGGGCTCGGCTTCATGTCGTTCTTCGTCAAGGCGGCGGTCGAGGCGCTGAAGGCGTTTCCGACGGCCAATGCGCGCATCGACGGGGCCGATATCGTTCAGCAACACTTCTACGACGTCGGCGTTGCCGTGAGCACCGAACGCGGGCTCATGGTCCCGATCGTGCGCGATGCGGATCGCATGTCGTTCGCGGATATTGAGAAGAAGATTGGCGAGCTGGCCGTCAAGGCACGCGATGGCAAGATCACCGTCACCGATTTGCAAGGCGGGACGTTCACGATCACGAATGGCGGCGTCTTCGGTTCGCTACTCTCGACGCCGATCCTGAACCCGCCGCAGGCGGCGATTCTAGGCATGCACTCGATTCAGAAGCGGCCGATCGCGGTGGGCGATCAGGTGGTGATCCGGCCGATGATGTACTTGGCACTGAGCTACGACCACCGGCTGATCGACGGCCGCGAAGCGGTTCAGTTCTTGGTGCGGGTCAAGGAGTGCGTCGAAGCTCCTGAAAGACTACTCTTGGAAATCTAGGCGCTCATAGGTCCCATCGGACTTATGGGTCCCATAGGACCTATGTAGATGTTTGACCTTATCGTGATCGGCGGCGGGCCGGGTGGGTATGTCGCGGCGCTCAGGGCGGCGCAGCTTGGGCTCAAGGTCGCCTGCGTCGACAAGCGGCCCGCATTTGGCGGGACCTGCCTCAACGTCGGTTGCATTCCGAGCAAGGCCCTCCTCGATTCCAGCGAGTGGCTGCACATCGCCCAGCACAAGCTCGCCAATCACGGCATCGGCGTCGGCCGTGTTACGGTCGATCTCGTCGTCATGATGAAGCGCAAGAGCCAGGTGGTGAAATCGCTGACCGACGGCGTCGGCTTCCTGCTCAAGAAGAACAAAGTTACAGCGATTACCGGCACGGCCAAATTGCTCGGCGGCGGCAAGGTCGAGATCGATCGCGTTGAGATGACGAAAGAGACCATCGAGGGCAAGAACATTTTGCTCGCGACCGGCAGCGAGGTGGCCGAGTTGCCATCGCTCAAATTCGATCATCAGTTCATCGTCGACTCCACCGATGCGCTCGCGTTTACGGAGGTGCCGAAGCACCTGATCATCGTCGGCGGCGGATACATCGGGCTCGAGTTGGGCTCCATTTGGAAACGTCTCGGGGCCAAGGTGACGGTCCTCGAATTCCTCCCACGACTGTTGCCAAATACCGATGGCGAGATTGCCACGCTCGTCCGCAAGTCGCTCGATCGCCAGGGGCTCGAGTTCCACCTGGAGACAAAGGTCACGGGAGCGCGGGTCTCGAAGAGTTCGGTGACGGTGACCTCCGTTGGCGTCACCGGAAAGGAACTCGCGTTCACGGGCGACAAGGTGCTCGTCGCCGTCGGTCGTCGGCCATTCACGGAAGGCTTGGGTCTAGCCGAGTTGGGCGTCAAGCAAGATGAGAAGTCGGGCCGTGTCGAAGTCGACAAGCACTTCCAGACAAATGTGCCCGGCGTCTATGCCGTCGGCGACCTCATCGCGGGGCCGATGCTCGCACACAAGGCATCCGAGGAAGGCGTCGCGGTCGCGGAGTACCTGGCCGGCAAGCCGTCGCACGTGAGTTATGACACGATTCCGAGCGTCATCTACATCTGGCCGGAGGTCGCGAGCGTCGGCCCGACGGAGGAGCAGATCAAGGAGTCGGGCCGGCCGTACCGTGTGGGAAAGTTCCCATTCCTCGCCAGTGGGAGGGCCAAGGCGATGGATGAGACCGAGGGCGTCGTCAAGGTGATCGCGGACGCCCAGACCGATCGGCTCCTGGCCGTCCACATCTTCGGCCCCCGTGCGTCGGACATGATTGCGGAGGCAGTAGCGGTGATGGAGTTCCAGGGCAGCGCCGAAGACCTCGCCCGCCTGACGCACTCACATCCGTCGCTGTCCGAATCGCTTGGCGAAGCGGCGCGAGCAGCCTGGACCGGCTCGGCGCTTCATGCCTAAAGAAGAAGGAACCACGGATCACACTGAAGACATGGATGAGAATTGAATTGATGTCTTATCCGTGTCTTTAGTGTGATCCGTGATGAACTGTCTTTCCAGCGTCCCCGCCATCGGTTACCATATCCCTATCCGCCAGCCGCCCATGTCTTGATGTCCCGCCTCGGGGAGGCCTCATGCGTCTCTGGTCTGTTGCTGCCGCGTTGATTGCGGCGCCTGTTTTCGCGGGCGATCCGAAGCCGAGTGCGGAGGCCAGCGAGTTTTTTGAGACGAAGATCCGTCCCGTGCTAAGCGAGCAATGCCTGTCGTGCCACGGCGAAAAGAAGCAGTCGGGCGGTTTGCGGCTCGATAGCAAGGCCGCCATCTTGAAGGGCGGCGATAATGGGCCGGCGTTGATCGGGGGCAAGGCCAGCGACAGTCTGATGATCAAGGCGATCCGGCACGAGGGCGAGTTGAAGATGCCGCCCAAGGGTGGCAGGCTGTCGCCGGCCGTCATTGCGGACTTTGCTAGGTGGATTGACTCCGGTGCAATTGACCCGCGCGACGGTTCGGCGACGGCGGCCGTCGACTGGGCAAAGGCTCGTGAATTCTGGTCGTTCAAGCCGATCGTGAAGCCCGCGATCCCCGTGGGGCCGGAGACGAACCCGATCGATCGCTTCATTCGCAACAAACTCGCCGAGAAGGGCCTGGCGGCCGTCGGCCTCGCGGACAAGCGGACGCTCGCCCGACGCGTGACGATCGACCTGACCGGCCTGCCGCCGAAGCCGGAGAATGTCGAAGCGTTCTTGAAGGACGAGTCGCCCGAAGCGTATGCGAAGTTCGTCGATCGGCTGCTCGATGCGCCCGCGTATGGCGAAACGCAAGCGAGATTCTGGCTCGACGTGGCTCGTTATGCGGAGGATCAGGCGCACACGTTCGCGGTGAAGCCCTATTCAGAGGCGTGGCGCTACCGCGATTGGGTGATCCAGGCGTTCAACGAGGACCTGCCGTTCGACAAGTTCGTCAAATACCAGATTGCGGCCGACATGATTGTGGGCGATTCGCCTGACGAGTTGCGGCATCGGGCCGCGCTTGGCTTCTTCGGACTCGGCGCCCAGTACTACAAGAACTCGGATGCCGCCAAGGCCGCGGCCGACGAGCTGGATGATCGCGTCGACACGTTGACGCGCGGGTTCCTGGGTCTGACGGTCAGTTGTGCCCGGTGCCACGATCATAAGTTCGACCCGATCCCGACACAGGATTATTACTCGCTGGCCGGCGTCTTCTGGAGCACGAAGCTCGCCGATGTGCCGCTGGCGCCCAAGGCCGAGGTCGAGCGCGTCAACGCGGCCCTCAAGAAGGTCGCCGACGCCGCCAAGGCGGTGAAGGACTTCCTGCAAGCCGAGAAGATGAAGCTCGAAACCGAAAAGGCCGACGCATTGCCGACATACGTGCTCGCCGCGTGGAAGCTCGAAGCCAAGCGCCTCGACAAGCCGGATGCCTCCGCGAACGAGATCGCGAAGGAAGACAAGCTCGATGGCCCGACGCTCGATCGGCTGACGCGCTATCTGAACAAGAAGAACATCGCGGCCGCGATGACCGATTGGGGCAAGCATCTGCCGAAGAAGTCCGGTGTCGCCGAGCCGCCGGCGGAGATTGCGAAGATGGCGGAGGCCTTCCGGACCGAGGTCAAGGCCGCGGTCGCCAAGCCGCAGCAAGGCAAGACCGGCGACATGGTCACCGCGCTCTTCGGCGACAACGGCGTGTTCCCGATGAAGGATGCCGACGTGGCCGCGGGCATGAGCCCGGAACGTAAGGCGAGCTACGAGAAAATGAAGACCGAGCAGGCCGAGCTGGCGAAGAAGGCCCCGGCGCCGGTCAAGGTGACGCATGGGCTCAGCGAGTCCACGCCGACTGACCTGAAGGTCTACCTGCGCGGCAACCCGGCGAAACAGGGCGACCTCGCGCCGCGGCGCTTCCTGCACATCATCGCGGGCAACGATCCGAAGAAGTTCACGGAGGGCAGCGGCCGCAAGGAACTGGCGGACGCCATCGCCGACCCGAAGAACCCGTTGACGGCCCGTGTGTTCGTGAATCGCATCTGGCAGCAACACTTCGGCCGCGGGATCGTCGGCACGCCGAGCAATTTTGGCAGCCTGGGTGAACGGCCGACGCACCCGGAACTGCTCGACTATTTGGCCGCGACGTTCCTCGAATCGGGCGGCAGCGTGAAGGCCTTGCATCGGCAGATCGTGACGTCCGAGACGTATCGCCGTGCATCCGTTGCCGATACCAAGGACGAGACGATCGACGGCGACAATAAATATCTATGGCGTGGCAATCGCCGACGGATGACCGTCGAGGCCTGGCGTGATTCCCTGCTGGCCGTGAGTGGCCGACTCGACCCGGCCCTTGGCGGCCCAACCACGAACCTGGACTCCGCGGACAACTCACGGCGAACGGTGTACGCGAAGATCAGCCGCCACGAGTTGAGCGGCCTGCTGCGGCTCTTCGACTTCCCGGACGCGAACATTACCAGCGAGAAGCGTGTGGAGACCACGGTGCCGCAGCAGCAACTCTTCGTGCTGAATAGCCCCTTCATGGTGGCGCAGGCGAAAGCGCTGTCGGCGCGTTTGGAAAAGGAAGCGACTGACGATACGAGTCGCGTGCGACGGGCGTACGAGTTGGCCTTTGCGCGGCCGGCGACGGACGACGAGATTTCGCTCGGCGTTCGTTATCTGCAAACGCAAGACACGGCCGGGAACAAGAACAGCCTGACGCGGCGCGAACGCTATTGCCAGGCGCTCTTGGCGAGCAATGAGTTCATGTATGTCGATTGATGTTCAACCACTTTTGGCGGGGTTCCTGGCGCCACTTTTTTCTCGGCCACTTTCGCCATAACCATCGGCCGCGCTGGATGTTTCGGCAATCGCAAATTCAAAGAGCGCCAACCCCATGCACCACTGGCGCTCTTCGTGGCGCTCTTTGATTGGCGCTCTTCAAATTGAAAACGGGAGCGAGGGCGACGGCTATTGTGTAGATCGGCCGTCGCCCTCGCTCCCGCTTCGGGCTCCGGCCGATTTTGAGCCTCAGGATTACAGAAGATCGTTGTCACGACGGTGGAATCGCATCCGTTGGTCGGGAGCCCACGTCCTTCTTGCCGCTGCCCGCCAACCGGCTGATCGCCTTAACGGCCATGTCGTGATCGCACAAGATCTGACAGCTTAATCGAACGCCGGTCAATCCCTTGAACGCCAGCACCGCCCTCTCGCCGTTGGTCATCGTCGCTGGCTCGCCCGCGATGAACTCAACGCGGCAGGTCGTGCATTTCGCGTTGCCGCCGCATGAGTGCAATTGATCGATCTTGACCTCATCTTCGAGCGCAAGCACCATCCGCTTGCCTTCGGGCACATCAAAGGTTCCGACTCCGTCCACGGTCAGCTTCGGCATCGTTGTCTCTCCGGTTGTGTGACAAAGTCATGGTTGACACGGAGGGCCGATTTGTCGAGAGGATTCTCGACAATCTCAATTCATACTGATCAACACTTCTCCGTTCGCTCCGGTGTCGAAGCCGTTGCCGCCGTTGAGGGTGTCGGTGCCGTTGCTGCCGTCGAGGAAGTCGTTGCCGTTGCCGCCGAAGAGTGAGTCGCTGCCGTTGCCGCCGATCAACGTGTCGTTGCCGTCGCCGCCGAGCAGAGTCACCTGGCCATTGAAACCTGTGGCGTCGATGCGGTTGTTGCCGATGCCGCCGGACAGCCTGGCAAGCGTGATGCCGCTCAAGCTGAACGAGCCGCCCGTCGAATGCGTCAGCAGCGTGTCGGTGAGTCGGAAGTTTCCGTTGCCGGTGGCGAGCACCTTGTCCGATCCGCCGCCGCCGGTCAGGGTGGCCGAGCCGGTCCATTGGCCGACATCAAAGTTGTTCGCGTTCGCTCCGCCGGTCAGCGCCGCGGTTTCGATGCTGCTCAACGTGAAGGTGCCGCCGGTTGTCCGCGTTAGCTTCGTATTGGTCAGCGTGAAGTCGGTATCGTCCGTGCTCGCGACCGTGTCGGTGCCTGTGCCGCCCGTCAGCGTGACGGCGAAGGCGTTCGAGCCGGAGACCGTAAAGACGTTGTTGCCGGCTCCGCCCGTGAGTTGAATGCGTTCGATGTTGGCGCCGATCGTGTCGGTGCCGGTGGCGGCGCCGCCGTCGAGCGTCGTGTTGGTGAGCGTGAAGTTCGTGTCCGCCGTTTCGGTCAACAGGTCGATACCGCCGCCGCCGGCGAACGTGTCGTTGCCGGCTCCGCCGATGAGTACGTCGTTCAGCGCGCCGCCGATCAGCGAGTCGTCGCCCGCCCCGCCGTTAAGTGTCACGACCCCCGCGGTGAATGCGCTCGCGTCGATGGTGTTCGCCGACGTGCCGCCGTCGAGCTCGACCTTTTCGATATTAACCAGCAAATCGGTTCCGAGACTTTGTGAGGCGGTGAGGGCCGTGTTCGTCAACACGAGGCTGGTCGCGTCGATGCTGTCGATCAACGTGTCGAGACCGTTGCCGCCGTCGATCGAATCGTTGCCGGCGGCACCCGTGAGGAAATCGCCGTAGGGGGTCCCAAAAAGCTCGTCGTTGCCGCCGCCGCCATTGAGCGTGACGCGGCCCAGCGTGAAGGCCGAGGCGTCCAGGGTGTTAGCGCCCTGGCCGCCCGTCAGATTCGCGTGTTCGACGCCGATTAGATTGTCAGTGATGCCATTCGGTCCGTTGCCGAGCAGTTGCGTGTTGGCCAACACATAACTCAAATTTGCGGACTCGACGACCGTGTCCGAACCGGTCGCGCCGCCGTTCAGCTTGTTGACGCCGGCCCCGCCGGTGAGCACGTCGCTCGCCGCGCCGCCGATCAACGAATCGTTACCGCCGGCGCCGTTGAGCGTCACCGGACCGGAGAAGGCATACGCGTTGAATAAGTTGGCGCCGTTGCCCTGCACGGCGGAAAGAGACGCTTGCTCGATGGCGAAGATCAGGTCGAGGCCCAGCGCTCCGCCCAGCGATGTGTTCGTGAGCGTCAGATTGGTTCCAACGGCCCCGGCGGTGCTCGGGTCTTCGATGAGACGATCGGTCCCGGTGTCTCCGTATATGCGATCGTTGCCCAGACCTCCCGTCAACGAATCGTTGCCGGCCCCGCCGCGCATGGTGTCGTTGCCCAAGCCGCCGGTCAGGCTGTCGTCGCCGCCGTTGCCGACGAGACTGTCGTTGCCGTCCTGGCCATCGAGACTATCCGCGCCGGGGGTGCCGATGAGCGTGTCGTTCCCGGAACCGCCGATCAACGAGACGCCCGTCGAGCGCGAACCGGCATCGAGCTTGTGGTTGCCGGCCCCGGTCGTGATGACGACTTGCTCAATGCCTAGGAGTGAATCGGTGCCGATACCGACGAGCGCGACGTCGGTAATCTGTGCGTCGCCCGGAATCGTTTCGATTAACGTGTCCGGCGAAGCGTCGGCGTTAGTCGTGCCGTCGAATTGATCGTCGCCGGTTCCACCGGTCATGGAGTCAGCGCCCGCGTCGCCTTCGAGGATGTCGTCGCCCGCCCCGCCGTCGAGGTGGTCGTCGCCGGTACCGCCGATGAGCTTGTCGTCGCCCTGGCCGCCTTGAAGGCTGTCGTTGCCGGCCCCGCCATCGAGGATGTCGTCGCCCTGGCCGCCTTGAATGCTGTCATTGCCGATGCCGCCGACCAGGCTGTTAACGCCCAGGCCGCCCACGAGCGTGTCATCGCCGGCGCCGCCGTCGAGCAGGATCGTGAAGCTGCCACCCACCAGTTGCGAAACGTCGAGCCGGTCGTTGCCGCCGGCTCCCTGCATCACGATGGCTGTTGTGTTGCCGAGCGTTGGGCTGCCCGTAATGGCGATCGGCGTGGCTGTCTGATCTTGAAGCTGAATGTCGCCGCTTGGCAGTGCGACGAGGAAGAGTTGGTCGTTCGAGCCGTCATCCGTGACGGTTAGCTGGCCGCTGCTGAATACAGCGGACGTGACGACTGGGTTGATTCGAGGGTTCAGTTCTTCCAGCCGGAGACGGAAGCGACGGCGCATGGATCGAGACATCGGCAGCAAGCTCCGGTTCGGCGAAGGGTCATGCGAGTGTCCTCCGTGCGGAGGACAAAGTCAAATTGCGAGTCGCACGAGCAGTAATTGGAAATGATAGGGAATCGCCGTGATTGCTGCTACTTCATCAATCCAAACACGAGGCCCATCGCGATGAAGCCGACAACGTCGAGCCCGACGTCGATGGCAAGCAAACGTGCCGACCACCCGGAGAATGCATAATGCTTCGCCGACGCCGCGAGAATGATGCCGACGCCGAGCAGTGCGCCGAGGGCCATGGCGTGCGCAGTCGTTTCGCACATCGTTGCTTGCGTGAGCCAGCCGAGCGCGGCCGCGTTGACGAACGCGCCGACCGCGGCCATGAAGAATGGCTTCGGGTCCCGAGCATTCATGTCCGCCTTCGTCTTGCCGAGCGCGGCCAGCCACGCTTTGCCGAACACGCCGTACCAGATTCCGCCGAGCACAAAATACACGGCGGCGGCGACGCCGATCGCGGTCCAGGGGAGAGGAGGGAGAGGCGGCACGAGCGAACTCCGAACGATGGGGACTCAATTAACAGGCGCGCAATCGCTCTTTGCGAAACCGCGGCGCGAATACCGTGCGAATGAGGAACGCGATGTTGTCGAGATAGCGTTTCGTCAACCGTCGGGGCTCCTGAAGCAGGCGATAGACCCATTCGAGGCCGGTCTTCTGCATCCAGCGTGGCGATCGGCGAACCCGGCCGGCAACGAAGTCGAGCGTGGCGCCGACCTGTACGCACACGGGCACGGCGAGCTGGTCGAGATGCTCGGCAATCCAGAATTCGCCTTTTGGCTGGCCGAACGCGACGAACAGGATGTCCGGCTGGGCCGTGCGAATGCGGGCGATCTGTTGCCGCTCTTCGTCGACGCTCAGCTTGCGAAAGGGCGGACACTCGACGCCGACGATGTTGATGCCGGGATATTTCGATCGCAGTTTTGCTGCTGCCTCATCGGCGACTCCGGGCGCGGCGCCGAGCAAGTAAATCCGATGGCCGCGACGCATGGCCCGATCGCACATGCCGTAGATCAGGTCCGAGCCCGCGACGCGTTCGGGGAGCGGCCGCCCGCCCAGGCGCGACCACCAAACGAGCGGCATGCCGTCGGCCAAGATGAACGCTGCCTGTTGGTTGAGCGTGCGAATTCGTGGATCGGCATCCGTCAGCATCGCGTAGTTCAGGTTTGCCGTGATGAAGAACGACGGCGTGCGTTGCACGATCAACCGGTCGATGCGATCGAGCGCCCGCTCAAAGGAATCCGGAACGAGCGGCAGGCCCCAGACCCAGACGATGTCGTCCGCCGACGACGGCATGTCGCGTTCCTCGCCACGGGCATTCCGCTTCGTTGTACGGATTCATCAAGCGCATTGAACGATTCTGTCGCATTGTGCAGATCAGCGACAATGGCGAAGTTTGACGAGGGTCTTGACCCCCGGCAGTTGGCGATCTTCCTTTTTGAAAAAGTGCGTTTTCCGCGGGTTTTTGGGTAAGGTCGCCAAGATCGCCACGGTTTTGCCACACCCTCCCCGGACGATTGCATTTCATTGCATGCGCCAGTCCTCATCAAACGTGCCTGATCTTCTGTAGCTGGATTTGTGAGAATTCAGTTCTTGCCCGCACAAGTCGTCTGAATTCGGACGAATCAGTTCCTGGGCAATATTTGCCCGGAGGTCCAATTGTTTCGGTGGGTCTGAAAATTCCACTCGCCGGGCCGTCACGCGGGGCCAACATTTCCTATAGTTGTTCAATTCGCCAACCGGCAAAGGAGGGCCCATGCGAAGCGCCGATTGGGTCCTGCTGTCGGCGGCAGTCATGGTTGCCATTCCATTCGGCGTCCTGGCTGTGGAGGCATTGGCGTCGTTGTTGCCCGCCCGAAAAGGCCGGAGCGGCGATCGGCCGCGGTGTGCGGTGATTGTCCCGGCCCACAACGAGGAAGCGGGGATCGCGGCAACGATACAGAACTTGCGCGATCAGCTCCTGCCCGGCGATCGGCTTTTGGTCGTAGCTGACAATTGTTCCGATGGGACCGCAATCGCCGCCCGAGCGGCAGGCGCGGAAGTGAGCGAACGGACGGACCTGGAACGGCGCGGCAAAGGGTATGCACTCGATCATGGGATCAGTCTGCTGATTGCGGATCCACCCGAAGTGGTGGTGATCGTCGATGCGGATTGCGTTCTGACGGCCGGATCGCTTGACGCACTGGTGCGTGAGGCAGCCGCGACGAATCGCCCGGCCCAGGGCGTTTATTTGATTGGGACAGGGCTCGAAGCTGATCCGCGTCGCCGCCTCTCGGCCTTCGCGGTGTTGTTGAAGAACGAGATTCGCCCGAGGGGGCTCGATCGGCTGGGGATGCCCTGTTTGCTGACCGGAACAGGCATGGCGTTCCCGTGGCTAGTCTTGCGTGGCGCAAACCTCGGGACCGGCAATATCGTCGAAGACATGAAACTCGGCGCGGATCTTGCTCTGGCTGGCTACCCGCCGCGGCTTTGCACGGCGGCCCGGCTCAGCGGAGCGGCCGCTCCCGATCGCCAGGCGGCGATCAAACAGCGGACGCGCTGGGAACACGGCCACGTGCAGACGCTTGTGACGCAGGTTCCGCGGTTGATTGCAAGCGGGCTAGTACGACTGCGACCGCAGCTGATTGGGTTAGGTCTGGAACTGCTCGTTCCGCCACTGTCGTTGTTGGTCGTTGTGTGGGCGATGTTGTTGCTCGTGTGCCTAATGTCGTGGCAGTTTTTTGATGGGAATTGGCTGCCTGTTGCAGTTCTGGCTGGATTTGCGGTGTTTGCTATTGGTGCGATATTTGCGAGTTGGGTGAAATTTGGGAGAAGGATGCTCCCGCTGTCGAACCTGTTGCGTGTTCCTTTGTATATTGTGTGGAAGTTGCCGATTTATCTGAAAATCGTCGGCTCGCGTGAGAAAACGTGGGTGCGGACGGAGCGTGACAAATCGGATCGGATGTGATCGGCATTGCGGTTGCACTTGCCTTACCGGTTTTTCCGGCCTAACATAGTGCCCACCAAGAAGCCGCTCTCCGAGATCACCTTCCCCATGATGGGGTGGGGCGCCCAACAGGATGAACGATCCCGCGTGCGTGAGTCAAGGATGCCATCGCTTTTATCCCCGTCTCCTCTCCATCGCACGGTCGTTCCGTCGGTGGCTCTGTTACCGGTCTATTTGCGTTCGACGGCCGTGCCGTCGGCTGCCTACATCACCGCGAAGCGATTGCTCGATATCAGCGCAGCGCTCGTGCTGCTCGCGGTCGCATCGCCGTTGTTCCTGATCGTCGCGCTCTGCGTGAAGCTCACGGACGGCGGACCGGTGTTCTTCCGCCAAAAGCGCGTCGGCCTGCATGGCCGCGTGTTCGACTTCTTCAAGTTCCGGTCGATGGTCGTGAATGCCGAGGCGAAGAAGGCGGCGCTGCTCAAGATGAACAAGCACTCGAACTCGATCACGTTCAAGATGTGCCGTGACCCGCGCGTCACCTGGGTGGGCCGCATCCTGCGCAAGACGAGCATCGACGAGTTGCCGCAATTGTGGAACGTGCTTGTCGGTGAAATGACCCTCGTGGGCCCGCGGCCCGCTGTCGTCGCCGAGGTGCAGCGTTACACCGGCCGCGAACGCCGGCGTCTCGGGGTCACGCCCGGGTTGACGTGCATCTGGCAGGTCAGCGGCCGCGCCGATCTGGATTTCCAGCAGCAGGTCGAGCTGGATGTGCGCTACATCCGCGAACGGTCGATGTTGCTCGATTTCAAATTGATGTTGCTCACCATCCCAGCGGTACTGTCGGGCAAGGGGGCCTACTAACGTCGCCGCTTGCGGCGTAGCGCGAGCGCGCTACGCCGCAAGCGGCGTTCATTTCAAGACCGTTTCGATTGCCGCCTTCATCTTTGCCTCGCATCCAGGATCGACCCAGCACCAGTCCGCCAAGTTGCCGTCGTTCTCTTTCCACGCCTGCTCCGTCGGAATGTATCCGGGTCCGCATTCGCCGTAGCCGGCCGTGACGACAAAGCCCCTGGGTCGCGCGGCCTGTGCCATCAATTGATACTCGACATACGCTTCTGCCGGCAGCAGCAGAATCGCCGGCCCGCCAAAGTCGATCGCGCACACGTCGATTGGCCGATCCGCTTCGACGCGCTGACGCCAGCTCAGTCCGAGCGCCGCCAGGCACTGGCCGAACGGCTTCGCGTCCTCCTTGATGCGGTGTGCCAGGTCTTCTTTCGTGAAGCCCTTGCCGGAGCGTGCAGGCAAGCGAAGCGTGGTTGACTGAAATGAACACGCCATGATCGGCTGTCGCATCGTGTTCTTCCACGCCGCGCGCATGGCGGTGTGCATCCGCTTGGCCAGCTCAATGCGGTTGTCCGCAGCGCCGTCGTTGTATTTGCCGGCCGTCACGTTGCCGCTGCAACCGGATAGATAGATTTGCATGGTCCCAGGCACTTCGGCCTGTTGCAGTTTACGCGCCAGGCCGACAAAGTCGCTCGACGCGCCGCCCTTGCCATAGAAGCTCATCGGATGGGTGGCGTAAGCGCTCACGGCCAAGACCGCCTGATCGCCATCCCAGAGGGACAAGGTCTTCAAGAACGGGTCGACGAGACCTTCTTCGGCCGCGCGAATCTTCGGGTCGCGGGTGGCGCTCATGCGGTTGTGTTGAACGCGCCCGCCTTCGTCGACATAGCGTCGATTCGACGCCACCTGCTCGACCTTTGCCTGGCCAGTGCCAATGTGCGTGATGCGCCGGGGTTTGGCCATGGCGCCGCGGGCGGCCTTGGCCACGCGGCGAACGGTCTTCTCGTGGAAGTCGAGATCGCAAATAGCCCCCTTGGCCTTCGCATCGTCGAGCAACTTCTGTGCGGTCAGGTCTGCGACTGGGGCGTCGTGTTGGTGCAGCGCCATGACGAGAACGCGCTCGCGTTTCGTGCCGACCGTCTCGGCGACGGCGTCACGCCAGCGGTCGTAAGCGTCGTTGCGGATTTCACACCAGTCGACGGCGACGAGCACGATCGGATCGCCAGCCCCGTGGAGAACAAAGCCGTTCGCATACAGAGGATCGACGATCTCCTTCACCGGCGCAATGCCGCCGCCCATGCACGGATGGCCGATCGGTGGTGACACTTCTTCGGCGAACGTGGCGATCGTGAGCCGCGGCTCGGCAGCGTGAGCGGTGTAGACGGAAGCCGCGGCCGATGCGGCGAGAAACTCACGGCGGGATATTGAGGACATGGTGCGGCCCCGTG
>DATANR010000362.1:0-13844 GCA_036266155.1 Gemmataceae bacterium | reverse complement strand
AGTTCGGCCTGATGCAAGATCTCCCGCAGACGAGGATCGAAACGCCCATCCATGGCCGCTCCTTCCGTGGAGAAAACATCGATGGAAGCGATTGTGGCCGACGGACTTCTGCGCCGTCAAGACGACATACAGTAGAACTAGGGGGATCAGGTGTTTTTGCTCCGTTTCGTAGAATTGGCCGCGAGAAGAATGCTCAACTCAGCGCAGGCGGTCAGGTCTTCGGGGCCCGCGGTCCCGGCGAATTCGAAGTCGACATTGAACTCGATCTCGGCGAACTTCGTGTCATCCGAAGTGAATTCTCGGAACATGGGTTCGGTGCACCGAAGATCCAGCAAGAGCGTTGTTGCATTTACACTGCCCTCGTTCCGTCTGAACACTACATGCATACGTTGGATCGAAAGGTCGGAGTTCCGTTTTTTGATCGAGTGCGCGAGGTGCCTATCGACTGGAACTTCGATAAGCCCAGAGTCGCCTTCGCCCAGCTCGATCATATTGGGCGGCAAGCGTACATCGAAACGAAGTATCGAATTCGTCAGCACTCCTCATGCAGCTCCTTCAAATACTTACTTTCTGTAAAACTCATGGAACTGGAAGCTAGGTGCAGAAGGATCGGCCCGAACAAGAGTGGGAGATTGTTAGACCTTCTCGTCTTTCCGGAAGTCTTCGTGCCTCGTTCATTTCTCGGTACCTTGCAAGGTTTTAGCGACCGAGTTGGGGCGATGGTAATTGCCGGCGTCGACTATCCAGAGGGCGAGGAGGAGTCAAACGCGAACGAGTATGCGGTGATATGTCCGGGACATCCAACAAGCTGGTACAGAAAAATCACGCGATCGCAGTATGATGCACATCGGAACAATGTCGATGAGAGAATGCCTATGCGAAGAGGCGAGGAGTTATTGCGCCTTGTCGGTGCCGGAGGAAGAGGAATCGGTGTACTCATTTGCTACGACTATAGCCACTTCGACTTGATGTGGAGTTTAAACTTGAATCGGCGCGATATGCCCCTCGACCTAACGGTTGTTGTGGCACACAATCCATTTGGTGAACTCTATCGGTCTTGCTGTATTGCTGACGCGCACAGATTCTATCAATTTGTCTTGATGTGCAACGTGGCCGAGTATGGCGGTAGTGGCGTATTTGGCCCTCTTCGAGCTGCCGGAGCGCGGCAAGTGCTTGCTGACGCTGCGAAGGGAGTCGAAACTGTTGCCTTAGTCGACCTCGATCTTGGCGAGCTGCACACTGCTCGTCACTCATTAGATCAGGGACTATATTATGGAAAGCTAATGCGTCGACCCGGCGTTTTTCAGCGCAGATGGCCTTGACGAAACTGTCCATGATGTCGTCAATTAATACATGAAAATGAAGTTCGATGAACTTGCGAAAAGACTCACTTTTTGTGAGCGATGTCGTGTGAAACTGTTTGATTATCTTAACCGCGTTTGTTCGACTCTCCAACCCACGGGCTCTAGTGATTACTAGTGATTACTAGAAGCCCGTTGCAATTCCATGTGCTTGAGCATTTGCAAGAACCTGCGGGCACGCAGATGTGTTGACTGGTCCCACAGTGTCTTAATCACTGCGATTTGACGGCGCAGTTTTTCTTCTCGTTCATTTGGATCGATACATAAAACTCCGGGCCGGAGTGGGTCTAAGAGGACGCTATTCCACGGCGTTGTGGGATCGAGACTAATTCGCCCAGAGGGCAGGGGCCGGGTGGTGTGAATTTGATGACTTAATACTAGTTTAGACAGCGTATAATCAAGGTAGGTCTGCAGGAGGCGATTGGCGACGAAGAACTCATCCAGGTGTTCAGTCAAAGGATTTGCTTCACCAAGGCCCGTGGATTCTGCGCGGAATTGGGCTCGAATGAATGGGACGCCTGCGGCTACGGCGGCTTGGATCGCCGCACCTACTCTGTCTCTCTGCGCAAGCGAGTCGGATGCCGGAAACCAAGGAAACGATTGTTCAGTTTTCGTCGCTTGCTGGTAGACCTGGAGTACGTACCTCCACATTCTTCCCACGCTTCTTCGGTATCTGGGAAACATATCGTCAAATACGTTTTTGAGATAGAAGTCAAATTGAGCGGTGTCACATACCGCAGACTCGCGGAACAATGGTCCAACGTCGGCGACCATTTTTTGAAAGGCCGCATATGCCACATTAGGTGAGGGCGAGTACGCCACTTTTTCGAGCGGCAGTGACGCCCAGTCGGCGCTGGCAATCCCCTCTTTTTTTTGGCGCTCTCCTGCGTGAACAAACGGATCAGTAACAAAGAAAAGCCGAACCAGTAGCTCCCCAAATCGGACGAGGGCATCCTTCGGAGTGATACCGGCGACTGCGGGGTGGGAGTTAAATCGGACAACCGAATACTTACGAAACGATTCTATTGAAGGGGAGAAGATGAAAAGATAAGTCAGCATCTCGACCGCAGTTTCTTCAAGGTTTACGGTCGCATACTTTAGTTCCCTTTGAGCAGATGACCCTGTCGGGGAGCCGACCGACGCCATTTCCGATGCAATTCTGAGCCAGCGTGCCCACGTCGGAATGCTGCGTAGAATCAGGTGGCTTACCTCGTGGATGTACATTGGGTATTCAAAGGGATTCACAATGTGAGCCACATCCATATCGATATGGGCAAGCCAGATTCCATGTTGTTCCGCGGCTTCCAAATAGGACACGACGGGGTTTGGATTAAAAGTAACCTGCGTGACAGCTCCCACACGATTCCTGTCCTGGCTGACAATTCCATCACCGGTCACCCTGCCTTCGATTTTCGCTAGAAGGCGGCGGAGAACGCCTATTCCACACTTCAATGGGACATCGGCCGCGGCGACCAGGCGGTTCAATCCGCCGCGAAAATCGACAGCTTCATCGCGCGTTTCCCAATGTGGTTGCGAAAACGCGACTCGATGAGACACGGCATTGTGAATCGCGCGGAGAAGATCTTCGAGTTGCTTGAGGTCATCCGAAGTCATTAATCCGCGTCCCGTCGCGTGGACTCCTTCGTTTGCATATTGAGGCAGCACGTGGCAGAGCAGGTGGTGGAGAGAATAGAACGTGTCAAACAGATCCAGAGCGCCTTCGAATAAGAATGGGTCGGATAGGCATCGCGCAAAGTCTTGATAAAAATATCGGATTGTACGTCGAAGCGATGATGGCAAAGAAAGGACACGAAGTTGTTTTGGAAGTTGACTTTCGATGTCGATCAGAGCGCGAGAGCTGTTAATGGGGGCAGCGCCGAAGATAGACTGACGCAGGTGATCAAGCAGCGGCATTATGGACTTGTGTCGGCTGCCGGGCTTCTTGAGAATTGCGTCTACGATTCCAGCGCATGTAATCTTTGGAAATGGCACAACTACAGCGGTTGAAATGTCCAGCAGGCCCGTTTCCTTGCGCCCTGCGGAGGTCGGACATTCAAAGGCACCGTACAACGCGCGCATTAGTCGAAAGAATATTGCGACCGGCAATCCAAAGATTGGGCTATCAGCGGACGTTGTGCTCAACTCAAAGAGATAGTCGTGTCGGCCAACAAGGAAACGGTGGATGTCCGAGGCGCTTTGTGCTAGTTGAACACGATTGGCTGACGGATCCGAGTTGTCGGTGCCCTTCTGCTGAAGCGGGGCAAGAGCCCGTTCTTCGGCATCAGACAGGTGGCCTGGGTTTATGTCGAGTGTCGGATATGCAAGGAGGTACCCGTTACAAATTGCTAGGTCCGGGTCGCCGAATGCTTCGTAGGAAACGCCGAGGGTGGTGTACGTCTTGCTGAGCAAGTGATTGTCCATCAATTCGGACAATGAAGCACTGGTTCTAAACGGAGGATCGGCACATCCCGCTGCAATGGCGGCGTGGGTACCAGCCTTTTCCAGCATCGTCCTTGCCAGATCATCTTTGCTCAGCGCATCTTCAAAAGTCAGGCATCTTAGCGCGGTCAGCAGCGCGACACCGACTGAGTAGTTTCGACAGAACATCCAAATGGACAGTTCCTCAGCGCCTTGAGGATCGAGAAACACGATCCAAAGATGGTCGGGCGAAAGATCAGCCTCGGAGTACAGAGAGACTCCGCCTGGAGCAGCGCAACCGGCTGCGGAACGCAGCGTATGTATTGTTTCCGTTATCCGGGTAGCGATTGCTCGATACGCGGCGGCCTGGATGAGTAATCCTTCGCCAAGCATTCCGATTCCGTTCAGCTTCAATCGGGTAGACATGAATAGTGGCGCCTTCTGCTGAACGGAGTGCGTGTCAGGAAGAAAGCGCCCCGGGCAGCCCAAGATTTGCTGGGCAGATCCGGTAAACAATTCTGCTGGTTCTCGAAAGTAAGGGTTGTTCCGCAGGCCCAGTGATTGAACTGTCGGGCAATATGCGAGCTGAATCTGCTCTACAGGCGACCGGGGAGCCGCCGTCATATCCATCATCGCATCAATATCGTCGATGAGGACTAAACCCACACTGTCGGTGTGCCCAAACGTCAAAAAGCAAGCTGGATTATAGAGATATGGCTTGAACTGATGGTCTTTCTCCGGGTCATTCCCATTTGTTCGACACCATGTTTGTCGATGGTTTTCGATCAACCCGCGGTAATCCTGGCAAGCCGTTGCAAACTGTTCGCGAACCCAAGTGTCGGAAGTCCGGCCCATCCGAATCCATGCCGAGTCATCGAAGCTGCAGACGAGGGCCATGTAACCGCAGTACTCGATGCGAGTGTTCAGCGACGTAACTTCATGTGTGCTGAGACGCTCTGCCTGTTCGTGCCGCATGAACTGCGCTCCAGTCAATTCCCTGCGGTCCAGTTGAGAGGTCGGTTCCAACACCTTTCGGTGCAAGTATACGAAACGGGCATGCAGCGCAGCCAATGAGGATGGGAAACGCCAAACTTTCGCGGTTCTCAATTGACACGAGGGACTGGAAGAGTTGTCGGTGCAGTATGGTCGATGTCGCAGAGGCGGCAGTTTGCTTGGCGACCCTGCGATAAGATCGACCTATTCCGCCATTACGAGGGCCGCAACGAGAATCGGTCAAGTCGACATCGAGTGGTATCTCGACACCGAGGCATTAGTTTGTTGCCTCTGAACTTCTATGCAAAATGCGGAGAAGTTGCAGGCATTAAGCCGGCAGGAGTTCTGGCCAACTCTGGCGATAGAGTTGCACGGCCAGTCTGAGGAGATGACAGCTGTTGTCCGTGACGCGCCAGCGCCGCGGCCGCGGGATTTTCGCCTCAAGGTTCCGCGCGTGCAAGTGCTTGACCAAGCGCGCAACTTCCGCGCTCCGACGCCGGTGCGACTCGGCGTCGGAACCGAACAACGCGGCGCGGATGTCTTTGTTCCGGAACCCGCGCGCGATGTGGTCGCCATCCAAGACGGTGGCGAACAGGCGGAAATCGTCACACCGGGCCGGATTGATGCCCGCCGAGTTCCGACCCGCCACCGTCTTCGATTCGGTGAGTTGACGCAACTGCTGGTACGCCGGGGCCGGATGGTCGACGACTGCCAAGGCATTGAGTTAGCGGCGGTTGCAAGCCAGAGCTTGCTCTTGGTAGTGGATCAGGCTGCCCGTGTCTTTGTTCATCGGTAAATAGCCAGGCGACGACGTGCCATCGGTGGAAGCGGGTGCGATGCACGAAGAATTCCTTGGGGCGGTTGATGACGGTTTCCACCCGGAGAATGCGGCCGAACTTGTCGTACATTTTCAGCCAGTTTTTGGTCACCCGATGCTTGATGCATGTGCCGAGCAGCCGGTCGGTTCTCACCTCGGTCTGCGCGTCGCCGTCGAAGCGGCGATCCCACTTGCGGCCGAGGAACCCCAGGATGTCCTTGGGAGTGTTGCGGATCGAGGAAGTAGTAGTAGAGCACGCGCTGGGTGCGTGGCTTCGCGATGAAGCGCGGATGGCCGTCGCCGGGCACGAGTGCGAACGAGGAGCAGGTTTCCAGGGTGCAGAGGATGCCGACGAGTCCGGATTCGATGCGCTGTTCGCGGATCAATTGCTCGGCCCATGGGTCCTTCTTGAACGAACCGGTGCGGTAGAGGCCGGCCTTGATGGCGACGGCTTGGGCGAGTTCGACGAGGGGTCGCCATATGGGACCGCCTGGATTGAACGGTATTGCTACTGTCAGTCGACATCCAACACCATACATTGCCGATCCGCGTGCAGTGAATATCTCTAGTGGTTGTTCCGGTATTCGATGGCCGATTGTTTCTCCGCCCCCAAGCCAAAGTATGCCCGTCTCCCCACCTCCCCAGTCGCCACTCGTAGCCGCCCTCACACAGACTGACAATCTGCTTGATGCTTTTCGGCGAGTGCTGACACTGTGCTACGAAACGTACCCCGCCTACGCAGATTGGCAGCGGACCGATCCGACACTCGGTCGCCACGAGGAAGAGTTGGTGTCGGCGCTGCATGCTCGCCTTTCGCAGACTGTTTCGGTCGAATCGACCCGGCGACATGGACTCGACTTGAGCGCGGTCCACGAGATCGTTCGAGATCAGACAGGCGGCCACGCTCTTCCCGCGGTCGCGCTGAATCGGTGCGTTGCTGTTGCGATTCATCGGACCGCGGGGCACGAAATTGCGGCGGCCTATTTCGCCCAGATGATTCTCGATGGCCAGGTGCGCCTTGGGAGCCTCTTGTACCGAGGGGCTCCGGATCTTAAGTACCTCAAATCGCTATATGGTGGATCTCGCTTGAGCACGCGCCCTGAACGCCTGCGATTTCTGTCGGACGAGAGCCCTGTCTTTGATTTTGCGATTGCAAATTCAGAACTCTTTCGCCGATTCGACGTGCGGTTTGATTATGGCTGTCAGGAATTGGTAGACGAGATCTTCCGCGTTGCCCCGGGTGGGCGGATGGCAGTCGGTGTCCCCCATTCAACCAAGGCGGAGTACACGATCCCTGCGCCAAACTTGCCAGCAGAACAGGGCAACCTTTTCGGTGTAACGCCTGCTCACCCTGATCAGCTGACGCGATTGCGTCAGATAACAAAGTTCGCGCTGACTCATCGATCGGTATTCCTTTTGTTTCCGGAATTATGCACGAGCCCAGATTACCGCGACGATCTGTTACGTGCCATCGGAGAGTCGACGGATCAAGCGTGTCTCGTGATTGCGGGCAGTTACCACGACCAAAGGACACACCGGCACGAACTTCTCGGGTGGATGTACTGGCCGCTTCCAGGAGGAAAATCTGAGGTATACGATCTGGTGCACCAGAAGTTCAACCCACTGGTCGTCAAGGACTCTCAGCACGCCGGGGGTGTCCGCAAAGAAGTTGTCCATCCGGCCGACATCGACCCCGCGATCCCTCGCGAGCGACCAACGATTCGGGTTTATTGCGGAACAAGACACCGGCTCGTTGCTTTGATTTGCGCGGATGCGATTTGCCCCGAGGTCTCTGAATTGCTCATTCAGGCGGGGATCAATGTGGTTTTGATCCCCGCGATGTCGGAGACGCATGGAGTGTTCAATCATCTTGCCGATCGGATGGTCCAATCGACCCAAGGCCTGACCCTCATTGCGATGACTCCCTGGCAGGAGAGTGGGCCATCCGCAATGCTCCGGACCCCCCATCGGGACACCCAATCATTGTGGGTGGGCCAGTCAGCGACGATGCAGACGGAGGCAAAGCTCTTTCACAACTCGTTCAATGTTCCTTGTCGCTCGGAGTCGATTCGGAACGGGCCCCGATTGGGCGTACCTGCAACTTGTTTGTTTGAGCTAGGCGATCATTCCTGTTATTGGTTTGACCAACATGTGGCCGGAATGGAGGAGCCAACCTGACGGTCTGCTGGAGGCCCCCTGAGCCATGTCGCAAAAAAGGGTTCACGCCTCCGAACACGATTTACGGAAAACTGACCTATTATTTGCATACAACTTGGGTAAAGGAATCTGTCTTGACCCAATCGGAACGGAAGAGGATGATTTGCCCACCCACTCCCGAGAGCGTCATGGTGAATGAAACGATTCCACTGCTGGCGGAACTTGACAAGTCGCAGTCCATACAGGAGACGGAGCAGGCGTTGTCACGATTAGATGAGAAGTTCGCTTCTCTGCCGGCTGGCCCATCGGACGAGTTGCGAGTCCTCCTTCTACAGATCGCGAACCGTCTCAAGACTGCTGCCACACCGGAACCAGCGACTGGCTCTTCCCGTGCCCTCATCCGGGACCGCTTGCGCGTGTTACTGACTCGTGGCAAGGAGTCCTTGTATGTCGCGGACAACACGAGATGGCGGCAGGGCCAGCGCGAAGTAGCTGAAGCCAGGATGTCGACTCTCCTCACTATCGGCCGGGTTACTCAGTCAAATGTGGACAATGGCGGACAGGGTGAATCTGCGGACGATTCTGAGGAGATTCTCGATGAATTGTTTTCGGCGAACCTCGTAGTTTATGCGAGCGACCGATCCTTCCGCCTTTCAGCTGACGGATGGCGGTTCGTTTCGATATTTCACCACGCAAAGGCTGTCGAACAGGTGAGCATTGAGAACTGGGAATTACTCACAGAGATAGGACGCGGAGCAGACACCGCCAGCGCGCTGTTGCAAACTGATGCAGCCGACCAAGTAGAGGGAGGGCTTCCTGCTGCGATAGCTGCCGGTCTAGTCGAGGAGTTCGACAGATCATCAGAAGGTGTCCGCCTAAGGCTCTCGGAGGCTGGTGCGGCGTTGGTCGCAGGCAAGGATGCGGTTCCTGCAGGGCAACTGCCAACGATTGGTGCAACTGCTTGGCAAGGAAGCCAGTCTACCCGATCCCGCGAGACCCAGCACGCTCTCGCTGCAGGCATTGGTAACATTGCCGTTCTTGACCGTGCTCACGTCGAGCAACCGAATGCAGTAAAGGCTTTTCAACCGTTTCAATCCATGCCGACGCATAAGGCCTCCTGATTCTGGCCACGTCTGGACAGGCGCAAATCGCCGTACGGTGAGTGGATAGTTGCCGACTTGCCGATGAAAAGGCCGTCCGACAACTGCGGATGAGGACCTCCTTGCCTTCGCCGAAGAGAGAAGTGCGGCGCTGTCAACGCGCACACATTCGCGGAGTTTGGCACAGTAAAGGACATGAAGGACCAACATCTTCTTCAACTGCTTGCGATGTTCTGGCTGTTGCCGTCACTACTACATCCCTCCCGTACTCATCGCTAGCTTACCGCTCGTTTGGTGTAGAAACAGAGTGTACCAGATTTGGCGCCTCAGGCAGTCCGCCTTCTCCAGTTCATCGAGCGTCGTGAAGCGAAAGCATGACTCCAAGAAGGCGGCCGCGCGCTCCTTATCGGCCGCGGAAGAGCAATAGACGCCAGTTCGCGCCCAAAGCCGCGCAGAATCGGCCGTCAAATAATCGAGGAAATTGTGCATCCGTTCTTCGCTCGTAAAGACAAAGAGGACGCGTGCCCCGACGGGAAGCTGATCGATCAGGTCCTGCCACGGATGGCAGAACGTGCGGCGGGTGAGGATCGCATGATAACCCGGGAGCTTCCGAGTGAGTTGACTGACGGTCTCCGTGCCGGCGTCCACCTCGAACAACAGCACGAGCGGAGCGGACACGTCACTGACCGTAAGCACGCACGCTGCATCCGGCCGCGCCTTCACAAGTGTCACGGTCGGATCGTCGTAGACCGGCGGCCCATACTGCTCGATCGGCCTGCCCGGGTTGATGGGTATACCCAAGAAGTCAAAGGTCAATCGGTATTGTCGCGGCTCCGGCACGTCTCGCGGGGCGTGTGGCCACCGGTCACTCTCCAACAGCCATGACGGTTTTGAACGGCCTGCGGTGAGTGCGCCGTCCGCGAGAGCGAGCACGGTTCGTGCGACAAGCACGCGGTGCAGCAGCGTGTCGGCCTTCGGATCGGTCTTCAAGACCCTGACGATCTGGCCGGTCCGCTGGGTAAGCCAATCGGCCCCTGTCGAGGTCAGCCGGTAGACGGTGTGGTGGTCTGTTCGCGGACCAATGTGAGCGGTGATCGCAACCGGCGTTACGAACTTCGCCGCGGTCAGGTAGTGAAGGCGTCGTCGGCAACTCTTGCCGGTGCGGTCGGCCGCGAAATACCGTCGATGTATGACGTCGACTGACAGTACGGTAACCTCGCCTAGCTCAGTAAGGAAAGCCAAGTCACGGTTGGTCACGCACCGCCTGCGTGTCGTCTCCATCGTCAGATCCTCCTCAGAATTCGTCTGCGGGTCCTCGCCGAATGAGCGTCTCGGCCGCAACGCCGGGGGCTTGCCCACGGATTGCGTCAAGAGCGAGGAGGGGAGCGGGAGCCTCGGCTTCGCCGACGACGTCGTACAAATGCCGGACGAGTGCGCCCACGAGGGCGTCGCGTTCATCGCAGATTTCGTCGAGCGTGGCGAAGGCCGAACTTGTCTCCTGCATGGCTTGGTGATCCACTTCACGACGGCGGGCATAGTGTGGAGTGCGTGCGTACGGGTCTTTGGCGAGCGGGAACTGGACGGGGCAAGCCGGTGCCCCCGTGACGTGGAGAAACGCCTCACCAGTGGCGAGCTTCGTGAGAGCGCTCGCCTTCATCGCCTCCTGCTCCTCGCGGGTGAAGAACTGCACCGACGTGACGACGTGTCGCGTCTCGATGATTGGCACGAGCGATTGCTTATAGGTCCTCGACCGGCTCGTGCCTATGCTGTGCGACTGACTCGATGTCCGCTGCGCGGCCGTTGATTGCGAGGTCCCGCGGGCGTGGGCCGACCCTTGCGAGTCGGTGCGAGCCAGTTCGACGCAATCGCGGAGTTGTCGGGTGTCACCGAAGTTGACCGTGTCGATGACGGAGTCGGCTACGGTGTTGGTCGTGCCCGTGCCGTCCGTGGTGCCGCTCGACTCGGTGGTCCCCTCGCTTTCGTCGGTGAGAACGACGAGCCGGTGGCCGGCCTGGAATTGCATCGGCGTCCGCTGGACGTGCTTGATCTTGTGCGGATCGTATTCGGGCAAGGCGAGAATGCGACCAAAGAAATCGCAGTCCGCCCCTGAGCCGTGGCGGAAGTGGAGGTGGGTGCGACATTGACTGGTGATCGCGTGTAACAGGCGGTCGTCGTACCGATCGGGGAAACGGTTGGCACCCTGATGGCAGACCACGAGCCTGGCGAGGAATTTTCGTGTCTGCGTGCTTAGCCATTCAATAAGTTCGAAGCTGGAGGCAAACACCCCGAGCTCGTCGGCTGCCAAGAAGTACGGATAACGCTTTTCAGCCGGCGTGTTGAGGATCGTGAAGACGGCCAGCGTCAGAAATAGGTTGGCGAGAATTTCCTGGTCCATTGGCCGCCGGACGCCGCCCATCTCCAGGTTGATGAGAACAATGGCGCGATCATCGTACAGCGTCTGGAAGTTGAGCGCCCCGTTGGCCCGGCTCACCATGGCTTCGAAGATCGGATTGGACAGCAGCCCCAGGAAGCGATTCTTCGCAGATTCGATCTGGGCCAATCGGTCTGCGGCCCGCAGGTCGGGCAACTCTTCCATCTCGTGCCGCGCGATGAGGTCGGGACAGGCGCGGACGAGCGGCCGGTAGACCGGAGACTGGAGATCAAGGAACAGCTTGGCGTCGGCGAGCGAGAGACCGGTGTAGGCAAGCGTCGTCAGGATCCGAGTAACGTTCTTGTAGAGGATGGGCTTGGAATTGAAGTCCGCTTCGCCCCAGGCAGCAAGTAAGATCTTGGCAACGATGTCCACAATGACGGTGAGGCGGGCCTGCCAGCGCCATGAGCCGGGCACGCCAGGGACAAAGAGGGGATTGATCGTCGGCAGCTTACCGTTGCCGTCACCGATGAGGCTGGGCTGGAGATACAGGAGGCGTTTGGCGACCGACCGGCCCATCGCCAGAATCATGCGGCGGAGCTTGCGCGCACTCGTCCCGTGCGGGTCGATGAACAGGAGAGAGGCACCGGGATGGCGGATCAGCCGTTCCAAGATGACTTCTAACGCGTTGGACTTGCTTGACCCGCTGTCGCCGCTGATCTGAATTCCGGCTCCCTCGGAGAAGAGCCAGGGCGGAAGTTTGGGGCCGCGGGCGAGGGACAGCGGTCGGGTCGGCGGGAGGTCACGCATCACGCATGGCCTCCTCACTGCCGGTGCCGACAACGCCAAGCAACGCCTCGCGGTAGCGCTGGTCTTCTGCTTCGAGAAGCTGTTCACGCAGGTCGGTGTCCTCTCCGACTCCTTGGCGGATGGCGACGATGGGATCGTCGTGATCTTGCCGAAGGGCCGCTATGCGCTCGGCTGGCGCAGCCGGACGGGGCGGGATTGCTGGCGGAACCGTCGCGGCCTGAAGGATGTAGTCAGCCTCAAACTTGGCGACTCCCAGACCGGTGACGAGTTCGCGTAGTGACTGGCGAAGGACTTCCGGATCGGTGCCAGCCATGCGACACCGGCGTGAATGTGCGACGAGCGCCAAGCGGAAGCGGGCGAACTGGCGTCGACGGAATGCGACGGGCACGGCCTTGGCGCCGGCGACGGCGGAGGCAGTTCGCCGGAAGTCCGGTGTCTGGGCGAGTTGCAGCAGCGCAAGCTGGAAAGCGCGGGCCTGGGCATTTGCCACGCGCTCGACCTGCACCGGGTCCGGCCGTGGCGGTGCTGGGCGGACCATCGAGGGCAGTGGGCGTGTTCGGGACGCCTTGATCGCGATGACAGCAACACGGGCAGCGCCCCAGGCGGCAATGCCAAGCAGGACGAGGCCGATGAGGACTTCCATGGATCGCTGCCCTCCTCGAAATGTCTGGCAATCAACGCGCGGAGGCTGACCGCCGGCAGGATCGCGCCGAGCGGCCGTGCACCAGGCGAGGTAGCCCGGATTGTTGGCAGGAATCTGCAACTGCTCGCGAATGACATCCCGGTCCTGCCACGCCCGTTCGCTCGAAATCTTGAGTTGGAGGAAGTTGCGGTCCCCGAGACGCTCGATGAGGCGCCCATAGGCGTTGTCGGCATCGGCGGTAAGGAGACCGAGCGCGATCATGCCGGCGACGCTGTCTAAGTATTGGATGGCAAAAATGTCGGCGGACTCGGCGAGTTGGCCGACGTCCGCGCCACGATCACGAAGGGCGTACCGCTTACCACAGAGGCAGCGAAAGCAGGGGAGATCCCGCTTCCACCACACCACTTCGCCAGCCCGGCCACCGGCGTAGAGCCCGCTCCAGATGGCGGGCTTGCCGAGACGCAGGGCGACTTCGTTCCCCCGCGCGTTGGCCGCCAAGTTATCGACCGCGAACACGAACAAGTCCGTTTCGCCGAAGTGTTGGTCAATTTCGCGATCGGAGAACTCGCAAAAGTTTCGTGTGAAGCGGCGGACCTGGAGACCTGAGTTGATGCGGCGGAGTTCGCGGGCGAGCGCTTCGACCTTGGGCCACCCCACCTGATCAGCAGCATGCTCTTGGCGGCAGACATTCACGGCCTCAACGTGGTCAAAATCCACGAGATTCAGCCGCTTGATGTTACAGCGAGCAAGATTGCGAGTGAGGTTGGCGCCCCCTCCATTGCCAATGATCGTGACAGTTCGAGTCGCCATGCGGTCCACGTCGATCAATGGTTGAATATGGGTCGTGTCGAGTGGAGTGGGTTTCGTCTTCCGCCATCGGGGACGGCGGGATGGGACGACTTCCAGCCGGGCGTCGACGAAGCAGATGGGAAGCCCCGGGGCATCGCGCACCGCAATATATGGCCGGAAGGTGTTTCCTTCGACGATCGGAAACAGGAAGGAGCGCAGTCCTGTGTGCTTCGGGTTCCCACCGTTGCCCTATCCTCCGCTCAGGTCGTCGTTGTTGTAGGCCGCTGGCGCGCTGAACTGCGCCCCTAAAACTGGACCAGCAAAAGCTGCCGCTTAAGGTACTCGGGGCCAATGGCGAGTCGCTGCGGCGGGCAGCTTTGGATTT
>DATANR010000361.1:0-3837 GCA_036266155.1 Gemmataceae bacterium | reverse complement strand
CTATTTCCCAGAGTAGCAAAGTTCGGATTGCGATTGAGAAACGACGCAGCTTTGGCGCGGAGGTCGGCATCCATGTTATTCGACATCATCTCCAGGCCGTGAAGCAACGGCTGCTGTTCGACGAGCAACAGGTCAAAATCCTGGCCCCAACGAAAGGGATGGGCCGCCACGGTCGCCCCGCCTTGTCGATCGACTTCGCGACACAATTCACCCCACGGCATCCCGCGGCGCAGATTGGTCAGGTCGCGCACGCCGTAACAGAGCAGATCGCCGTTGCGCCCGGATACCTCGACGCCGCCGATGACGACCAGACCGGGGGCGGCCTGGCGCAGCTCTTCCAGCTCCTCCTCAGGCCACAAGCGGTCGTGTTCGGTAATCACGATGCCATCAAGCCCGATGGCGCGCGCCTGCTTGACGAGTTCGAACGGGTCAATCGAGCTATCCGGCGAATAACGGCTCGTATGCATGTGCAAGTCGAATTTCATCATCGGGTCATCCCTCGGTTTGCAGTCGCAGGTGGTCGGCGAACAATTGCTTGAGCCGCTGTGCTTCGTTGCGGGCATTGTGCAGCGTTCGGACGCGGTCGGCGCCGGCCCGGCCCATCCGGGTCAGATCATCGACCGACATTTGCAGAATCTGGATGATGGCCGCGGCGGTTGCTTCCACATTGCCAGCCGGAACGAGCCAGCCGTTGATGCCGGCCTCGACAAGTTCCGGTACGCCGGCAATGTAGGTGCCGAGCACCGGCCGCCCAATTGCCAGCGCTTCCATCATCGCCACGGGCAGATTTTCCGCGAAGCTGGGCATGATCAACGCGCGGCTCGCCAACAGATGCGCCCGCACCTCGGCATTGGTCTGCCAACCGGCGAACGTCACCGAGCCATCTAAGCCAAGTGTCTTGACCTGATTTTCCAGCGTCGGTCGCAAGTGCCCGTCGCCGACGAAGAGGACTTGAAACGGCACGCCCGCCGCGCGAACTCGTGCCAACGCCTGAATCAGCAGCAGGTGTCCCTTTTGTTCGACCAGTCCCGCGACGAGCACGAGCTGGTTCGTATTTGGAACTGGCTGTGGCTCGGCGTTCAAGAACGCGTCGTCAACGCCACAGCGCACCACGTGCACCTTCGGCCAGGTCGACAGCGACGTCCAACGGAACACTTGGCATCGACCGAAGTCCGAGACCGCCACGACGAAGGCGGCTGCTTCATATTTATCGCGCAACGACAGGGCTTCTGGCTGGTCCCACTCCTCGGGACCGTGGACGGTGATGCTGTACGTCGGCCCGCCGAGCGACTGACAGAACCTCGCCACGGCGGCCGGGTTCGTGGCGAAGTGAACGTGCAAGTGATCGACATGTTCACTTGCGAGCCATCGGCGCAATCGGCACGCTTCGGCGAGGTAAACGAGATGCCGCAGGACGCCGCGCTCGGATCGGCGGCCAAAGCGAATGGCCTCGCGCAGTGCCCGCAGAAACCGCATTGGCCGGGTGAGCGCGTGGGCTATGAAGGCGAGAAGAAGAACGAGCTTGCCACCGGCCAGCAACGATCGCGTCTTGGCGTATTCGAGCTTGTCGGCCGGATCGACGGCCTCGCTTCCCGAGTCGCGGATCGAGAAGCGCACGACTTCGACGCCATGCCCCTCAAGCGCGACGATCTCCCGGCGGATGAACGTATGGCGAACGTGCGGGTACTGATTGGTCAAGTACGCAATTCTCATCCGCTGCTTCCGGGCCCCTTGTATTCGATGAGCCGATTGCTTCGGCCCAACAGACGGTTGCGCAGATACCGCATCTGACCAGACGCCTGGGCAAACTTGGAGATTACGCAATAGCGTGCGTAGAACCGTGCCGTTCGGCGATCGTCGCCGGAGCGTCGGCGCCCGCGCACGATTTTCCAGTACAGAACAGGATAGCCCAACAGCAAGATCAGGCTAATACCCCACGTGAGCGGCGCTGCCCCGATCGCCGCCACGGGCAGCCAAAATCCCCAGAACCAATTGCTGCGCGTTTCGCGCCGCCAGATGCCGAATTCACTGGCGGCGTGCAAGCGCGACACTTCGGCGAAGGCGTGGCCGGCGCGAACATTGCGTTTCCACCATTGGCTGAAGCGCGTCATTGCCGCGTCGTGCAGCGTCATCTCGGCCGCGAGTCGAACGATCTTGCCGCCGTTGGCCCGAAGTCGAACGCACAACTCGGGTTCCTCGCCCGCAATCAAGTCGGGACGATAGCCGTTGACCGCGCGAAAGGCGTCTACGCGCATCATCGCGTCGCCGCCGCAGGCAATCGTTTCACCAGCCGGGCCGTCCCACTCCAAATCACACAAATGATTGTAGATCGTGGCATTCGGAAACCTTTCACGCCGGCGACCGCAAACAACCGCAACATCTGGCCGGGCATCGAGTTCGGCGCTAGCGCGCGAAATCCATGCCGGATCAACCTGGCAGTCGCCATCGACGAATTGCACATAAGAGATGTCAGAAACGTAATCTAGTAACCGTTGGATGCCCGCATTCCGGGCTCGTGCGGCGGTAAAGGGGATCGCCATGTCGAGCGTGACTACCAGTGCGCCCATTTCGGTCGCGACCGCCACGCTGCCGTCAGTGGAACCTGAGTCCACGTATACAGTTGGGCGTGCCGCGACATCGAGAGATGCCAGGCATTGCCGCAGGCGTTCCCCCTCATTGCGACCGATCGCCACGACCCCGACGGACGCCAATCAAAATCTCCATTGCGTTTCTGACGCGATGATTTGTTGTAAGGCCAGTTGGGTTGGGCGCACACCCCGGACCGTGCTACAATTGTGCGGTTTCCGACCAATGACTTTGGCAGGCAAGGAGTTATGCGATTCGCATGTTCAAGGAATCGTCACCCCAATTCATTTCACCCAGTAGGGGAATAGGGTGGGTGTGTGTGAAAGAAATGCATTGGGGTCGCATGGATGGCTGACGCACTCGGCTGGGCGGCGTTCGTCGGCGGACTAATCGGCACGCTGGTGCTCATGGCCGACCGCGGCGTCAAGGATGGCTTGCGTCTGGCGTGGTTCATCGCCACGCTGGCCGTCCCCGCGTGGTTTACGGTATCAATTCGTTCGATCGGCCTCGACGCGGTGACTGGGATTGCTCTGGCCACGTGGATCGCACTGCTGACGCGTCCGTTCACCGGTGTACGCACGAAGTGGATGATGAGCGACCTCCTCTTGGGCGCCATGATTTTGTCGTGCATTGTCGCGGACCTGAAGAATCAACTCCTGATCCCCGGCACGGTGCTCGAACTCGTCCGCACGTGGATTTTCCCCTATCTCCTCGGCCGGGTGTTCCTCACAAGTTGGAACGACATGGGCCGCACACTTCCCGTTGTCATGGTGTTGGCGACGGTGCTCTCGGTGTTTGGCATTGTGGAAGCGCTGACGCACACGAACATTCTTGCAGTTGCCACAGGCAAATCGTGGGAACTGCTCGACAAGGCGGAGGGATTTCGCTGGGGATTGAAGCGAGCCCAGGGGATCACGAACCACCCGATTTACTTTGGTCTGTTGCTTGCGTTGACGTTGCCATGGGTCTTGATGGGTTACCGAGCCGCTCGCGAGCGCCAGGCCCCGCGCTGGTGGATAGCCGTTCCGTACTTGGTGGCAGCGGCCGCGATCGTGACCGTCTCGCGTTCCGCCCAACTCGCCATTCTGATCGTGCTCGCAGCCGATCAGTTCTTTCGACGCCCTACCTATCGGCCCTACATGGTGCTGATGGCGATCGTTGGCGTGATCGTCTTTCTCGTCTTCCGCGAGGAAGCCCTCGACCTACTCGGCGCTTATGCCGGCGAAGGCAAGACCGGTGAGGACTGGGTCA
>DATANR010000360.1:0-14072 GCA_036266155.1 Gemmataceae bacterium | reverse complement strand
AGCGTTAACCCCCTCACCCCCGGCCCCTCTCCCCCCAAAAGCGGGAGAGAGGGGAGAAAACACCGATACATCTCTACCTTGCTCCGCCCTTCAGGTCGCCTTGTTTCGGCTTCAGCGTCTGGAACAGCATCAACAGTCGCTGGGCCGAACTCTTCATCTGGATTTCGAACGACGCGACGCGCGCCTTGAACAACACGTGCGTAAAGACGAGCGGGATCGCGATCATGAGGCCGCCTGCCGTCCCGAAGAGCGCGAGACCGATGGCCGCGGAGTGATTGGTCACGCTCGCCACGTTGCCGCCCTTGCTCGTATCCGAGATCGCCGTGAACGTGTTGATCATCGAAATGACAGTGAGGAACAGGCCGACCATCGTGGCGACCTTGGCGATGGCCAGAATCGGCGGCAGCAAGAAGTTCAAGTCGGGGAGGATTTCGAATTCAATGGCGTTGGCCATGGCGCGCTTCATTGCCGAAAGACCAAGGCGCGAGTTCTCGAGGCCGGCGGCGTAGAGCTTACGCGGAATGACGCCGCTCTGGTTGCGGCAGTACTTCAACGCGCTTTCGACGCCGTCTTGTTGCAGCTTGTCCTGAAGGATGGGAAGGAAGTCTTCGAGATTGGTCCGGGCATTCAAATTGAGCAGGAACCGCCAGACCACCAGGGCCGCCGCCACGAGAGACAGGAGCAACATCGGCAAGAAGAAGTACCACTCCTCGGTGATGAACTTGGTCAATGCATTCATCGATTGGCCCAGTGTGTTTGGCTAGCGCGTTGGGAATAGATTGGCAAAAGGACGTGGATGGTTCAAGGACAGGTCACGAAATAAGGCGAGCGGAGCACCGTAAGGTGCCCGATAATGTCCGACTGTCGACACTATCGGGCACCTTACGGTGCTCCGCTCGCCAAACGCACTTACTTGCCCTGAACGTCAAACTCGGTCGCGTTCAGGATTTCGCCGGTGGCGTCGTCCTGCACGAGCGCGATGACCTTCAGATGAGCCATGTCCATCGGCCGATCCGGGTTCGGGAAGGGGCGCTCAGAGTTGAACTCTTCGAGATACTTGGTCAAGATCTTCTTGAGTTCAGCCACGTCGAAGTCGACCGTCTTTTTGAACGACTTCTCCTTGATCGCCGTGCCTTCCGCCCCACCGGGCAACGCGCGAACGACCTGGTGGTGGAAACGCATGCCGTTGCCGCCGACGTATTTGATCTTCTCCTCGACGAGCAGGACGCGGAGCTTGATCTTCTCGCCCGGGTCCTTCACGCCATCGACATCCACGTTGATGCTGATCTTGTCGCCCGTCCGCTTGGCGGAGCCCATGACCTTGACGTCGGTCTTTTCCTCGACCAGCTTGTTGACGATGGCCGTGTAATCTTTGAACTTGTCCTCGGCGAACGCCATCCCGCCGCCACCGCCCGACTGCGGCTTGCCGCCGAAGATGCTCGACGGCACCCCGCCCATTTGCTTCGGGAACAGCTTGCCGTAATAGTCCCAACGCGCAATCGTGTCCTTGTTGGTCAACGGATCGGGGCCGGGAATGTGCATGTGATACTGGATCAGGATCAAGTCCTTGGTCATGTAGGCATGCTCCAGGGCATCGAAGGCCGCGTCGGCCGCGACGCATGGCGGGCACTGGGCGCCCGTGAACAGTTCCATCACCGCGACCTTGTTGGCTTCCTTGTCCTTGCGGCCCGCGAAGTGCTCAGGCTTGAACGGCGGAACCGTCTTGATGTAGTCCTCGTCGAGCGCGGTCTCAACCTTGGCGATCTTGGTGTCGAGCGCTTTGGCTTCGTTCACCTTTCCCGCGTTCGTCAACAGTGTCTTCATCGCCTTTAGGCTTCGTGACTGAAGCATCAGTGGCGTTTTTTCCGTCATCCCGTCCATCGCCTTGTCCACGGCCGCCATTGCGATAGCGTCAAAACCCTTTTGCGCGATCAGCGACTCGGCCGTCGACAACGCCGTTTCGCGAACCATCCGGTCGCCAAACTTGACGACGTCGGCATCGATGACTTTCACCCAGGCGGCCACGTCTTGCGGCGTCGCCTTCGACTTGCCGGCCGAGGCTAACAATGACGCGGCCGCGACGGTCGCGTATGGACTGTCGCCGTGCTTCTCGATCGTCTCCTTGTAGAGTCCCGGCACCTTGGCGTCGGCCTCAGCGCGTGCTTCTTTCGCCTTGGCCTGGAGTTCGGCCTTTTCGTTGGCATCTTTCGACTGCTGTGCCTTGAATTGGAATGTAAACGGAGCGTTGTTCAGCTTGGTGGCCTCAAGATATGGTTCCGGCGCCTTGGGGCGATCGGCCGCGGTCGCGATCTCGAGTTTCTCGCCATTCTGCGTCGTGAGCATGCCGCGCATCGCCCGCTTGTCATCACCAATCGCGCCCAGCACCTTCTTCTTGTCTTTGGCCACGGTTCCATCAAACACCATCAGTTGCCGGCCAAATTCGATGGCGAGATGCACGTTGTCACCGTCCGCCTTGAATTCCTTGATCTTGACCGGGATGGGCGAAGGATCTTCGCCCTTCTTCATTACTTGCTTCATGCTGTCGAGAAGTGTGGCCGCGAGCTTGCCATCCTTCTTTTCGATCTTTATCACGCAAAGCCGTTGTTCGGCAATCGCGTTGAAATGCTGGCTCACGCGCCAGTTGCCCTCGGGCAAGGACGGATCCGCGGCGAACGATGCCGGGACAGCGAGGGCGATGGCCGCGACGGCCATCAGGAAACGAGTCATGAGGAATCTCCGGGTGCCAATGTAAAGTTCACTGGTTTGGTCAGATTTACGAATCCAGCGGAACGTCGCCAACAGAAAAGGCGAGCGGAGCACCGTAAGTAAGGTGCCCGATAAATGGATTGACAAAAGGACCTGATTGGCTCAAGGACGTGTCGCGGAAATAACGAGGGAGGCCCGCCGGAGGACCGGTGAGCCTCGCGAATTTCACGATAACCCGATGACAATTTGCACTGACCCTCAAACTCGGCCATATTCAGCATCTCGCCCGTTGTGTCGTCTTGAACGAGAGCGATGACCTTCAGGTGGGCACGGCAACGGTGGCCCACCAACGATGTCCGCGCGATCGCGCGAACGATTTTATTCCACAACGTGCTCAGCAGGCATCTGACCGTGACAGTGCACTAGTAGGTCAGCCAGAAAGGTACGTAGGTTGACGGACCGCTCGTACGCGAAACGACAATCCTGCAATCCCATCCGTCCGGATAACCGTAATAAGTGGTCCCATTGAGGTTGTTCACCGTGGCAGATCCATTGTAATCTGTCGTTACGTCTCTGCTTGCCACGACCATCCAGTACATAGGGTCACTACCATGTGGCTTCGCCAAAAAAGCCACATGGTAAGTAGTAAAAATCTGGCCTTGAAAACGGACCCAGCCCGAAAGAATATCCCCAGAGTCGTTTGACCCGGTGTGTTCAGCTCCCACGTATTCAGAGTCGATGACAATCTCATCGGCTCTGATCTCCGAGGCAGCGCCAAAGGAGAAAACTGCAAGAAGAACCGGAATCGCGCGCATCATCGTAACACTCCGACAGGAAGAAAATCCTCACTCCACAATAGAGCGAGTAGTCTGGCACCATTTTGCAGGTGCCCGGTCTTATCTAGTTGATGAAAAGCGCTGTAGATTTTGGAAAACGGATGGGCGCAGGGAGTGTCAGCTCTTTTTTTCGAGGTCCACCATGTTTTTAATGGCGGACCCCGACACTTCGAATCTTGCTCGACAACTGCGATGGAATTTCCCGTCTATTCCTCCTCATCCACCATCTTCGCCTTACTCTCGATCTGTTTCTGAATCATCGCGGGGACAATGTCGTAATGACTGAAGTCCATCGTGAATGAGCCCTGTCCCTGCGTGATGCTGCCGAGTTGGGCCGCGTACTTGGTGACCTCTGCCAACGGCACGCGGGCCATAATGACAGCAAGGTCGCCTGGCAAACTATCCTGGTTTTCGACGTGCCCGCGGCGCGTGTTCAAGTCGCCCAGAATCGCGCCCGTGAACCGTGACGGCACAGTCACCTCGAGCTTCACCACCGGCTCCATCAGCACCGGGTGGGCAGTGCGTACGGCTTTTCTCAGCGCCTGCCGGGCCGCAGTCTTGAACGCGGCTTCCGAGCTATCGACGTCGTGGTATTTGCCGAAATGGACTTCGACGGCGAGGTCCTGCATCCGGTAGCCGGCAATAGCCCCTTGTTCGAGGATCTCCTTGCAACCCTTCTCGACGGCCGGCATGAAGTTGTTCGGAATCGTGCCGCCGACGATGTGGTCGATGAACGCGAAGTTGAAGTCCGGGTCGTAATGCACGCTCCGCATCTTCTCGAACTTCGACCGATTGGCGAACTGTTCCTCGCATTCCTGCTGCGTCTTGATCTCGCGTGACAGCGGGTAGATGCGCATGTGCACTTCGCCGAACTGACCGCGGCCGCCCGTCTGTTTCTTGTGGCGGTAATCAGACTCGCCATTGGATGCGATCGTTTCCCGATAGGGAATCTTTGGCTCCTTGGTCACCACTTCCAGATCAAAACGTTTCTTCAGGCGATGCTGAATCACTTCCAGATGCAACTGGCTGACGCCGTTGATGACCAACTCGTGTGTCTGTGGATCGTGCGTGATCTTGAACGTCGGGTCCTCGTCGGCGATCTTGTGCAGGCTCTGGCTGATCTTCTGCTCGTCGCCGCGGTTCTTCGGCTCGACGGCGAGGCCAAACATCGGCTTCGGGAACTCGGGGAGCGGCAACTTCGGCGCGTCCTTGCTGAATGCCACCGTGTCGCCGATGTGCAGGTCCTCGACCTTTGCAACCGCGATGATGTCGCCCGGATAGGCTTCGGCAACCGGCTGGTTCGTCTTGCCCTGGATCATCAGGAGTTGCGACACACGGGCTGTCTTGCCGCTGCGCGTGTTAAAGAGCGGGTGGGCCGCGTCGAGCTTGCCCGAAAGCACGCGGATGAAGCTCAGGTTGCCGACGAACTTGTCATTGACGGTCTTGAACACGACGCCGAGGAACTGACCGTTCTCGTCGGCGCCGTCGAAGTCATGCTCGTGGCCGTTGTGGCCGTGGAGATGCTCGCCGAGCCGAACCTTCGCGTGCCAGGGCGTCGAGCTGTATTTCGCCAGTGCGTGCATCAATTCCTCGACGCCGATTTCCTTCTTGCCCGCCGTGCAGAAGATCGGGATCACCGTGCCGGCTTCGACCGCCTTGGCGACAGCTTCTTCGATCTCTGCGACCGATAGGTTCCCTTCGGTCAGGTAGCGCTCCATCATCACTTCGTCACATTCGACGATCGCGTCGACGAGCTGAGTGCGAACCGTCTTTGGATCGATCGGACACCCGAACGGCGTCTTCTCCGGCGGATCGAGCACGCTGACGACGCCCCTGCAAGCGGCACCCAAGCCATCGGGCACATTGAACAGCACGCACTTCTTGCCGAAAGTCTCCTGAATGGCGTCGATCAACTCCGGAAAGTGAACGTTGTCGGCATCGCACTTGTTGATGACGAGCAGCCGCGTGAGTCCGTGCTTCTCGGCCTCATTGAACATGCGGCGCGTGTTGACCTCGATGCCGTTGACGGCCGACACGACGATCGCAGCGGTCTCGACGGCATTCAACGCCTCGAGCGCGGCGCCAACGAAGTCTGGATAGCCAGGCGCGTCGAGCAGGTTGATGAACTTGTTCTCGTATTCGAGATGCAGGACCGACGTGTCGATCGAGAAATGGTGTTTATGCTCTTCGTCGTCGTAATCGGAGACGCTCGTGCCGTCGTCCACGCTGCCCATGCGGTCGACCGCGTGGGACATGTGAAGCAAGGCATCGGCCAACGTCGTCTTTCCGCTCGCCCGATGCCCGACAAGGGCAATGGTGCGGATGTCGCTTTCGTGATACTTGAGCACGCGAATACCTCCATCGTTGGGGAGAGGAGAGGCTTCGCGGAAGCAAGCGAATGTCAAGCGAGGCGCTAGGCCCCACGTACCAGACGGCGCGCGGGGGCCGTCCGGGGATTGTCTTCACCGGTATTCGCGACTGCACTGGACATGGGGTTACTCCCTCGAAGTCGATCCAGGTTGAGTTAACTCGAGAACCGCCGACAAACCGATCTTACCTTCATAGAGCGCCCGGCCAATGATGCAGCCGAACAGCTTTTTCGCCATCAGATCGCGAACGTTCTGCAACGTCGTCACGCCGCCGGATGCGATCACCGGAATTGGCATGGCCGCAGCCAATTCTGCCAGCCCGTCGACATTAGGGCCCTGCAACATCCCATCGCGCGCGATGTCCGTGTACACGATTGCGTAAAGCGGCCAGTTAGCGAACTCACGGGCGACTTCGAGGACGGACTCCTCGGACGTGTTCAACCAACCATGCGTCGCCACCTTGCCGTCGCGGGCATCCAAGCCAAGGACGATGCGTTTCGGATAAGCCTGAGCCATTTGCCGAACCCAGGCCGGGTCCTGCAAAGCTCGCGTGCCAAGCACGACGCGTGCGACGCCGGCCTCCAGGGTGGCTTCGATGTCCGCTTCCGTGCGCAGACCGCCGCCGACCTGGCACGGCACGTCGACTGCTTGCGCGATTTGGCGAATGACCTCGCCGTTCACCGGCCGGCCGGCCTTGGCGCCATCGAGATCGACGAGATGCAGCGACCTGGCCCCTTCGCCGACCCAGCGACGGGCCATGGCGACCGGATCGTCGCCAAAGACCGTCTCCTGCGCGTAGTCGCCCTGCTTGAGCCGGACGCACTTGCCGTCGCGCAGGTCGATGGCCGGCAGGATCAGCATCATCCCCTCTTCAATGGATCGCCAGGCAAAGTTCAGTGTAGAGGCGGAAAGGCCGACGGGACTAAACCGACGCATTCTCGCACGTCGCGCGCGAAATGCAAGCATCTAGTTGGAATTTGCCGCGACGATCCACATTCAGACGATCAAACCGGCGAGACGCGCAAATCGGAAAACCTAAGATGGCCAAATAGATACCGGGGTTGGCCATCTTAGATCGAAAAAATCGACCGATCAGATTTCCAGGTAATAGCTTGCGTCACAGAATCTGGATTTCAATTCTAGCGCCACATTCCCGCATTTTGGTCAAACCGCGGTTCGGATGCACTGAAGTTCCTTTTGCAGCCCTTCAAAGCCACGCGCCATTGCCCAATTGTGATTCCATCGGAATAGGGGCTTGAGCAAAAAGGACAGAATCCGCAGCAAGGGCTTGTCGGCGCGCAGGCGCCAATCGTATGTGACATTCGTGAACGCACCGTCGGCTTCAAAGGTCCAGACTCCCGTGCCAACGAAGTCGCCCGTTGCTGCGATCGCAAGGCGCGTGGGCGCTACTTTTTCCGTCGTCCGCGATTCCCAACGCAGCCGATACGGCAGCCAGCCTTGCGTGAAGAGCTTGTAGCGGCGGCCAATCGCGTTGGCGTCGCCCTCTTCGATGCGCCCGACGGTCAGCCAGACCCGGCCCCACCAACGCGGGTACTCGTCGGTCTTCTCGATGATCTGATACACTTCTTCCGGCGTGGCCTCGACACGCCAACGGGTCAGAAAGACATAGTCGTTCGTGGCCATGCGGATGTGCCCGTGAGTGCGGGATGTCAAAAGTTCTACGCGGCGGATCTATTCACGGATTGCTTCACGATCCCGCTTCGTTCAATACTTCGCCGATGCTCATCTCCAACACTGCCAGCATCTCGTCGAGTTGCCCCTCGGTCACATTGAGCGCCGGCCCAAATGCGAGCCAGTGCGGATCGAAGCGGCAGAGCAAACCGTTCGCCAACGCTCGCCGGCCGATGCGAATACCGGTGCCTGGCGTCGCGGGGAAGCGTTCCTTCGTTTGCCGATCTTTGACGAATTCGATCCCCTGCAGCAGCCCCTTGCCGCGGATGTCGCCAATGATGCCGTATTTGTCTGCGAGCTTTTGGAAACCAGCTCGCAAGCGCTCGCCCTGACGGCGAGCATTAGCGCACAGGTCGTTTTCCAGAATCTCACGCAGCACCGCGATGCCGGCGGCACACGAGATTGGGTTGCCTTCGAAGGTATGACCCTCGACAAAACCGGGGTTCGTCGCGACCGGTCCCCAGAAGGCGTCGGCGATCGGTTTGCGGCAGATCATCGCGGACAGCGGGGCATAGCCTCCGCTCAGGCCCTTGGCCGTGCAGATTACATCCGGAATCACGCCAAAGGTGTCGGCCGCGAACAGGTGGCCCGTGCGGCCCATGCCGGTGATAATCTCGTCGAAGATAAGCAGGACGTTGTGCCGCGTGCAGACTTCACGCAGGATGCGCAGATACTCCGGCGGCGGGTCGATGATGCCGCCCGTGTGGCCGATCGGTTCGACCATCACCGCGGCGACAGTGGCTGCGTCTTCCATCTCGATAATGTCGTTCACGAGCGTGGCACAAGTGATCTCGCACGACGGATAGGTCTTGCCGAACGGGCAGCGATAACAGGTCGGCGGGAAGACGTGCAGGAAGCCGGGGGCCAGCGGCTCGTTGACCGTCTTGCGGCCCTTGAGGCCCGATGCGGACAGCGAGCCGAGCGTCGAGCCATGCCACGATAGATAGCGACTGATGATCTTGTACTTGCCGGGATTGCCGGTGAGCCGGTGATATTGCCGGGCCAGCTTGATCGCGGCTTCCGTCACTTCGGAGCCGGCGCATTCGAACTTGACCGTGTTCAAATCACCCGGCGCGACGTCGGCGATCATGTTCGCCAGTTGCACCGCGACCGGGTTGGTGCCGTGCATGGGCGGCGAGAAGTGCAGGATGTCGAATTGCTTCTTGATCGCCTCGATCACGCGGCGATTGTTGTGCCCGACCGAAACGGTGTAGATGCCGGACAGCGCGTCCCAGTAGCGCTTGCCGTGAACGTCCCAATAGAAGACGCCGTCGGCCTTCGCCATGAGCAGCGGGTCTTTCGACCATTCCGCCATTTGATCGCGGACGAAGATCTGGCGGAGGAAGCGCTCTTCGGAGGTCTGGGCGGCTTCGATGGGGTGGGGCATGATTGCAACTCACAAAACGATGGGACTTATGGGACGCAGGGGACCAATAGGTCCCCTGCGTCCCATTGGCCCCATGCTGGGTCTCTCAATCAACGTCCGGAAAGTGCAAATCCGGCAATGCCTCTTTCAATTTGGCTCGGCCGGCTTCCGTCGTCTTCGTCTTCGCCAGGTACAGATCGTGCAGGTCCTTAAGTTCTTTCAGATGCTCCAGCCCCGCGTCGGTCACGGCTGTGCCCGGCAGATACAACGTCTGCAACTTCGTCAGCGGCGTGAGATGTTTGAGCCCGGCGTTTGTCACTTTCGTTTCACTCAAATTCAAACCGGTGAGATCGGTCAGCCCCTTCAAATGAACGAGCCCCGCGTCGGTAATGTTGTCGCCGCGAACGCCGACGTACTCGAGTTGCGTCATGCCGCTGATGATCTTGAGACCGGCGTCCGTAACCTTGGTGTGTCCCATCGGCAGCCAACGGAGGTGCTTCAACTCCGTGATGTGCTTCAACCCTTCGTCGCTGATGCTCGATTCAAACAGGTTCAAGTCTTGAAGGTTCTTCATTTCCGCGAGGTGCCTAGCCTCCTTATCCGTGAACCGACTCGTGGACGCCGACAAGCTCTCCAGTTCGGGAAATTCCTTCAACAACGGCGCCAACCCCGGAACGTCGGTGGAGTGGTCGAGATCAACGCGTCGAATCTCGGCCCCGTCCTCGTCGTAGGCCGCGCCCGCGAAGAGCAACTGCGTGAGTATCCGATTTCGCTTACGGCCCAGAATCGTCCTGGCATCGCTCGCCGCCCGCGATTCGCCATCGGCGAGGCGGCGCAATTGCCGTCTCGCGGCCTCCTCGGCCTTCGCGTCCGAACCGTCGGCCATGTCGCCCAGGATGCGCAGCGCTCGGTCCGCGGCTTCGATGCCGCCCGTCTTGGCGACCTTGCTCAGCGCCGGCGCCGCCTCCGCGCCCGCTTGCCGCAGCTTGGCGGCCGCCTGGTCGCGGGTGCGGAACGTTGGGCTATCGAGATCGCGAATCCAGGTTTGAATCTGCTCAGCCGTCGGCGGATCGGCCCAGGCCGAGAGTGCGGCCATCAACAGCACGGCGATGACGAGAGCGCGGTGCATGTGCCGCCTCATTCATTGAGATAGGTCACGGCCGTTAGAGCGTAGACGACCGCCACGCGAACCAGATCGTCGATGTCGACCCACTCTTCGACGGTGTGCTGCCCGCCGCCGCGCGGCCCGTGCGTGATGGCCGGAATCTTTGCCAGCGAACTGAAACTGTTGCCATCGTCCACGAACAGCTTCGGGCCCGTGGGCAACGGCGACCCCGTGACGGCCGCGTGCGATTGCTGAAACGCCGTTACGAACGGATCGCCCGCATCGAGTTCAAATGCCCCGCGAATGAACCGCCATTCCAAATCGACCGACACGTCGTGGTCGCGCCCGACCTCAGCGACCAACTCGCGGAACTCGCGTTCGACATTCGTCGGGTCGGTGCCGGGCAGCCAGCGGCGCGTGCCCTCCAGCATACACTTCTGCGGGTACTGGTTATAGATCTCGCCCGCATGAATCTGGCCAATGAACGCACTCGGCTTGCCCGCCGGTGAATCGACGCCGCTGGAAATCTGGGCATCGAGATCGCCGATGCGTCGTGCCAAACTGGCCCCAGCCGCGATGACGCTCGGCTCATCCGGCGGCCGCATGACTTCATGAACCGGCGGCCTCGAACGACTCAGCACGACCTTCCAGGTCGCCGACCCGCGGCCGATTACCGGCAGATGCTGATTGAGCGCCTCAGGAATCAACACGGCGTCGCCGTGAATGCCGGCCCGGATCAATGCGTCAATCTGTTCGCCGAGCCCCCACGGTGCTTCGTGCAGATCGTGAGCGACAAACATGACGCTGCCGCGGTCGAGCAAGCCGCCGTCGCGCAATGCTCGCAGCGCCTCGATGGCAGCCGCCGTCCCGCCCTTCATGTCGCACGACCCGCTGCCGCGCAATAGGTTGCCCTCAGCACGCGGCGGGACGAACGGCAGATGGACGACGTCGAGATGGCCGTTGAATTGCAGGCACTTGCCCGGATTGCCGGCCTCAAGCCGTGCGATCACAGCGGGCGCCCCCGCATGGCTTGCCGCTTCGCGCTGAACCGCGAACCCATCGGCGCGAAGCAAATCGGCCAGCGCATCGGAAACGGCGCCGGCATCGCCGGTCGGGGAAGGGACTGCGATCATGCGCGTGGCCGTGTCGAGCAGCCGATCTCGGCGGACGAGCGTGCGAATGCGGTCGAGCAGAGTTGTGGGTGGCATTGAGGAGAATTATAACGAATCGCACGTTTGACGTTCCACGTCGCAGGTAGCATCTTGTAGGCGAGCGGAGCACCGTCCAGGTGCCCGATGTTGTCAAAATCGGGCGGCTAACGCCGCTCCGCTCGCCTAAGGCAGTCGACGAGGAGCTTTGCGCTTTCGTCACTCCTCCCCCTTCTCCCGCACGTTGTACTCCAGCTTCCACCGTTCCTTGCCGTCGCGGCTCTGACACCAGACTTCAAGCTGGCCGACTTCGGTGACCTTGGTGTGCAGGTGCACCGGCACCACGCGGCCGGGTTGGCCTTCGAGCGTGGCGGAGACGGGGCTCAGCTCTTCGATGTCCGGCTCCCATTCTTCGACCACGGTGCCGGCGGTGTCTTCGCGGCGGACGCTGGAGCCGAGGAAGCGGAAGGCGACTTGCTCGCCGGTGACGAGGCCGAACTCCTGGCCCGGCATGTCGGCTTCGGTGCCTTCCTCCATGCCGAACGGGGCGACGCACAGGGCCTTCATCGGCCGCGGCATCCCCGGCACTGCGGGCACGGCCGTCTCGACGCCGATGTAGTAGGCCCGTGCCGTGCCGCCACGGATGCGAACGCCGCGGCCCCGGCGAACCAGGCCGTAGTACGCAGCACCACGCGCGACCGACAGATCGAGATCGGTCCCCTTGAGCGTCCGTACCGCTTCGCCCTTTGCTTCCTTCGCCCACTTCGAAAGCACACTCGTGAACCGTTCGCGGAGCGGGTTCGCCTTGAAGACGCCGCCGTTGAAGAGGATCGCGGTCGGCAAGCCGGTCGGGGCGGTCTTCTTCTTGCGGCCCTTCGGCGGCTCGCGATTTTGAAGGTGCTCCGCTTGCCGGGCCAGGAACGACGCGAGGTGCTTGGTCACGGCCGCGTCGGCCACATAAGGTAGGCCGAGTTCCTGCAAGCCGGTCGTGCGTTGTCGCTGCGGCTCGGCATCCTTCGCACAGTCGGGGAAGAAGCCGTCGAGAATAATGCGCTCGACGTCCGTCCGCAGCAGTTCGCCCTTGAGCGTGCCGCCGATCACCTTGCTGCCGCGGCCGAGCACGGTCACTGGAGCCGACTCTACCTTGGCGCTGCCGAGGATCGTCTCTTTCGCCGAACGCGCGCTGTGGGCGAGTTGCTGCATCTGCGCGGCGTCGAGCTTCAAGCCTTTGGCGGTGAAAGCTTGCCCCGCAGTGTGCGCGAGCGCAAGGTCCATGTTGTCGCCGCCAAGGAGTAGGTGATCGCCGACGGCCAATCGTGTGAGCGACAGGTTGCCGGCCTCCTCGCTGACTTCGATCAACGTGAAGTCGGTTGTGCCGCCGCCGACGTCGGCCACGAGGATTAGGTCGCCGACTTTCACCTGCTCGCGCCAGTCCTCGCCGCAGGCGTCGAGCCACGCATAAAACGCGGCTTGCGGTTCTTCGAGCAGTGTCAAATTCTCGAAGCCAGCGGCTCGCGCCGCTTCGACGGTGAGTTCGCGCGCGACGGCATCAAACGAGGCCGGCACCGTGAGGATGATGTCCTGCTGTTCGAGCCTATGACCGGCCACGTCCTTGGCGATCTTCGCGTTCCACGCCTCGGCGAGGTGTTTCAAGATGCGCGTGCTGGCATCGAGCGGCGAAATCTTGCGCCCCCCGTCCGGAGCCTTCCACGGCAGGATCGGCGATCGGCGATCGACGCCCGCATGGCAGAGCCACGACTTGGCAGACGACACCAATCGCGTCGGCACTTGCGAGCCGAAGTTGCGGGCAAACTCGCCGACGGCGAAATCGCGGTTGGCATCCCAGGGCAACTTCAGCGCGCCGGCCGGCTGTTCGTTTGGTCCCGGTAGGTAAAGGAACGACGGCAACAGCGCGCGATCCTCGACCACGAACGGATTGACGACCTGCGGAACCGTCATGCCCTCGCCGTGCGGCGAGTCGCCGGCCCCCGTGTCGACAAACGCGAGAGCGCTATTCGTGGTGCCCAGGTCGATTCCAACAACAAAGCGCGAAGCGGCCATGCCAATCCTCAGCGGGTTCATCAATTCATCTATTCTACGGCGACACGGCCCGGCCCCAAACGATAAGACAACGGGGTGGCCTTGCTGGTAGGTCAGGTTTCCAACCTGACCGGAATGACGGGTCAGGTTGGAAACCTGACCTACAAGTGGGGTGCATAATGCGCGATGGACCCGTGTTTCGACGGCGGCATCTGCCGCATTGGGACATCCCAGGAGCGATCTATTTCATCACCACCTGTCTGCAGGGGAGTATCCCGGCTGAAGGACTGCTCGACCTCGCGCGCTATCAGAAGGAACTCGATGCTCGTCACCGACCCGCGGAGATTCCAGCAGACGAATGGCAACGACGGCTCGACAAACTTCATTTCGCGCTGGCCGACGAATGGCTAGACCTGCGTGCGGCCGTGCGACATTTGGAGGATCCGCGGTTGGCGGCGGAAGTACATTCCGCCCTTCGGCATTTCGCCAACGAGCGATACGACGTGTTTGCTTATGTCGTCATGCCGAGTCACATGCACTGGGTGATGCGGCCACGTGAAGAATGGATCGCGGCCCATCCGGAAATCACGGATCGAACGGCACGTGAAGTGATCATGCACAGCGTCAAGCGACATTCTGCCCTCAAGTGCAATGAGTTGCTTGGCTTCGTCGGCACTTTCTGGCAAGCGGAATCGTACGATCACTGCATTCGCGACCTGGACGAATTGCTGCGCTGCATCGCGTACGTCGAGAACAATCCGGTCAAAGCGGGACTGGTGAAGTCGGCAGCGGAATGGAAGTACTCCAGTG
>DATANR010000359.1:0-25971 GCA_036266155.1 Gemmataceae bacterium | reverse complement strand
CAACGCTGGAGCAAAGTCCGATCGACGCTGGTCAGGGCCATGAGAGTGCCCTCCGGCGAAGAATAAAGAAGAAATGACCTAATCTATACTAGTCTCGCCGCGGACTGATCGGAAGCCGGTTCGGGGGCAAAATTACGCATGTCTCGGTCGGATAACCTTGAGAATTGAAACTCTTTGGATTGGCCGATTCGTTGCAATTGCACCGCGCCGCTGCAGTGAAACCGAATGCAAATTTGAAAGAGCGCCAACCTCGACCACTTTCGTTGGGGGTTTATGGCGCGGGGTTTTGCTCTCATGGCATTTGACGTAACCATCGCCATGATTGAATGATGCGGCAGAAGCGCAATCAAAGAGCGCCAAACCGGGCGAACACTGGCGCTCTTCGACTGGCGCTCTTTGAATTCCGCGTGCAATGAAATCCATCTACGCCGACTGTCGAAGCACGATGCCATCACCGGCGTTCTCGCCGACGTAGGCAAGCAGCTTCTCCCACATGGCCTGATCGGCTGGCACCTCGTCGGCTGCGCGATCCAGATCTTCCAGCAGCGCGGCAGCACTTGGATAAACGCCAAGTGGGACGCTGCCGTCCTCAGGCGTGACGCCAAGACTGCGGAGGATGTCAATCAGCCCGCCGGGGAAGGGCTTCGGCTTCACGCCCTTGCGGCGGCCGCCGGCTTGCAGCCAGGTGAGGGCTATTTGACCAAGGGCCACGAGGTCGTCCTCGGCCGTAGTCTCACGGCCATTCCAGCCCACATGTAGCCAAGGTGGTTCGCCGACGCCGGTGAGTTTCACGATTCCCGGTCGCGTAAGCAAGAACGAGCTTGAAGTCAGTCGGCCATGCATCAAACCAGTGGCATGTGCCGCATGGATGGCCTGGGCCGCTTGCATCATCAGGCGGTGCCACACGCCCGGCGACGCGACGGCCGCCGGCCAGTCACCGCCGGGCAGACCGTGCAGCCATTCTTGCACGACGGCTGGCCGGCCATTGATGTCGAGGACCTCGAGCGTTGCTGCCACATTCGGATGGGCCAGGTCACGGGCGGCGCTGAAGCGTTGCCGATACTCGTCTGGCCGCACCGCGTCGAGCATCTCGCCTTCGCCGAGTTGACGCAGCAAGCACGACCCGGCTTCGGGCGAATCCGTCGCCATCTGCGGATCGAAAACGCGGAAGATCGCCTCGCGCGGCGTCGAGAGTAGCCGATCGATCACGCGGAACCTGCCGAGCATGAGGCCCGAGAGATTGCCGGATTCGATGAGCGCGAGTTGGTATAGCGTGAGGTAGCCACCCGAGAGCAGCACCTGGCGGAGCGTGCGCCGCTGTCGGCGTGCCTCATCCCACAGAGCCAGGAGAGTGTCGCGCTCGACGATGTTGAGAGCGCGCAGCAGTTCGCCAAGTTTGCGGTCCGCAGGATCGAGGTCGTCCGGCATCGGAAGGATGATGCCGTCCGATCGTGAGCCTTCCGCGCTTGCCGGCGCCTGATCCGGTCGTGTCGGCAGCGGCAAGATGCCCGATTCCCCTGTCCCCTGACCCTTGACCCCTGACTCCTGACTCCTGTGCTTGCTCCACCGCGTCTCGGCGATCTCGCGGAACTTCTTGCGGAACCAGCTTTGCATGTCGCCGAGATGACGATCGACCTCGGTGCGCTTCTCCGCAACTTCCTGTTCCGTTTGTTGAACCTTTTCGACGCGCTCGGCGATGTCCTGGGCGGCCGCCTCGACTTCTTTTTCCCGGCGATCGAGCCGCGTTTCACCGTGATGGAGAGCCTGCTTCAAGCCAGCGAAGCGGTTCTGCCATTCGATGAGTTGCTGACGGAACGACGACACCGCGAGCCGATGCTCGGACCGGGAGCGATTGAGTGATTGCTCTTGCTCGCGTTGGCGATCCAGCTCCTGCTGAACCTGGACGCGGACGCTTTCGAGGTCATCCTGGCTCTTGAGGGCGTAGGCGTGCAACTCCGCGAGTTGGGCCCGCATGGCGTCGCGGGCCTGTGCCGTGCGGTCGATCGCCGCCTGTGCACGTTCTTCAAGATCGGGCATCTGGCCGAGCAATTCGGCCGTGCGGGCGGAGAGCGCTTCCTTGAGTTCTTCGATCTCGGCTTTCGCTCGGCCCAGCCGCTCTTCGGCTTCAACCTTCTCAGCCTCAAATCGAAGCAGCGCCTCTTCAAGCTGCCGGCGTTGGTCGAGAATCGTCTGTTCCGCAGCCAAAAGGCGCTCGTCGCGTTGGGCAAGGATCGCGGCCTCTTCATCCGTGAGGCGCCGGGCCGACGTGGCGTCGGAACGGAGCACCTCAAGCTGCTGAATTTGGTCGCCGAGTTCGCGGGCCTGTTTGTCGAGTTGGCGGGTGCGCTCGTCGATTTCACGTTGCCGATTCGTCAATTCTTCGGAACGCCGACGCAGTTGTTCCTGCAATGCCTCGCGCGATTCTTCAGCCTGCCGCAGCGCGGCGTCGCGTTCCTTCAACGCACGACGATCGGCCTCGACGCGTTCCTGGGCTTCGACGAGTTGTTCCGCCCGCGTCTTGAGCAGCGCAGCCTGTTCCGCGTGTTCGCCGGATTTGGCAGAAATTTCTTTATCGAGCATCCGCAGCCGTTCACCCTCGGCCGCGATTTGCTCCTGCATACTACGGAGTCGATCGACGGCCTGCGACATCAGGGCCGAGCGTTCCTGATAGAGCCGGAAGCTCTCCTCGTGTCCGGTTCGATCCGCCTCGACCTGTTCACGCACGGCCTCTGCTTGCCGAAGACGTTCTTCGGTGGCGCGAGCGTCCTCGTCCATCCGCGCTCGGTCCTCAGCCACACGTGCTTCTTGAGCGCGCAGATCGTCGCGCACGTGCTCCAAGCGCGTCCGCAGGGCGACGAGTCCCGTTTGCTGCGTCTCGATCTCCGCGAGCCGAGAGTTCAGCTTCGCTTCGCGTGCGTCCAGCTCCTCGCGGCGCGTCGAGAGGCGAACGTCGTCGTCCTTGGCTCGCTCCTCGCGGTCGTCGAAGTGGCGAAGGTGCTCTTCGAAATCGCGCGTGTCTTTCTGAAATTGCTCGTAGCGCTTGTCGACTTCAACCGCCCGCTGTTCGAGCGACTTTTCCTTGGCCTCGAGCGCTGCCGACAGGCGATCCACGCGAACCAGATCGTTCTGGTACTGTGTGCGATCCTTATCGGCAGCCAACGCCAACTCGCGCGTCGACAGCTCGCGGGTGGCCAGTTCGACTTCGCGGCGTGCCAGGTCTTGTTCGCGCTGCTGAAGGCGAACTTCTTGAACCTTGCGGTCGGCGTCGAAGCCATCCTTGAGCCGCTTCAGCTCAGCCGTATCGGCATCGACCGCGCGCTGGCGCTCAGCGAACGCCTTCTCCCGACGTTCGAGTTCCTTGACGCGAGGATCGACATTCTTGAGCGCGTCTTCGTGCTGTTGCTTCTTCTCCTTGAGCTGCACCGCCGCTTCGCGAACGGCGAACTGCATGCGTTCCAGTTCTTCGCGGCGTGCTCGGTATTCCTCGGCAATCTCACGTTCTATCTTCGTGCGCAACTCGGCCAGAAAAGTGGGGTCCTCAGCAGGCTTGCGGCGGTTCGCCTCGAGTTCCTCACGCGCCGACCGAATCTCCTTTTCCATCTCCTGACGGCGTTCGTACCACAGAACTCGGTCGGCCTCCAATTCGCGCGCCTGTTCGTCGATTGCCTTGGCGCGCGACTCTAGTTCGCGCTGCTTGCGTGCCCATTCCTCATGGCGAAAATCGATGCCGGGCTTTACTTCGTCCGGCAACGGAAACGCCATCGGCGCCGGCTCGGCGACGCTGAATGCAATCGAAACGTAGACGTCGACGGCCCCGATCGAAATGACGTCGCCATGCCGCAACATCGCTTGCCCGGCGGGCGCGATCGGGCTGCCATTCAACAAGATGGGCAGCGCCTGTGCGATCTTTTGGAGGCGAACGCCATCCGTGCCACGGCGAATCGCACAGACTTGTGGCGGAAGATTGGCGCCGGGGATGCGGAGATCGCAACCGGGAACCGAGCCGATGATGAACTCATCGCCGGTGACGTCGAGCCCGACGGGCGGCGCGGCCCCGTGCCGAACTTCGACGCGAACGGGAGGCGCGGCCGGTCCGTGGCGCTGCTGGTTGCTAGGAGGCATGTCCGTGCCGATTGCGGGGAATCCGTACCGCCGCCGAACGGGGATTGGAGCACGGATGGGGAAATTAGGCAAGTCGAGTTTGATTCGGAGTTTGGGTGCTCCGCCGCGCAAACTCGTTGCCGCGACGGGGTGGGGGTTCATTTGTTGCCGGCAACGTCGGCAACGTGGCAACAAGTAACCCCCGCAGAAACTGTGTCCGGCGCAACCATCACAAAGAGAAGTGTTTATGTATTCGCCAAGCCGCCAATCCATGGCTAGCAACTCGTTGCCGATTACGCAACCCGGCATCGCAATGACCGGCGATGGCAACGAGTTAATCGTCCAGGTTATTTCGCTCAGATTGCCGTCAGAGTGTCCATTGGCGCGTCTGCATTTGTTTGAGGAAGGCATGGTGAGTGAGATCAAATTGCAAGGGTGTCAGCGTCACGTACCCCTCCGCTAAAGCCTTTTCGTCTGTATCCGGCTGCGGCTCGGCACAACCATAGTCAGCACCGAGCCAGTAATAGGTGCGACCGCGGGGATCGACGTTGCGGACGAAGCTCTCCTGATATACGGACACGTTCTGCGGCAGGACTTTGAGGCCCTTCGGTTTCCCGAGATCCTGACGCGGGATGTTTACATTGAAGAGCGCGCCCGCATTTGGCTTCGTTTCCAGAATGCGCTCGATGACCGTTCGAGCAACCGCAGCGCCGGCCGCGAAGTCGATGGCCTTGGGCTTGCCGTATGCTTGCGAAACGGCGATGGCGGTTCTGCGAAAGAACGCGCCTTCGATGGCGGCGGCCACGGTGCCGGAATAGAGGACGTTGATGCCCGCGTTGGCCCCTGCGTTCAGACCACTAACGATCAGGTCCGGCGGTTCCGCCAACAGTTCGACGAGCGCTAGCTTCATGCAGTCCGCTGGCCGGCCCTCGACCGCCCAGCCGAGGAATTGCTTCTGCTCATCGAATACTTCCTGCACGATTAACGGGGATAGCAACGTTACCGAATGCCCGGCGGCGGATTGTTCGGTGGCCGGGGCACAGACGATCACGTCGCCCAGCTTCATAAGTTCCTTACGGAGCGCCTGGAGGCCGGGGGCGTAGATGCCGTCGTCGTTCGTCAGCAGGATGCGCATGACGAGATTCTATTCGCCAGCGTTTGCACTCGACTGGCCGGGGCTATAACTCACCCATCGACTCTCCAACTCCTCCGGAGCCGCGTTTCATGGCCGCGACTGACACCATTGGCGTTGGGTTCATCGGCGCTGGTGACATTTCGATTCTGCAAGCGAAAGCCGTCGCCAAGTGCCATAGCGCCAAGCTCGTGGGCCTGTGGAACCGGTCGCAAGACCGGGCCAAGCAGCGCGCGGCTGAATTCGGCTGCAAGAACTTCACGACGCCGGAAGCACTCGTCAGTGATCCGAGCATTCACGCGGTGTTCGTGCTCACCAATCTGGAGTCGCATCTCGAGTATACAAAGCTGGCGCTGAGTGCCGGCAAGCATGTCTTGGTCGAAAAGCCGGTCGGTGTGTCGGTCGCTGAGATCGAGGAGATGAAGACGCTGGCCGATGCGAAGAAACTCGTGTGCATGCCCGGTCACAACTACATCTACGAAGCCGGCATGAACCGCAGCAAAGAACTGATCGCGGCCGGCGACCTGGGCCGGATTGTTTCATGCTATGCGATGTACAACATTCACCATCCGGAGGATGTGGCGTCGCGTTACCCCGGCGTCGTCCGCCAAATCCTGACGCACAACTCGTACATCCTGCTCTACCTCGTCGGCAAGCCGAAGCGGCTTTGCGCGATGAAGGCGTGTCTGCACTACAAGGAGTACAAGGAAGAAGACATCGCGATGGTGCAGATTGAGCTGGAGAACGGAGCACTTGCCCATTTGTGCGCCAGCTTCGCGGCCGACGATCACGCGGCCGACCCGTGGACGGTGATGGTCAAGGTGATCGGCACTGCGGGCAGCACTCGTTACAGTTACCGCGACCACGTCGAAATCAAGCCGGGTCTGGTCCACTCGCAAACGTACACGGCCTATGCCGGCTCGATCATGAACGAGGTGCGCTATTTCATTGAGAATTGCATCGGCCGCGGCGAAGCGCCGCTCTCGACGATGGCGGACGCGATCACGGCACAGAAGATGATTGAGGCTTGTGAAAAGTCGATTCGCGAGGGGAGCGTGGTCACGCTGTAGCTTGAGGGGGACCGCATGATTACCGCCGCCGATTACGCGGACTGGGCTCACTTCGCCGGCCTGTATGTCCGCAACGTTTCGCACGCCGACCGATACCGCACCTATGCCGCCAAGCTCTCGCCACCCGGAGTTGTCACGCGGCTTGTCCAAGATTTTCTTCAAGACAACCGCGGCGGGATCAATCTGGATGCGTGGCGCAGCCAGGCGGTCTACGAAATTGGGGCCGATGCACGCGACCGCCTGAACCGGACGGCCGACGCATTGGAGGCGGTTGGGGCGACACGCGCCGCGGCACGCGTCCGCACGGCCGAGGACAACTCCCTTTTGGGGCAAATGCAGCAGCAATTCCTGGGCGGCGGGCCGATGCCGGACGTCGCCAGCTTGATGAAGAATGTTGACTTACCAGGGATGATGGCCGAGTTCCGGGCGAACGTCGCGCGAATGATGCCCGACGTCGCCAGGGCCCGCGGGTTTCCGGAGGCGGAGTCGAAACCGGTCCCGGTTGACTCGCAGATGGAGACACGCGAGCAAATCGAGCACCTGCTCGTTGAATACGTTCGTGCGCATCGGGTAGACCTTCAGGCCGACATGGATCGTCATGGAGATCCGCGGCGAGCGCCGGGCTTCGATCCGGCTCGGCGCGAAAAGGAGATCCAGCAGATTCGCCAGCGTGAGATCGACCGGGAGATGCAGGTCGAGCAGGCGGAGGCACTGGGCCGAGCGCTCGAGAAACTGGAGCGACAACTAGCCAAGTCGACGAAGCCATCCGAGTCGAAGAACCGTGTCCGACGCGAAGTTCTTGACGGTTACAACAAATATGCAGATAAAGCGCCGGCCGACCTACAACCGCCGATGGCTGCGTGGCTGGCCAAGGCACGCAGCGTCATTGATGCACATCCGAGTTTCTTCCATCCGCAACCGATTGACGACGCGGCGCTCCTGGGCCGCCTGGACAAGATTGGGCCCTATGAAGTTGACTTCGATGCGTCGAACGTGTCGGTCCGCTGGAACGAGCCACTTGGGTTGGAGTGCGACTGGACGGAATTTGCTCTGACCGTCGTGTTCCCTGCGAAGAAAAAGAAGGCTCTGCGTGAACGGCTCGACCGGGTGGATCGCATGCGCCGCCGGTGGGTCGAGCATCAGGAAACTCTGAAGCAGGAAATTCTGAACAGCTTTGCGATCCACCACGAGCAGCAGTCGTGGCTTGCCGACGACTATGAGAAGGACGACGACGGCCAGCCGACGGCGGCCGCGATATTCGAACATGCGGGCAACGGCGGCATCCGGATTGGCGGCGAGGAAGAAGGGGACTCGATCAGCATCTTCTTCCACGTTGATTGGGACGACGAGCACGGCTTGGAATTGTGGGTCGACGATGAACAGGAGCCAGACTCTGCCGATGAGGCCGCGGCGGTCGCCGTCGGTATTCAGGACGTGGGACCAGTTCTGGCAACCGGCGATCTCGTCGCTTTCGAAGAGCGCACGGGTTTGAAATTGCCGGCCGATTATCGATCGTTCCTGCTGCGTAGCAACGGCGGACGGCCGGCGTCGAATCATCTAGTGTCAAAGGGGCAAGGCGGACTGGCACTCGACATCAACTTCCTCTACTCCTTGTCCGAGGTTGAGGCCGCCTGGCGGGCTCATTGCCAGAGCGGGTATCCGGCGCATCTTCTCCCCATCGGTCTCGCCAATGCGCCCAACCCGATGATGGGCGGCGACGTGGAGGCAACCGTCCTGATTCAGACGTCCAGTTTAAAAGCAGGCAAAGTGCTTGTCTCGATGGCCGGGGTGGCCGCCGGGATGCCGGGGCTGAGCCAAGAGCAGCAACAGGCGATGGCAGCCGCGATGGCCCAAATGTACGAGGCCCAGTGCATGCCGGCCGCAGCGTCGTTTGCCAAGTTTCTGGGACAACTCATTCGAAGGCCGAATGTGGTTGAGCCAGAGTGGCTCCAGGCCATCGCTGCCGGCGACGCCGACCGCTTGCTGGCTTGGCACGGCGGCGGTGGCAAATTCTCTGAGACATTCGCGCGCTATGGCGACCCAATGCCGCGCAGGGTCGTCGATTACCTGGCCGCGGAAGCGTCGACGGACGTGTTGCAAGCGCTGGTGGCAGCCAAGGCCGTGAAGCCGCGGGAATTGGTCGTTAGTTGGGGCCAGTGGTGTTGCTCGACTGCCCGTCTCCGGGCGCTCTTACCGATCATGGACCGGCACCAAAGGATTGAAGCATTTCGGGCGCACGATATTTGGTCACACCCAGACCTGCTGGAAGAACTACGGCAATCGGGCGTCAACCTGGAAGGCGCGGTCGACGATGAGGGGTCGACTCCATTGCACATGGCCACGAGGGCCAGCAGCGTCAGTGGAATGCGGTGGCTCTTGAGTCATGGCGTGTCGCCAAGCAAGGCTGACAAATATGCACGGACGGCGCTCGTCTGGGCGGAGAGCAATGTCGATTTGGAATGCCTGAAGGTCTTGTTGGAGGCCGGACTAAAGCTGGATTCGTTGTTCCCCGGGAGAGCAACGGTCGGCGGCAAACTCATATTGATCCGCGGACGCTGGGGCGCGAAGTTTGCGGCGCTCGAAGAGTATTTGAAATCGGCCGGCGCCGACTTGTCCGGATTGTGACGATAGCTGTTCGTGGCTATCGTCCATTTTCACTTCTGCTTACCAACGCAATACAGGACTTCTTGGCGTTTGCCCGCCGAGGTCGTGCCGATCCGCAGATAGATCCGATCGCCGCAGATCGCGGGGCTGGCAAACGCATCAGTTCCAAGTTGATTTTCCGAGACCTGCTTGAAGCCGTCCGGCGTGGCCTTGAAGACGAACGTTGTGCCGGCCTCGCTGATCGCAAAGATGTGCTCGCCGACGCGAACTGGCGATGCGGTGAAACCGGCGCCTTTCCCAAGCCGGCCGCTGGTCCAAACCTGTTTGCCCGTATCGGCCTTCACGCAGACGGCCATGCCGGCGTCTTGCAGTGCATAGAGGTAGCCGTCGAGGAACAACATCGACGGCACATAGACGCGGCTACCATTTTCCCAATCGACCTTGCCCGATCCGTCGGCCCGCATCGCCGCGACGTGGTTCCTCGGGTAGCCACCGGTCGTAAAGACGTGCTTGCCATCGGTAACCGTCGACGTCACGCACTCGGTCGTTGCCCCCTTGGATTCCCAGAGCTTCTTGCCGGTCAGCGGGTCAAGACTCGTGACCATATCGCAGCCGATCAGGATCGCCTGTTCCTTACCGTCGATCGTGAGCACGACCGGCGTCGTGTAGTTCGGCAACTTCGGTCGATCGACGGACCACACGGTCTTCCCGGACTCGCGGTCGAGGCCGACGATCACGCCGCCGCCCTTGTTGTCGGCGGACACCAGCACCAACGGCCCGACAAGTGTGGGCGACGCGCCAAAGCCCTGGTGCGAGACAAAATCGCTTACCTTCACCTGCCAGAGCTTCTTGCCTTCGCGATCCAACGCGGTTGTGTAGATAGCGCCGTTGGTCAGGAAGCTGATAAATACTCGCTTGCCATCGCAGGCGACTGTCGATGAGGCGGATGAGGCCTTGGCATTTTTCTCCGGCAAGAGCCCGCCGACATGAACGTCCGTCTGCCAGAGCTTGTTGCCGGTCTTGCGATCAAGACACAACACCAATTGCGCTTGCCGTTCCGGCTCGGCCGTGGCGAGGAACACTTGATCGCCGACAATCGTCGGTGAACTGTGTCCGCGACCGGGGATCTCGGCCTTCCAGAGGATGTTCTCCTTCTCGCTCCACGTGAGTGGCACAGTCTGCTTCGCGTCGGCCACGCCGTCGCCCGTTGGGCCGCGCCACCACGGCCAGTCAGTCGGGCCAACGGCGATCGGGTCGTCCGTCAGCTTTGGCGGCGTCGTGTCACCGCAGCCGATCGTCGCGAATGCCAACACGGCGAGCATCGGAAGAGCTTTCGACATCCGAATCGACCTGCGAAATGGGGAACGGCGAGAGAGGCATGATATCAACATGGTTCAGCTTTCGCGAATCAGAAGATCAGCTAAATCGAACGACCGCCCCTGTGAAAGTGCTCGGCGAACGGGCCAATCGGTCGGCGGCGTCAGCGGCTTCCAACCATTCGGCTCCAACAAATAGGTATCGACCACCGATGCTGCGCCGACGCGTTCTTGCCACACGGCTGTCCAATGTGGCTGCCAGCGATCTTCGACCGCGGTCGCGAGGAACACGCCTTCCGAGGGTTCACGCCCGGTCAGGCACACCGGCGGTGCGAAGCGCCATTCGTGCTCAAAGGGCGTGGGCCGCAGCACGGCCCGACCCGCGTCAAGCGTCGATGTAACACGGCCATTGACGCGCGTCACCGCCAGATGGGCCACACGCGTCCGCAAGGCAGCTTCGAATTCCGCCCGTTCGGCGTCACTCGGCTTTGCTCGGACGACGGTGCGTGATGCAGTGACATGCAGGCCGAACTTCCGAGCCGTCACTTGGAGAACGCACGAACCTTCGACTTTCTCTTCGCCGAATCCACGCCGTCGATGTGACCGTCCGCGACCGTCGCCGTTGATTTGCAAGCTTACCGGCTCGGCACCATGGCGCAGGAGGCGATGAGCCAGGTGACCGGCGATTTCGTTTTCGGTGTCGCCCCATTCGAAGTTGCGCCCCGTTGCCGTCATCGCTTGCGCCACAATCTCGCCTAACGCAACGAGGCGGCCAGTCTCATAGGGCGAAATCCGTCGTCGGCCCGAAGTGAAGAACGGACCCGTCGGCTTGCACTGGCGGAACGGCTGATCGGTCGCCACCTTGCGACCGAACACGAGATCGGCTAGCAGTTGCTCGCGGCTCGCCGACCAGTGCCATTCCTTGAGTTGGAAGCCGAGACCGTCGAGTTCGTCAGCAAAGAAGCGCGAGGAATCGGTCCCGGAACAGACCAGCCAGCGTTGATGCGAATTGAAAAACAAGGCGGGCGCTTCGTCGCGGCCCGCAACGCCTGTTGGCATTGCACCGGCCGTCAGCCAGCGGAAATTCGCTGGATGAATGACGAGCAAACCCTCGCATTCGCAATCGTGCAGCAGCTTGGCGATCAACTCCTGCTTCGCATCGATGTCGAGCCGGCGTTGATCGTACAGGCTCAACTCGGCGGCCGCGGTAATCGGAACGCCGGGAGGATCGGGTGGCGGCTCCGCGACCGCGGGGCCAGTGTTCGCTCCCGTGAAAATGGTCGAAGGGGGTGCGGCGGGCTCCGCGGGAACGAGGCCCTCCAAGATGGCGGCGGCGTCTTCTTCCGCCGTCGCGATGGGGACGAATGCCTCTGGAATCTCTTCCTCGTCCTCGACGGCTTCGGCCAAGACGGGATCGTTGTTCATATCAGCTCTCGTATGGTCGTTCGATGCGACCCTCGGCATAGCGCCGTGCCATCTCCAGATACCGTGCGTTGATCGCCCGCGTCTTCGCAATCTCGTCGATCGTCGCCGTCCGCACCACCTTGCCGGGAATGCCCATCACGACCGACCGTGGCGGAATCTTGGCGCCTTCGATCACCACGCTGCCTGCGGCGACGATACACTCCGGGCCGATGTCGCTGCCTGATAGCAGTCGGCAGCCTATGCCCAGGAGTGTGTCCGCCCCGACGCTTGTGCCGTGCAACACCACCGCGTGGCCGGCCACCACGCCCGACTCGATGGTCAATGGCACACCGACGTCCGTGTGCAGGATGCAGCCATCCTGGATGTTGGCCGTGTCGCCGAGCGTTATCCGGGCCAGGTCGCCGCGCACGATCGCGCCGAACCACAAGTTGACGCCGGCTCCGAGTACCACATCCCCGGTGACGACGACACCGTCGGCCAGATAAGCCCCCTTCACAACGCGCATGAATCCCTCCTAACGCGGCGAACGATAAGACAAGGGAATCTCCCGTGCCCGAGTTCCACTCTCATGAAGGCCCAGGTCGTCGTCTTCCCGTTCGACCAGTTTGGCAGCGCCGGCACCGGCGCCGGGGCCGAACTCTTGGGCGATGCCGTCCGCGAGATCCTCGCCGACGCCAAGCGTGAGACCCAGCCGGCCCGCTCGGATGCTTTCCGCGACCATGTCCGTGTCCGCGAGTTTCCGTTCGAGACGCAGGCCCAGCTTGCCGACTGGCGGAAGACCGCCCGCAACGCAATACGAACCGCTCGGAAAGCCGGTGACCGCGTGCTCTGGCTGGCCGGCAACCATCTGGCCGCACTGCCAGCCTACGAGGAACTCGGCTCGGACGCGCTGGTAATCCAGTTCGACGCTCACCTTGATGTTTATAATCTGGCCGACTGTACGACGGAACTGTCGCACGGGAATTTCCTGTTGCATGCCGACGGCCCGCTGCCCGCGACTGTGAATGTCGGCTCCCGCGATCTATTTCTGCCGACCGCGCATGTAAAGGAGCATTTTCGCGAAGTGTTCCGTGCCGAAGATGTCGCCGCCGATTCTAATGCCGTGGTGAACAAGCTCCTCAAACTGACGCGCGGTGCGTCGCGCATCTGGATCGACCTCGACTGTGACGCCTTCGATGCGGCGTACTTCCCGGCTGTGCAACACCCGCTGCCGATGGGCCTGTCGCCTGCATTTGTGTTGCGCGTGTTGTCGGCGATTGGGTTGGACAAGGTCACCGGCGTCTCGATATCGGAATTCGATTCAGGCCGCGATCGGGCGGATCAGAGTCTCGGAACGCTGGTTTGGCTCATCGAATGGATGATGCTGAGATGGTTCGAGCCGTGAAATGCCTATTTTTCTCGAAGCGCAAACTCATTGCTTTCATGACACATACCCCCCAAATTGTTTCACCGGAAATCGTGCAACGAGTTGCAAAGATATGACCGCGATTTGAATCAGATGCTGCGAACGGGAATTCAGCATTGGGCCCCTTAGTCCCCTTCGTTCCATAGCTCCTATGGGACGAAGGGGACTGAGGCGATCGATAACTGAAGCCTTCCTCTTCTTGCTTCACCATCGCCCGTCCTTTACCATGCCAATCTCCCGCCTCTGAGACCCATCGCATGCGCTGTCTCTCCCTCTTGATCGCTCTCGCCGCAACCACGCCAATCTTTAGCCAGGGCTTCACCCCCGAAGACGCCGTCAAGCGCATGCAACTCCCGCCCGGCTTCACCGCCAAGGTCGTCGCCTGCGAGCCGATGATTCGGCAGCCGTTGAGCATCTCGTTCGACGAGAAGGGCCGCATGTGGGTGCTGCAATACTTGCAGTATCCCAACCCCGCGGGCCTGAAGGCCGTCAAGCAGGATCAGTATCTGCGTACCGTGTGGGATCGTGTGCCGGAGCCGCCGCCCAAGGGGCCGAAGGGGCTCGATCGCATCACGATCCTGTCCGATCCCGATGAGAACGGGCGCTACACGAAGTCGAAGGATTTCATCACCGGGCTCAACCTCGCGACCGGTTTCTGCATCGGCGACGGCGGCGTCTATGTCGTGCAGCCGCCTTACTTGCTCTTCTATCCCGACAAGGACCACGACGACGTGCCGGACGGCGACCCGGAAGTCTGCGTCACCGGCTTCGGCATGGAGGACACGCACTCGTACGCCAACTCGCTCCAGTGGGGCCCGGATGGCTGGCTCTACGGCGCGCACGGCAGCACCGTGACCGCGCACATCAAGAACCCGGCCAACCCGAAGGAAGATCTCGAATTCCAGCAGGGCATCTGGCGCTATCACCCGAAGACCAAGCGCTTCGAACTCTTCAGCGAAGGCGGCGGCAACACCTATGGCCTCGACTTCGACAAGCACGGCCAGGCGATCGCCGGCACCAACTGGGGCGGCTTCGCGATGCTCCATCAGGTGCAGGGGGCCTATTACGTGAAGGGCTTCGCCAAGCACGGCCCGCTGCACAACCCGTACACGTACGGCTACCTCGACCATGTGCCGTACAAGAATTTCAAGGGCGGCCACGTCACGTGCGGCGGGATCATCTATCAGGGCGACGCCTATCCGAAGGAGTACCAGGATCAGTACATCGCCGGCAACCTGCTGTCGAACGCGGTCTACTGGCACAAGCTGACGCCGAAGGGCAGCAGCTTCACGGCCGAGCACGGCGGCGACCTGCTCGTCGCGAACGACACGTGGTTCCGCCCCGTCGACTGCTTCCAGGGCCCGGACGGCAGCGTCTACGTGGCCGACTGGTACGACAAACGCGCCGCCCACCTCGACCCAATCGACAACTGGGACAAAACCAACGGCCGCGTTTACAAGATCGAGTACACGGGCGAACCCAAAGGCGAGCGGAGCGGCGTAAGCCGCCCGATGATGTCTTTCGATCTGGGGAAAAAGACAGGCGCTGAGTTGGTCGAGTTGCTGAAGCACCCGAACAAATGGTGGCGCAACGAAGCCCGGCGACTGCTGGCGGAGCGGCAGGACAAAAGCGTGGTGCCGCAGTTGAAGAAGCAGGCGCTGGAGGAGAAGGGGTTGTTGGCGCTGGAGTCGCTGTGGGCGCTGTATGTGATTGAGGGGCTCGACGACGAAACGGCGTTGAAGCTACTCAATCATCCGAATGAACATGTGCGAGCGTGGGTCGTGCGTTTCATCGGCGACCACTCGAACGACGGATACGCCCGAGATTGGCCAGACGGATCTCACTGGGATTCATTGTGCAGTGAGCTGGGAAAACGCGCAGCAAACGAACCGAGTCCGATCGTTCGTAGTCAGCTTGCATGTTCTGCAAAGCGATTGGGAACCCGATATGGTCTCGGAATCGCATTTGCGCTTGCCCAACACGATGACGACCGAACAGACCCACACCTACCTTACCTGATCTGGTGGGCAATCGAACCGTTTATGAGCCAGAATCCGGGTCGCACTCTTTTGGAGTGCCCGGTTCAATGTGTAGATGCTCGCATGACGCGAGAATTCTTGATGGAAAGAATGATTCGAAGACTAACGACCTTTGCATTGCAATCACCGAAAGACCAGTTTGAAACCGAGTTGGCTTGGAGCGTGAACCATTTGCCTGCGCCCCCTGACGACATCAAAGTGGCGGTGCTTAAGGGCATGGAACAGGCGATGGACGGCAGGGAGGTAACAGGACACGCGGAGCTAGCCGAAGTTCTTTTTGAGACGGTGTACAAGAATCAGCGTTCGGATGAAAACTTCTTCCGCCTCCGTATCCGCTTCAACCACGGTGACGCCCTCAAGGAAGCCCACGCTAGGCTCGCCGACTCCAAGCGGCCGGATGCCGACAAGATCAAGCTGATCCAACTCCTCGGCCAGGTTCGCCGGGCGGAGTCGCTACCGGTGTTGCTCGGCCTGTTCCGCGAGAGCAAGTCGGACGTGGTTCGCGGCGCCGCTCTCACCGCGGCACAGAGCTTTGGCGATCCGAAGGTCAACGACGAACTGCTCGCGACATTTCCCAAGTTGACTGGCGGCATGCGGCAGCAGGCGCTGGGCATTCTGCTGTCACGGCCGACCACGGCGCTCGCGGTGCTCCAACAAGTCGATGGCAAGTCGCTCGACCCCAAGTCGATCCCGGTCGAACAGCTTCGGCCGGTCCTCGACTTCAAGGATGCGAAAATCGATGCGCTCGTCATCAAGCACTATGGCAAGATCGGGGCGGCGACGCCGGGCGAGAAGCAGGCGCGCATCGCGTGGCTCAACGCGGAACTCGGCCGCGGGCCCGGCGACCCGATTAAGGGCAAGGAACTCTTCACAAAGAATTGTGCCGTCTGCCACACGCTCTTCGGCGAAGGCGCCAAGATCGGCCCGGACCTGACGACGGCCGACCGCAAGAATCGTCAGTACATGCTGACGCACATCGTCGACCCGTCGCTGTACGTGCGGCCGGAGTACATGTCGTACAACGTGACCACCCTCGATGGCCGCCGGCTCACCGGCCTCGTGACTGACGCGACGGACGCGAGCGTCACACTCAGCAACTACGTCGAGAACAAGATCGCGAAGACGGTGATCTCGAAGAAGGACATCGAGGAGATGCTCCCCTCGGCCGTGTCGCTGATGCCGGAGAAATTGCTCGACACGCTGCAGTATCAGGAAGTGAGGGATTTGTTTGCGTATTTGGGGAGCGATCCTCCCCCCGCTAACGCGGGAGGCTCGCCAAAGCAGGACGGCTCGCCCAAACCAACCCAGGCGAGCCCCAAGCAGGACCCAGCGAGCCTCCCGCGTAAGCGGGGGGAGCCTACTCCCAAACTCAAAGTCCTCCTCATCTCCGGCTCCGTCGAATATAAGTCCGACGAGACGCTCCCACTTCTCCAAAAACACCTGGAAGCCAATTACCCCGTCGAATGCATGCGTGCTTTCCGCAAGACCGACGACGATCTGCCGGGCCTGGAGCAACTCGACAAGTGCGATGTGGCCGTCTTCTTCACGCGCCGGCTCAAGATCGACGGCAAGCAGCTCGACATGGTGAAGAAGTACGCGACCAGCGGCAAGCCGATCGTCGCCATCCGCACCGCGAGCCACGGCTTCCAGAACTGGTTGGCGATGGACAAGGAAGTGCTCGGCGGCGACTACGGCAACCACTACGGGCATGATCTCAAGACCGAAGTGAAGGTCACGGACGCCGGCGGCAAGCACCCCGTGCTCAATGGCGTGAAGGCGTTTCCCGCAACCGGCGGCCTCTACAAGAACGCCAACCCGGCGAAGGACGTCACGATCCTGATGACCGGCATGATCCCCGATCACACGGAGCCGATCACCTGGGTCCGCGACTACAAGGGTGGCCGCGTGTTCTACACGTCGCTGGGGCATCCCGACGATTTCAAGGACGAGAATTTTGTCCGCATGCTGACGAACGCGGTGTTCTGGACGGCGAAAAAGGATGTGCCGAAGTGAACTTAGCCACGGATGAAACACGGATGAAACACGGATAAATTCCATGAATACGTTGCCGTTTACGTGCCCGCATTGCAATTGCGTTGTGCAGTTGCCGGCCGAGGTGCAGGGCCAATCGGTCAAGTGTGCCGAATGTCAGGCGGAGTTTCAGGCAGTTGCGGCGGCTGCCGAGGAAGTGATTCCGGAAGCGTCCGCAGTCGTGCCGCCGCCGTTGCCGCCGCGACGGGCGGAGCCTTCTCGCGTCGAACCGCGCCGACGGCCGTCGCGTTATGACGAGCCAGATGAGCTTCCGCGTCCCCGGAAACAGGGTGGTTCCGCGCTGCCGATTCTCTTTGCTGTCGGCGCCATCGGCATTCTGGCGGTGTTCGCGGGCGTCGTCGTCATTGGGTACAAGCTTCTCAACCGGCCGAGTGAACCAGCCGCGAATGACCGCGCGAGCCAACGAGTAGCCAGTGCGCCGCAACGGGAATATGAGCCGCCGCCGCGTCCGATCAGGAAAGAGGAGCCAAAGCGCGCCAAGGACCCCGATGACATTGCGGCCGAGATCGTGGCCGTTCGCGCCGTCATGCTGAAAACCGGAACGTCAATCGACTATGTGGTCGAGCACGGTCCGAACCGATTGGACGCCTGGCGTCAGGCGGCCGAGCGTGGCGCTCCGGGTGCCCAATGGCTCGTCGGCCGTTCATTGCAGGAGGGCATCGGCGGCGACGCGAATGTCGAGGAAGCGGTGAAGTGGTATCGCAAGTCGGCCGAGCAGGGCTTTGATCTGGGGCAGAATTCACTCGGCCTGGCCTATTCCGAAGGCGAAGGCGTCGAAGAGGATGAAATCGAGGCGATGAAGTGGCTCACGAAGGCCGCCGAACAAGGCTTGCCGACCGCGATGTGTAATCTCGGCGACGAATATGGAAAAAAGGACACGGACCGCGACGACCGGAAGGCATTTCAATGGTACAAGCGGGCGGCCGACTTGAACTCGCGGACCGGTCAGTTCAGCGTGGCCGAGGCCTATGAAGAGGGCAAGGGCGTCGATGAGGACATGGGGGCGGCGGCCCGCTGGTATCTCAAGGCGTCGGACCAGGGGCACACCGACGCGACGGTCCGGCTGGTCGTCCTTTACGAAGAAGGTCACGGCATCGACAAGAATCCGGGCGAGGCCAAGCGGCTCCGCGAAAGAGCCAAGGAACAGTTGGGCGAGAACGCGGAGAAGGAAATCGAGACCTACGCGTTTACAAAGTACCCGGTCGGCCGACCAGCGCTGCCGACCGAGGGAACCATCGACGGCAAGCCGTTCAAGTTGAGCGATTTCAAGGGTAAGGTCGTCGTTCTCAAGTTCGGCGCGACGTGGTGCGGGCCGTGCAAGGCGATGATCCCGCACCGGAAGAAGATGGTCAAGCGCCTCGCGAACGAGCCGTTCGCTTATTTAGAGGTGGACATTGACGAGAACGAAGAGCTTTCCAATCGGTGGCATGTCGGGGCCGTGCCGGTGGTCTACGTCATCGACCCGGCCGGCATCATCCGCGATCATGAGGTCTACGACGAGGAATTGGACGAGGCGGTCGACAAGTTGCTGAAGGAGATGAAGGACAAGAAATAGTGGCTGGATAGAATTCCCATATGAAACGCGTCATCGACCCCCGACGAATCGAAGTCGTCGACCACGATGTGGCGCAGCGATCCGAGAATTGTTGCCGCACGAACGCATTGCCCAAGTCACGCAAGCGTTTGAGATAGTTCGGCAATTGCTTTGGACGAACGTACGCGACGAACACCCGGATTGGTCGGAAAAGCAGGTTCAACCCGAAGTTGTCCGCATCATCACAAGCGGGGCTGTACCGTACGACGTCCGCCCGGCGCTGGATGAGAATGGTTCACTGATTCTGGTTGCGAAAACGATCGAGCCGGAAGCCCCGGTCGAACCGCCACGACGGCAGATATTATCCATGAAGCCGGAAGAATTCATCGAGCATCTCACGGTGTACGGCTCGGCGTCCAGCAGTTGTAACTAATCCATGCTTGGTCGCTGGACTCCACCTGCACCTCGGTTATGATCTTCCGCGGAGCGAACCCTTCGCTCCACACGTCTGTTTCCAGTCCGCCTGGCCCATCAACCACTTCAACGTCGGGCCGGGCAACACGGAGGGCATCTCATGCGAATGACATCCGGTCTGTTGGTATGCGCACTCATGCTGATGGGTGCGTCGAGCGTCGTTGCCGACGAGAAGTCCGGCACCGACGCCGAGGGCTTCATCCAGCAGTGGCTGGTCCTGGCGCCGATCCCGCTCAAGGATGGCGAAGACGGTGCAGCCGGCCTGGGTCGTGAAGCCATCGCCGACGAGGCCAAGCTGAAGCCGAAAGCGGGAGACAAGGTCAAGGCCGGCGACAGGGAACTCGGCTGGAAGGCGCACGTCGCGAAGAGTTTCTTCGTCGACTTCAACGCGATTCTGGGTGCGCAGACGGAAGACGCGATTGGCTATGCGGTGACGTACATCACCGTCGCGGACGATATGACGGTCAAGATGAAGACGGGCAGCGACGATCAGTGCAAGGTGTGGCTGAACGGAAAAGAGGTGCTCAAGGTCACCGACGCGCGGCCATCGGAAAAAGATCAGGACACAACGGAAGTGACCTTGAAAAAGGGTGTCAACGTGCTGGTGGCGAAGGTGGTCAACGAAAAGATCGACTGGCAGTTCTGTGTTCGATTCGTGGACAAGGACGACAAGCCGGTCGCGGGACTGATGGCGAAGGCGTCGGAGTAGATTTGTGGTGCGCTCGGGCGGTTGAAACGATCAGCCGCCCGGCGTGTCGAGGATGGCCTGGAGTCGCTCGGCGAGGATCGGCGGAAACTTCGTAACCCAGCTTTGATCGATCATGCCAAGGTTGATCATGTCTTCGATGTGGACTTGGTCTTTACGTCGATTCGACATCAACTTCATGGTGACCAGCGATTCAAGCGTCAAAACTCGATAACCGCCTGGATCGTCGATGGTGGTCAAATCGGGGCTTGGCAACGGATAGTCATTCTTCACTCTCTCGCCGCTAAACAGCAAGTGGATCGACTCGCTTGGTTTGGCGTTCGGACCGTCAAGGAACATGGTCACGCCGAGCACCTCATCGCGAATGAAACCGACTTTTTCCAGGGCAACGGCAAACGCCGGCAAGTCCTCGCGGCGGATCAACAGATCGATATCACGTGTATTTCGAACCGCGCCTTCATCGATCCGCGCGACCCACGATGCGACGGCATGACCACCAACGACAGCGTACGGAACCCCCGCCTCATTGAGAGCTTGAGTTGCCCGCAACAGTCGTTCGCGCACCTTGGCCACAGCTCGCTCCATGCGGTCGAGGACGTCCCAGCCCATTGTGACGGTCGTGCTCATTGGCGGCCCCGGTTCACCGACGCAATGGCATGGTAACAGGGGCAAGTATCATGGCCAACGGGGATTGCCGGTTGCCGGATTGCAGCTGTCTGGATGTGCAGGTTGGCAGCCTGTTTGGCCCAAAGACGGCTTTGCTCGTGCCGATGGGAGTGTATCGGTTGTAAGATATTGCGATATAATATGTTGCAAATGTATTCGGTTGCTGATGGGGCGAATACGGCGGATGGGACGGATGGTCGGCATTTGCCGTCGAAATGAGCGAAAAGCGTTCCTGGGTGATTCTGACGCTTTTTTTCCAATGATTCGGGAACTCGCCTTATGCTAACTCCGTCGGAGCATGTAGTGAAACAACCCGCCGCGGCCCCTCCGACCACCCCTCTTGACTCCGGGGATGTTTTGGGCCGACACTGTGTCCTGAGAACCACCCGCTAACCCAGGTAAGGGGCTTTCCATGTGGGGCATTACTGACCGCCGGCATTTCTTCAAGCACGCGGCCGCGTTCGGGGCTTTCTCCCTGACGGCCGAAGGCTTCATCAACCAACTGCGGGCCCAGTCGACGGCCCTCAAGAAGAAGAACAAGAGCCTCATCGTCATCCACTTCGGCGGCGGTTATCCGGCCATCGACTTCTGGGAAGACAAGGATCCGCACCCGAACATGGGTGAGACCAAGTCGGCCGCCACGGCCGTCTCGGGCATCAAGATCAACCGCCTGCTTCCGAAGATCGGCGCGCAGATGAACAGCGCCTCGCTCATCCGCACCCTGAAGAGCACCGAAGGCGATCACATGCGGGGCACCCGCGTGATGATGACCGGTCTGCCGATCAACCCGCTGTCCGAGCAACCGCACGTTGGATCGAAGGTCGCGTGGTACTACCGGGACAACGAAGGCGAACTGCCGGCCTTCATCACCGTGAACGGTGGTGGCGGCATCGGGCCTGGGTTCCTTGGCCAGAAGTACGGCGCCTTGCCGATCGGCCAGCCGGGCCAACCGCCGGAAAACGCCATGCCGGCCGCCGAGATTGGGGGCAAGGATGGCATGGACCGCATGCAGCGTCGCGGCGACCTGTTCAGCCGGCTCGAGAGCGGCTTCCAGAAGAGCACGGGTTCGGAGCGCGATGCCGCCAAGGCGCACCAAGAGGTTTATGATAAGGCCCTCAGCCTGATCATTTCCAAGAACAAGGAAGTCTTCAAGCTCGACAAGGACGTGGACGGCAAGCCGATCAAGCTGAAGACCGAGTACGGCACCGGCGCGTTCGGCCAGGGCTGCTTGCTCGCTCGCAAGTTGACCGAATCCGGCGCCGCGTGCGTCGAAGTGAACACGGGCGGCTGGGACATGCACAACGGCATCTTCGCCCAACTCGATCGTCGTCTTCCGGAGATCGACAGCGGCATCGGCACGCTGCTCAAGGACCTGAAGGACCGCGGCCGCTTGCAGGACACGGTGGTCGTCACGCTGTCCGAGTTCGGCCGTACGATTCGTGTGAACAACAATGGCGGCCGCGACCACAACCCGGGCCTTTGGTCCGTGATGATCGCCGGTGGCAACATCAAGGGCGGCCAGGTCTACGGCAAGACGAGCGAAGGGGCCGACAGCATCGTCGAGAACCCGGTCACCGTCGGCGACCTGTTCGCGACGATCTACGCGGGCCTCGGGTTCGACAAGGACGCTCAGATCCGCGACAACCTCGGCCGTCCGAGCCCGCTGGCCGGCGAGAAGGCCAAGCCGATCGCGGCTCTCTTGAACGCGTAAGGAAGCAACGACGTCGCCATCATCAGTCGTCACCCGGGGTGCCCGCAAAGGCACCCCGGTTTTTTCATTGGAAGAAATGGGACCAATAGGGCACATGGGACCTATGCGTCCGATAGGTCCCATTTGTCCCATCAATAGCTAAGAGGGTAAAAGATCCTTCACGGCATCCTGCTCTTCCAGTAGTTCCTTCAAAGTGTTGTCGAACTTGGCTTTGCCGAAGGCGTCCAGCGAAAGCCCGTCAATCACCTTTAAGTTGCCTTTGCCGTCAGATCGCACCGGGTAACCAAACACCAATCCCTTCGGCACGCCGTACTGGCCGTCGGACACCAAGGCGGCGCTGGCCCAGTCGGTCGCCGGCGTCGCGGTCAGCAAGCACTTCACGTGATCGAGCGCCCCATTCGCGGCTGAGAAAGCGCTCGATAGTCCGCGCTTGTTGATCACCGCCTTGCCGCGTTCCTGGCATTGCGGCACGAAGACCGTTTCCAGCCACGTGCGATCGGCGATGACCTCGGTCGCCGGCTTGCCGTTGATCTTGGCGTTCGTGAAGTCCGGATACTGCGTATTCGAGTGGTTGCCCCAGATCGTCACGCACGTCACCGCTTCGTTGGCCACGCCCGCCTTCTTGGCGAGGGCGCCGACCGCGCGATTGTGATCCAGTCGCGTCATCGCGCCCCATTGATTCGCGGGAATCGCCTGGCCGTTGCGATAGGCGATCAGGCAGTTCGTGTTGCACGGATTGCCAACGACGAGGATGCGGACATCCTTCGCGGCCTTCGCGGCGAGGGCCTTGCCTTGCTTCTGAAAGATCTGCGCATTCTTCATGAGCAGGTCCTTCCGCTCCATGCCGGGCCCACGTGGCGCGGCGCCGACGAGCAAGGCGAAATTGCAGCCGTCGAACGCTTGGCTCTCGTCATCGGTGACCACGATGCTCTTGAGCGTGGGGAAGGCACAATCTTCCAACTCCATCGCGACACCTTCGAGCGCATCCATCGCCTTCGGATTCACCGAACGCGGGATTTCCAGGAGCTGGAGAATGACCTTGGTATTCGGGCCAAAGATTTCGCCGGAAGCCAGCCGCGGCAGGAGCGTGTAAGCGACCTGCCCGGCAGCGCCAGTGACGGCCACGCGGACCACATTCGACATGGTGAAAACTCGGGTTGAGAGGTTAACGTTGCGTCAGGCCATTGTCTTAGCTGTCGCCCTTGCGGATGGCCTATTTCTTCTCGCCCAGAATGTAGCTGATCCATCTCGGCAACTGCTCGCTGAAGTCGGCCGGCAGCGTGTGGCCGATGCCGGGGAAGGTGATGTAATTCACCGACGCGGCGTTCTTCTTCAGCCAGTCACGATCCTGGCGGGCAAGCATCACGTTGCCCGGATGTTCCTTGCCGCCGATGGTGACCACGAAACGGCGTTCTTTGAGCTTGGCGGTCGGCTGCACTTGATCGAGAAAGAAATCGGCCCCAGGCGACATACCAATGCCGCCCGCATACTTTTCGGGATCGCGGGCCGCCACCTCGACCGCGACCTGGGCGCCTTCCGAAAAGCCGATGGTGATAGCTTTACCCGGCGCGACCGTGATGCGATCCGCCGCCTCGGCGAGGGCGGCATCAATGCGCTTCGCGTCGCCATCACCGGAGACGGCCCAGACGAACGCCTTCGGGCCCGTCGGTTTCGTACCGCTCACGCAGACAAACGGGATTCCAAGCGCATCGGCCAACGCCTGGGTGCCAGCGCCAAAGAAGTGGTCCGGCCGACTGCCGCGGCCGTGCAGGGTAACGATCACCGGCGACGGCTTCTTCTTGTCGAAATTTTCCGGGACGAATACGAGCGTCGTCGTCTTGCCGCTCGCCTTCCAATACGCGGTGCATTGCCACAGGAACCGGTGGACGCCTGCCCAGCGCGGATCGCGGCGCAGCGTCAACAGATCCTCGTCTTCGGCCGCGTGGTCGGCGTCGACGCCCTCCGTCTCCGCCGCTTTCTGAATCCAGTAGATCGCTTCGCTATGCATCTGGTTACGGGCGTAGTAACAGGCAAGATCGTAATGTCCATCTCCCCCTTGTTTGACGGACCAGAACTGGGCAGCCAGCGCGGTCTTGTAATCGTTCTTCTCGGCGGCCGAACGAGCCATGGCCACCAAGTCGTCCGGGTCCTCCTTGCTCAGGTCAGTGCCATTGTGGATCGCTGGCAGATCTTTTGGCTGGTCGAGCGCCACCGGCGGCTTCGGCAATTCCTTGGGCGCCAGTCCATCGTCGATGCGCCCGCCGCCGTTGACCGGACCAGCGACCGGTCCCCCCGGCGCCGCGACTGGCATCTTGTCGTTGCAGCCGGCCACCATGACCAAAATTGCCAAGAACGTCAGGTTCCGTCGCATGGTCGCCTCGCGTGGGTACTCGACTCAGTCCCCGTCCACCCGTATCTCTAGCCTACTGAGGACAATTAGAATTTCTCGACACGGCGGGCCAGCGGCCCGAGGAGCAGGACGATGGTGAAGGTGGGCATCAATGGGTTCGGGCGGATTGGCCGGCTCGTGTTCCGGGCGCTCTGCGAGCAAGGGCTGCTCGGCAAACACCTCGACGTGGTCGCCGTCAACGATCTCGTGCCTGCCGACAATCTGGCCTACTTGCTCAAGTACGATTCCGTCCAAGGCAAGTTCGGGAGCGAGGTCCGTAGCGAGAAGTCGGCCGGCGCCGCCGAGGACGACATGCTGATCGTCAACGGCCACCCGATCAAGTGCCTCGCCGTCAAGGAAGGCCCGACAGCGTTGCCGTGGAAAGCCCTCGGCGTCGACTATGTCATCGAGTCGACGGGCCTGTTCACCGATGCCGACAAGGCCAAGGGCCACCTGACCGCGGGAGCGAAGAAGGTCATCATCTCGGCGCCGGCCAAGGGCGAGGACATCACGGTCGTCATGGGCGTCAACCACGAGAAATACGACCCCAAGGCGCACAACATCATCTCGAACGCCAGTTGCACGACAAACTGCTTGGCCCCGGTCGTGCATGTGTTGCTAAAGGAAGGCCTCGGCATCGAAGAAGGATTAATGACGACGGTGCATAGCTACACGGCCACGCAGAAGACGGTCGACGGGCCGAGCAAAAAGGACTGGAAGGGCGGCCGGGCGGCGGCGATCAACATCATCCCGAGCGGCACCGGCGCCGCCAAGGCCGTCGGCCTGGCGATCCCTGAAGTAAAGGGCAAGCTGACCGGCATGTCCTTCCGGGTGCCGACGCCGACGGTTTCGGTGGTCGATCTGACCGTCAAGACGGTGCAGTCGACAAGCTACAAGACGATTTGCGACTTGATGAAGAAGGCGAGCGAAACGTATTTGAAGGGCATTCTGGCCTACACGGCCGACGAGGTGGTGTCGAGTGACTTCATTCACGACTCCCACTCGAGCATCTTCGACGCCGGCAGCGGCATGGAGTTGAATGGCCGGTTTTTCAAACTGGTGAGCTGGTACGACAACGAGTGGGGCTACTCGAACCGGTGCGTCGAGCTCGCGCAGCGCGTGCTGGTACATGCGCACGCTTGACGATCTCGACGTCGAGGGCAAGCGCGTCCTCGTCCGGGTGGACTTCAACGTCCCGCTCGACGGGACGCGCATCACCGACGACGCGCGTATCCGTGCCGCGCTGCCCACGCTGCGCGAGCTGCGCGAGAAGGGCGCGGCGAAGCTCGTGCTGCTCGCCCACCTCGGCCGCCCCAAGAACCGCGAGCCGGAGTTCTCGCTGAAGCC
>DATANR010000358.1:0-7001 GCA_036266155.1 Gemmataceae bacterium | reverse complement strand
CATCGAGGTCTTGGCCCCAATTCTCCAGTTGTGGTCGAATCATCCGTGATTCTCCGCGATCACTACAATCCTCTGCGAGCGGCAGCATACCAAAACCGCTCTACGAAAAAACTCCAGTCCTCAGCGTGACTTGGGTTTAAGAAGGGCAAATGACCCTTGGCCTCGCCGCGACAGCGTTTCCCTTTTCCATGCCGATCGCGTTTCCCTTTTCCATGCCGATTACCATTTGCCCAGCGCCCGCTGGCGTGCCAGAACAGCGTGGTCTCGCCTTCTGGTCTTTGGGGCTTGCCGCCGGGCGTGGGAGAATTAGAATTGGAGTCTGACAAGGTGTCACCCCTCAACGGTGCCCCTGAATTTCGCCTGAACCGGGTAACGACGGTTCGGGTCTTTTGCTGGTGTAGGGTGTTAGAGACCGCCGACAAGGTGAAAACGGGTGTCAGCGGGTATCAGGAGCAAATCAGAATCGACGTAAGTTATTACCGGGGACGTAGCTCAATTGGTTAGAGTACCGGACTGTCGATCCGGTGGTTGCGGGTTCGAGTCCCGTCGTCCTCGCTGGAATTTGTAGGGTTTTTGTTAAGTCGGCAGTGTTCAGGGTGCCAGAGAACTGCCCCCACTGCCAGAGAAAGTTGCCCCCACCCGGTCTAGTCCACCGGATGGGGGCGGCAAGCGGACCTTCCGGCCCGGTGCTCGCACTGGGAGGTTCGCGATGGCTCATTTTCCAAAGCCGTTCTTCCGTCCAAAGAAGAACCGTTGGTACGTCCAACTCGACGGTAAGCACGTCAACCTCGGTCCAGACGAGACCGAAGCGATACGCCAGTACCACAAGGTCATGGCGGAACGAAATACGCCCGTTCCCGTCGTCATCTCTGCCCTGTCTAATCCCTCGCTGTCCGGCATCCTCGATGAGTTCCTGACTTGGTGTCTGCGGCATCGAGAGAAGAGGACATACGAGACGTACCGTGAACGCATCCAATCGTTCCTCGACGCACTGCCAGACAAGTCGCTGGCGGCGAAGGACCTCCGACCGTTCCACCTCCAGGAGTGGGTGGACGGACATGAAGATTGGAACCCTGGCATGAAGCGGGGCCGATTGCAGGCGGTCCAGCGTGCCCTCAACTGGGCCGTGAAGCAGGGTCGGATCGACAAGTCCCCGATTGCGTTCATGGAAAAGCCGCCTCCGGGGAAACGCGAGAACGTCATCGAGCCGGAAACGTACGCCGCGATGCATGAGCGGACGAGCGGCGAGTTCCAAGACCTCATCACCGTTTGCTGGGAAGTTGGCTGTCGTCCGCAAGAAATCTGGCGGGTCGAGAAGCGGCATCTCGACGTCTCGGGATCACGCTGGGTGTTCCCGGCGAAGGAGGCCAAGGGCAAGCGGAAGATCCGGGTCGTGTATCTCACGGAAGCGGCCCTCTTGGTCTGTATGCGGCTCGCCAAGTCGTTCCCAACGGGTCCCCTTTTCCGGAACAGCGACGCTCTCCCCTGGAACCGCCACTCCGTGAGCTGCGTTTTTCTCCGCATGAAAAAGCGTCTCAGGAAGAAGTTTGCCCTCGTCGATTTTCGCCACACATTCGCGACTCGAAGTCTCCAGAACGGCGTCGATCCTGTGACGCTTTCGATCCTGCTCGGACATGCGGACGGGGCGATGCTGTGCCGGACGTACGCACACCTGGATCAGGACGACGGGCATATTCGCCGGGCATTGGCGAAGGCGAACGCTTCTACACCCGTAGATGCTGTAGTTTGACCTTCGCCGCTCTCGGGGCTGGCACGGATGCCGCCCCCGAGACCGTGTTGCTTCTCAGGTAGTCTTCAATGGCGTCATCCGGAACGAGCAGCTTGCCATTCCGAACGCCGACGCGAACGTGCCGGAGCTTCTTCGCCGCGCAAAGGGCGTAGATTGTTTTCTCGCTGACGTTCATGCGTAGTGCAGCCGCTTTTACCGTGTTCATAGGTGACCTATCGACATAGGGCGTGCCTTCGCAGGTTTGTACTTTGGAGGGTGGATGCCGGGGGTTCGAGCCGACAGTGCCAGCCTCGTGCGGAGAGGACAGCTCGACGGACGCACCCGTGTGGGATGAGAAGCCCACGGCCCACGGCATTCGTTTCTCACGTCAAGTCTTCGGTGCCACCGCTTGGACGGGTGGGGCTGGCTTTTTCGACCCGCCGGCCTTCATGCCGAGCAGTTGCTGGAAGCCCTTCCAAGACAAAAAGGACTCCGACAGGGTGCCGTCCTTGAACGTAACCGTCAGCCCTTCGCCGGACTTGCCCGAGAGCGAGCAGGTTCCGCTCCCGGTGCCGTGGATTGTCAACTCGGTCGCCATCGCAATCACTCCTTAGAAGTCAGCGATCCCATAATGCCGCCGGATCGCATGGCGGATTTCCTTCTCGGTCCATGGCGGAACGGCGCACGCCGCGTTCCACGGGCCGAGGGCGTAGTCGAGCGTCTGCTTGGGGGTCCTGCCCGCGTCGCGCATAATGCACACCATGCGGACGAGCCCGCGGCTGCCGTTGCTGCCCTGAATCGACATGACCCGAAGCGCGTACGCTTCGGGAAAGCGGATCGATCCTTCTGCAGGCGGACCAATGGTCAGCACTGCCCGCGTCTTCTTGCGGCTTCGCTCGCGTGTCCAGCCGACGCACGCGACGGGAAGATCGATGAGCGGCAGTGGCCCGTCCGTGATCCATTCGTATTTGTCATCTTCCGTGAACGAAGGCGGGATCATTTCCATGCCGCCGTCTGTGCGTAGATCGATGGCGCGGCCTTTGATTTTCACGGCGTTGCCGACCTTCACGCCTTTGCGTCTCCGGTAACCGAGATGAAACCCGCCCCGCGGCGTCTTCAGCCGGTGCAATGTCTCCCCGCACTCGATGACCACCTGATCGGCCTCGTCCGGGTCGTCGCAATCGAACACGACCATGCCCGTCGTGAGGATCGCGATGTTGCATTCAAATCGGAACCACTCCCGAATCAGTTCCTCGGGCGGGAGTTCGTGCTGCCACTCCTTCCAGCGAACCATCGGAAGCTTCGTGCCGGGGTAGCACGGAAGTGGGACGATCCCCTTGTGAAGGGCATCAAAGGCGACGGCGAGGGCGTTACGCGGCGTTTCCATGGGATTCGCGGATAGCAGATTTCAGGGCGTCGATCGCTTCTCGAGTTCGCGGGTCTTCACTCCCGCCCATCACCTCGTCCCACTGTTCAATCTCTTCGAGGGCGAGGTAGCAGGCGTCGAGCAGGTCGTCGTGAGCGTTGCAGGCCCGGACGATGAACTCCCCGTTCGCCCGCTGTTCGTTCTTTGGAACCACGAATCCGCAATCGTCTTCCGTGACGATTTCAGCGAGGTAGTTGTTCTGTTTGTCAAGGATCCATCCGCGATCATCACCGAGCCAATCGGTATGCCAAGGGAGGGGAGTGTGTGCCGGTGCTTTTTCATTGGTTGACATCTCTTAGTCGGGAAAAATGGGTAGGAAGTTAGCGCACCTTCTCGAACACGGCACACACGTCGTGCAAGCCTGGGATGAAGGAGCTCTGGTAAGTCTTGTGCGAACTGCTCGCGCCGTGGCTGAAGCGGATGATGTCCGTGCAGCACTGGCGCAGTCCGGCGTCGAACGCCAACCGCTTAGTGTGGTAGACCAGCGGACAGAACCCTGCCTCGCGATCGCTGTAGTCGCCCATGAGGACGGCGAACTTGCCGCCCGGAGCGAGTGACGACGCGCAGTTGCGGATGAACTGGCCGTACCGTTCGAGGAACGCTCCGAGGGTCGGAGCTGCGGACAGGTCGCGCGGGTCTTTGGTGTAGAGCTTTTGCCGCCAGTACGGGGGGTGAGCCCAGATGAAATCGAAGCGGAATGGGCCGCCGAACGTCTCGGGATCACAGGCGTCAGCGCCGTACCGGAGGTCGTCCGAGCAGCAATCGATGCACAACTCGTCGCAGACGTCGCGACACGTTCCCGATCCGCTCATCGGGTCCAGCACGCTCGCCGGACGAAAGTAGCGTAGCAAGTCCTTTATGATCTCCCCGCTGCAGTTTCCGGGGTAACGGGAGTCGCCGTAGTTACCCCGCGTCGTCTTGTGGTAGAGCGACGTGAGCCACGGGACGGGACTCGCGTTCTTCGGCGCTCGCGGCAAGACCGCGATATCGAATGCCGTTGGTGTGTGTGCGATATCTCGCATGGAACAAAGAAGGAAAGAAGTAAGCCTCGGTGGAGGCAGGCTTGTCGCAAAGCGGACGAAGCGCACCGGTCACGGAGGAGCCCCGGAGGGATCTCCTTGACCGGTAGCACGGCCGCGAACACTTCGGCCTGCCCCACCGATGCCGGGATTTCAAAGGATGCGGAAAGCGCCAGAAAAGTTGTGGCGTTCCGCGAAAGTAAGGTGCTCACCCGCGAAGGCAACTGTCAGCTCTTGCGAGCCGCGCGTTGCCGTCACGCGGTGATGTGGGGGCCGTCAGGGCGGCCCCCAGAGGCATCATGCTCCCTTGTCGCTCGCGTAATACTCTTCGAGCTCCTCGTCGAACTTCGGAATCGCTTCCGAAGCCTGCTGACAGAGCATCACGAGCTTGCCAAGACTGTCCAGGTCGAAGGATTTGGTGTACTTCCAAGCCCCGTCGCGATCCTTATAGGACCGCTCGAACGAAACCGAGAAGAACCGCCGCATCTCGCCATTCTTCAGGAACTCGCGCACCCAAATACTGGCGAAGCAGTCCTCGACGCGGAGAGTCTTGAGTGGGGACCTCTTCATCCCCATTGCCGCATCCGTGACGGCCGGTTGTTTCGCGGGCAATCCTGTGCCCGCAACGTCCTTGTTCTTCTTGACCATAAAGGTGGAAGGAAACTGTGCGGAAGGGCCGCACGCCCGAAACCACCGGAGCGCCGAACTGACCCTGATCGAGAACGACGCTCGCGGTGTCTCACGTCTCCTCCCATTCGGGAGGGAACAAATCTCTGATGTAATTCTCGGCGCTCTCCGTCTGGACCTCTCGCTTCCGCGCGTCGCGCGGCTGGAGCGAGTGGAAGTCGTCTAAGACTTTCGCTGGCAACGCATCGGCGATGGCGTTCAGCGTGGGTTCAAAGCGAGGATCGCCTGGATTCAAGAGAACGAGTGCGTCGAGCGACGTCAGTTTCCTTCCGCCATCCATCGTTGCGCCGCATGCCGCCGACAAGTTCACCAGCCAGCGTTTCATGCGCGGCATGTCGTCGATGTTCGGAGGCAGCGGGATCACGGCTCGTCCTCTTCGTGTTTCGTGTTGCGATGCGCGAGGAAAGTTGTCGCGTTCGCAGAAAGCAACCGATCGCTCGGTTGAAAGCTGGCCGCCGTCAGGGGCAGCGGCCAGAGCTTCCGTGCTATCCGACCAGCACGCGGCAGATGATCCTCACCAGCCGCTTGAGACTCCAGACGCGCGTCAACGCCACGCCGGAGCCGTGCCGAACCTTCAATCGCTCACGCTCCAGCTCCCACCACATCGACGTCGTCTTGACGCCGAAGTCGGTGGGGTGCTTCTTGCGGAAATCGGCGAGGTCGCTGTCGATCTCGTCGAGAAGCTGCGTGAGGCCGATGGTGTCCTGTGTGTTACTCATCGTGGCTTCGGGAAGACTTCAGCACCTCCTGGGCACTTCGGAGTACGGTCAGGATGTCGTCCAGTTCGTAGTCGTGGAACTCGACCCGTGGGCTCCAGTCGCAGCAAGCGATGCGCTGCAACTCGAACGTATACGAGTCTTCGTCATCCTCGCAGACGTGCCGGTAAATGACGACCCGGTCATGCCTATTCTGGACGACGTGGAGGAGTTCGACTCCTTCACGAACCATGATGAGCTTCGCGGACTCCTTTCTTTGGGACATACGGATACGGGGGAACAGAAATATCGCGCCCTCTCGGACGCACCAAACGCTCTGCCTCTCTCTGCCCTGAACATGAGAGACGTTGCGGGATGGTCACTTCTTATCCTTCGCCTGCTGCTCGCGCCTACTTTGGGCCGCGAGCCGAAAGTCGTCCCGACAGTTATGTGCATTGGAGTTCATCGCATGCGCAAGAGCCCGGTGGTAGTAAGCTTTTTCCTTGCTCACGCTTGAATTCCTGGTGTCCGTGTATTCGATGACCTTGGTGTAGTCGGCGATGGCTTGGTCGTACTGGCCAGCCTTCATCCTCACGTCCGCGCGGTCGAGATAGGCACCGGTATCTCCCATCCGGATCGCCACCGTAAAGTCGGCGATGGCGGCCTCGTACTCCTTGTTCCGCGAGCGGAGGCAGCCGCGATCCGCGTACGCGCTCCTCACCGCTTCGCCGTCCTTGTGCTTCTCAATCAGTTTGCTGAGAGCCTCGATTCTCTCGGCACGTTGGATGTTCCAATCAAAGGCGTTAGTCTTATCGAGGTCGGCAAGATCTTCCGACTGTTGAGGCGGAGAGTCTGACAACCACCGTTTTCCCAAAGTGCGAGGGGCCAGAGGGCCCTTGAGAACGAACTCGAACCACTGTGCCGTTTCATATTGGGCCTGGGCCTTGATGTCTTCAATGTCCGTGTCGGCTGGCGGCGTCGGTGCAGGAGTGGCTTTCGCTTCGTCCGACGACATCAGACGCTTGGCCGGAATCCAGTTGGCGGCGTACCAACCGCCCACGCTTCCGGTGGCGAAAAGGACGATGGCCCCGATCAGAAGCCGCCCTGTATTCTTCGTCGCCATGATCCACCTCGTCGGATGTAAACACACACCGGGCTCGTCGTCGTCGGGAACGGATGTCCGCCGCGTTCGAGCGGCGGGCGTGGCGAGCCGCAGCGACGCCACGCGGGGTGCTGGGGCGACTAGCCCCGGCCTCTTGGGTTGCAGCGTCCCGGACCGCCCCGGCAGGGAATGAAGGAGCCCCGCGACGACACCCCAAAGGAACCCAAGAGGCCGGGGCTGCGAGGGAGCCTGCGACCGAGAAGGCCCGGCACCCCAATCCGTTCCCCGTCATACACATACAACGCCCGCAGGCCTGCCCGTCGTCGTGGGGCCTGCCCGACCC
>DATANR010000357.1:0-10888 GCA_036266155.1 Gemmataceae bacterium | reverse complement strand
AGCCGCGCCCTCGATGCGTCGGTGTGTGTGGACGATCAGAAGTCCATGCCGCCCATTCCACCCATTCCACCCATGCCGCCCATGCCGCCGCCACCATGATGGTCGTGATGGTCGTGATCGCCACCCTTGCCCTTCGGCTCGGGGATGTCAGCCACGAGGGTCTCGGTGGTGAGCAGCAGGGCCGCGACGCTCGCGCCATTCTGGAGAGCGCTGCGGGTGACCTTCAGCGGGTCGATGACGCCGGCCGCACGCAGGTTCTCGTACTTGTCGGTGTCTGCGTTGTAGCCCCAAGCGACGTCATTCTTCTTGCGGATCTGCGAGACGATCACGGTGCCGTCCTTGCCAGCATTCTCGGCGATCAGCCGGCACGGCATCTCAAGCGCCCGATAGAGCACCTTCACGCCGACGTCCTCGTCGCCCGTGAGCTTCAGATTGTCGAGCGCCTTGCGAGCGTTTAGCAGGGCCACGCCGCCGCCCGGCACGGTGCCTTCCGCGATGGCCGCTCGCGTCGCATGCAAAGCGTCTTCGTAGAGGGCCTTCTGCTCCTTCATCGCCGTCTCGGTCGAGCCGCCAACCTTGAGCTGGGCAACGCCGCCGGCCAACTTGGCGAGCCGTTCTTGCAGCTTCTCGCGGTCGTATTCGCTGTCGGTCTTGGTGATTTCTTTGCGGATCGACTCGGCCCGGCCATCGACGGCCTTCTTGTCGCCAAAGCCCTCGGTGATCGTTGTGTTCTCGGCGTCGATCTTGATCTTCTTCGCCTTGCCGAGGTAGCTCAGCACGGTCGGCTCGTTAGCCCCGCCCTTGCCCGGGCTGGTCGCGTCGAGCTTCACGCCCAGGTCCTTGAACAGCGGCTTCCCGCCGGTCAGGATCGCGATGTCTTCGAGCATGGCCTTACGGCGATCACCGTAACCAGGGGCCTTCACGGCCACAATCTTCAGGATGCCCTTGAGCTTGTTGAGCACGAGCGTCGCCAGAGCGTCGCCCTCGATATCCTCGGCGATGATGACGAGCGGCTCGTTCTTCTTGTAGAAGGTCTCGAGCAGCGGCACGAGATCCTTCGCGTTCGAAATCTTGTCTTCGTAAATGAGGATGTTCGCGTTCTCGAACTCGACCGTCACGTCTTCCTGATTGGTCACGAAGTGCGGCGACAGGTAGCCGCGATCGAACTGCATGCCCTGAACGACCACGACCTCGGTGTCGGCCGTCTTGCCTTCTTCGATCGTGATGACGCCATTCGCGGCCCCGACCTTCTTCATGGCCTCGGCCAGCTTGGCGCCGATTTCCTTGTTGTTGTTGGCCGCGATGGTCGCGACTTCGGTGATCGCCTTCGGATCGTTCGCGTCAACCTTCTGGGCCTGGCCCTTGAGCGACTCGACGACCGCGTCGACGCCCTTCTGCATGCCGCGCGAGATGGCCATCGGGTCGCTGCCAGCGGCCACGGCCTTCAGACCTTCGCGGTAAATAAACTCGGCCAACACGGTCGCGGTCGTGGTGCCGTCGCCGGCCACGTCGCTGGTCTTGCTGGCGGCTTCCTTGACGAGCTGGGCCCCCATGTTCTCGTACGGATCCTTCAGATCAATGTCTTCGGCGACCGAGACGCCGTCCTTGGTCACCGTTGGGCTGCCCCAGCCCTTGTCGAGCACGGCATTGCGGCCACGCGGCCCGAGGGTCGAACGGACGGCCCGCGCCAGCTTGGTAACCCCGGCGAGCAGCTTCTGGCGAGCGTCGTCGGCGTAGGACAGTTGTTTGGCAGCCACTTGGCAGACTCCTAATGGATGTCGATCAACCCGGCAGTCCGGGCGGTGGTTCGAGTCGAAGTGGCGGTCATTATGCAAGAGTTGTGCCGATGGCAGATTGCGAACGTAAGTCCTTGCAAATTCGACACTTTACGAATGGAACCCCGATAACGATGCAGCTGACGCTGCCAGACTGGCAGAATCAAATTGGCCTTATCGATCGTCTTTGGCAGGCCCGTTCTCGTAGCTGGATTCGTAAGAATTCAGGTTCTTGGGCGCGCCAGCAACTGCATTCTTACGAATCCAGCTACGTACGAATTGTCCGTTGACAGTTCCCACACCTCACGGCATAACCCTCGCTTGAATTTTCGCCTGTGGAAAGGGAGTTCCACATGTCACTTCTCAGCTCGCTTTGGGCCATTGTTGCCGTCGTTCTCCCCTCTCCCAACAACGGCGCCTTTGGCATTGGTTCCTGGAATTCCCGTGATCCGGACCTGCGTGGGCCCGAACACGGATTGGTCGGTCGCGTCGGCAGCACTCGCCTGCGGCATGGCGGTCCGATTCGATCGCTGTCTTTTTCTCCCGATGGTGCTTTGCTCGTCTCCGCGGACAAACAAGGCTCAGTAATCGTCTGGGAAACGGCGACAAGCCGCGTCGTTCGCCGCTGGGACTTGCCGGACGGCATCCGCGGCCCGGTTGGATTCTCCGCGGACGGCGAACGTGTGATCTGGAGTACCGGCGACGGCTCGATTCGCAGCCACAACATTCGCAATGGGATGGAGGCTCGCTTCGTTCGCACCGGGTGTCCTTACGGCATCCGTTCACTCGAAGCTGGTCGTGTCGTCGTCACGGACCTGACAGGCCGCAATCGAACATGGGACGAAGCCACCGGTCAGCAGGTCGAAACCGTCGCCGAGGGTCGAGCCGCTGATGCCGCGTCGCCGTGCGGTCGCTACGAGGCCAACTTTGCTACCGAATCTACGCTGACATGGAAGGATCGGAAGACGGGTATCGAACGGACGCTGACGCCGGGCGACCTTCGTTTTGCTCGCTCTGGCTGCGCCCGGTTCTCCGCGGATGCACGCCATCTGTTTGTCACCGAAATGGAAGGCGGTATCCTCCGGTTCGATTTGGTGACCGGCCAAATCCTGAATCATTACAAGGGAACCCTACCATCGCCTCCCGATCGAATAGCCTTATCACCCAACGGATCCTGCCTGGCAGTTGCGGCGGCAAATCGGATTCGCCTGGTGGATGTCGCCAGCGGTCGTGAGCGATTCAATCAGCCGGACTCGTTTTCGCAGCCGCCGGCCATGCGCCTGTCGCCCGATGGGCGATTCCTGCGGCTCTCCGGCAACTATTCATCGCCACGCGAGGAGAACTGGGAGCTTGCCACCGCGCGGCGCGTTTCAAACACCGAGCCGGCGATCGTTGAATGGCACAATGGCACGCCGATTTATCCGCGCGAATCGGCTGACGGGCGCTTCCGTGTGACGCACGGCGGCGACACGCAGTTCAATCAATTTGACACGTCGATCCTGCGCGTCTGGAACCTCACTGGGTTGCATTCTTGGTCGGTCAAGAAGGGCCTGCCCGGCCGCGGCGGTTATGCATTCGCCCCCGACGGCTTGCGGCTGTGCGTAGTCGAGGACAAGGGCCTCGCTATTTATGATTCCGCAACCGGCCGGCTGCTCGAACTGTTGCCCTACACAACGACGTTGACTCGCCGCGAGTGGGCGGGCGCTGTGTCTTTCACGCCGGACGGCCATACGGTCGTCACAGCCCACTCGTCAGGCCTCGCCGCCTGGCCGCTCGGCTGTGCCGGCCACGCGCGCGAAATCCGCTTCGCACGCGGCGACACGCTCGAAGGCCGCGAGGGGCTGCTCACGCTCGCACCCGATGGCCGGTTGGCCGTGGTCGAAACTGATCGCTTCGATTGGCTCGTGTTCGAAGTCAACACGCTTCAAGAACGCTTTCGAATTCCGAATCGCCATCGCGGGCCTACATCGTCGTTCTTGTTCACGCGCGACGGGCGCTACCTGATCGCCTCCAACGGCGACAGTACGGTGACCATTCACGACCTGTTCGCAGGCGCCGCGCCCAAACCAGGCGTGACCCTTGCGCCTTCAGATGAAATGTGGGCCGGCCTCGCCGGCACCGCGGCTACCGCATTCCAATCAATGCAACAACTTGCACGACATTCAGATGTCGCGGTTGAGGGCCTTCGAGAACGCATCCGCCCGGCCCGACCCGTGCCCGAACAGGTCGACCGTTTCGTCCGCGAACTCGATGCGCCGCGCTATCAGAAACGTGAGATCGCGCAAGGCGAACTGACACGACTGGCCCACGCGAGCCGCCCCGCCTTGCTCGCCGCAAGTCGCACGGACATGTCGCCCGAAATGCGCCAGCGCGTCGACACATTGCTCAAAGCGACGCGCGGCCCCGACCTCTCAACCGAGGGCATCTGCATCGCTCGGGCTGTTGAATTGCTTGAACGGTTGCAAACCGCGAAAGCGATCGCGTTGTTGCAGGAATGGTCCGAAGGCCCCGTTGGTGACACCCTGGCGGATGCGGCGCGCGGGGCGCTGGCACGAGGGCGATGAAACGGAGGCCGACTAGTGTCCTGAACCAGTAATTCGTTTCTGAATTCTTGCCATGATTCTCAGGGGATTGCGCTGGTTCAAGCTAAACGAATTCTCGACTCAGGACACTAGCGAATAACCGTGTCATTCCACCTCGTGCACGTCATCCAGCACCCCGCGCGGAATGCACACCGTCAGCACCGTCAAATTGCCCTTCGCCTTGTGCTTGACGCCGCGTGGGATGTAGACGACGACGCCCTCATGGACGTCGATTTCTTCGTCGTCGAGCACCATCGTTCCGCGTCCGGAGATGATGTAGTAGAACTCGTCCGTCCGCTCGTGTTAGTGCAGCTTGGCGTCGTGGATCTCGACGTGGTGGACCTCGCCGGCGGCGCCGTCCTTCTCTTCAACCAGGCACCGAATTTGGCCACACGTCTCGGTCCAGGGTTTCACCTCGGCCGGATCGCGACGCAGGAAAGTGGTTGTAGCGGTCATTGGAAGCTCAAAGGGTTTCACGGACGTCGCGTCAATGGTACTGCGAAGCTGCGCGCTGCTCCAGCAAAATGACCAGGCGGGTCCTCCCGTCGCCAACCTGTCATACTTGCCGCTGCCGTCGATTCGTTCGCGCGGCCACGCTACGAGCTGCGGAGCATTGTCTGGAAAAGCACGGCGAGGCCGAGACGGGTCGCTCGAATTGGAGATACGAAGTTATTTCAGGGTAACAAGTTACAGTCGCAATTGCCCTCAATACGGCAGCCGCGCCGCATGACCGGTCATTTATGAGAAATACGTTCAGGGGGGTGTGGGAGCGTGAACGTATCGAAATGTGGCTTGTTCCACAAAATCGGAAATGCAACGAAACAGTGGCCGCGGTGGGACTCGAACCCACACGCCCCTAACGGAGCAGGGGATTTTAAGTCCCCTGTGTCTGCCATTCCACCACGCGGCCAAGCGCCCGGCAGATTCATCATGGGGACACGCAAGCGGTCGGACAAGTTCCCCTTACGGTGGCACAAGGGCGCGAGCTCGGTTGGACAAACCACTACTTCCTCGCTTTCTTCTTGCCCAGGTAGATATTGTGAATGCCGTCGTCGACGGCCGAGAGGTAATCGAAACCGTCTATGTTGCAGAGGATCACCACGCACATCTTGTCCTGGAAGTAAATGCTGTTGAGCGTCGAGAACCCGCCATAGCCGCCGTCGTGCCACAACTCGGTGACCTTCTTTTCCTCGATCGTTAGCCCCCAGCCGAAGCCGTAGTCGACCGTCTTGCCGTTGGCGAGGACCGCGGGCGCGAGCGCCTTCTCCCAGGTCTCGGCCTTCACGAGCTACTTGGTGCGCACGGCCTCGTCCCAGAGGGCCAGGTCGTCGATATTGCTCCAGATGCCGCCGTCGCCGACCGCGTAGGAGACCGGTGCCTTGGCAACGTGAAAGTTCTCCGGTTTCATGCGTTTCAGGACCGACTCGGGTGAGTCCTTCTCCTTGAATTCCTTGACCGTCTCCGACAGCTCGTAACCCAGGACGTGTTGGTGTCGATCCAGCTTGGCGTTCTCGAACGCGACCGAGGTTCGGCTGTATGACATCAGCCCGGACGGCCGGCTCAAGAAGCGGTTGATCGACTCGCCGATGTTGAGCACGTCCTCGGTGGTGTTTCGAAGTGACGGGAACCGCCTGTTTGCATTCGGAACTGTGCGAAACTCCGTTCGCGCCTGGGACACGACGAGCGGCAAGGTGGCAACGCCCCCGGCCTGGTGGCCAAAGAACTTCGGGGCTGATCCGCACTCGGTCGTCTTCCGTCCTTCGGGCGATCGCGTTGCCTTTCCGACCTCGTACCACACGATGGTCTACACAGCCACGCAGCGCGTGAAGCTGCGCGAGTTCGATCCACCCATCTCGGAGGAGACTCGCAACAAGCTCCGCGGGGACGAGAAACTGCTGACGAATGTGGCATTCGGGTCGGACGACAACAAAGTTGTGGCGGGCTACGCGGACGGCACCGTCCGGCTCTGTCAATTCGGGCCGGAACAAGGAACCTGGCGAACCGTCTGCGCATTTCCGGGCGGGCGTCGAGTTGCACACGTGGCCTTCAGTCCGGAGGGGCGGCACGTGGCCGCCGTTGTTGGGGGCGATGTCTATTTCATTCGGCTGCAAAAATGAGCTTGTTGTGCGGCGGACGATGAGCGTATGTCCATCTGGTGACGCGGATACTTGGCGCGTGCGTGCTGCCTGAGTGTCGGCGGCGTCGAGAGCTACTTCGATAGCGGGATCGGCAACTCGAACTTCTGCGCCGCCGGCCCGCTGTCCCTCGGCTAAGCCGCTCGCGGCGTACCGCGCGATCGAGAACCCCAGCAACAGCGCCCCAATCAACAGCGCCACATACCCCGGCCGAAACTCGGCTCCTTCGCCGCGCGAACGCGGCAACGGGGGCAATGGCTCCGGCTTCGTCTCGTTGCTCCAGTCGGTCGGCCGATAGAACTTGAAGTCCAGATTCAGGCGCGCACTTTCGTATTCACGCCGCGCCATCTCACAGCGAAATTCGTCGTCGCTCAGCGGCCCCAAACCGACGGCCGCACGCTCCTTATCGAACCGCGCACGGTCTTGTCGCGCCACTTCCTCACATTGATCGCCAATCGCCTTGAATCGCAACGCCTCTTGAATCGCCTCGTCGTCCGCCGGCGTCGTCGCCGCCCCCAGCACGCCGCCCTGACCATAGGCCGTCGCCGCGCACTTGGTCCACAGCTCGATCGCCTTGTGCTGCACACGCTTGTCGTCATCGCGCATCAGCGCCTTGAGACGCGAATGCGCTTCGTTGCTCGTCTCCTCAAAACGGCGCAATTGCGTGGCGTTGTAGATGGCAGTCCACTCGCCACGAAAACGTGTCGGCCACTTCTGGCATGTGCGCGTCTTGCGCTGCAGCTTCTGCGCGATGTAGTCCCAGGTGTAGCCGACCGACCGCAACTCGGCGGCCTGGCACAACAGTGAGTAGGTGTTCTGACTCATGGAAGTCACTCCGGAAGACCCTTTGGAGTGCGGCGCTGTAACGCCGCTTTCTTTTTGTTTCTTGGTTTTGGAAGAAGTGGACGCGGCGGCCAAAAACGACAAAGCAAAAGAAAGCGGCGTTACATCGCCGCACTCCAAATTGGCCAAGGTGAAGGAAACCGCTCGGAAAGGTGCCGGCCGAGCGTCGCTTGAAAAGGTCCACAATCGCCAACCGCCGCAACCTTATGATCCGCGCGGCGCTTGTCAAATCAAAATGTACAAATTTTCAGTATTTGTTGTAAGTGACTATTCCACCGCCGCTTGAAACCGCCCGGCGAGCCGGGAGCGTCAGCGACCGGTGTCAACGTCTCGCCCCCAGCCACCAGTCGCTGACGCTCCCGGCTCGCCCTGGCGACTTCACGCGCCCGTTCCCTGGGGCGATCGACGTCGGCGGTTTGACACCCCCTTCGCGCGAACTACCCTTGTCTCGTCCCGCCGACCATTTCTCGAGAACCCTTGTGATGACGAACTTCGTGCCCTGCGCCTGCCTCGCCCTGCTTCCCTTCCTCACACTTGTGTGCCACGCCGACGACACCGAGGTCGTCAAGCAGGCGAAGAAGAAGCTCGCCGGCCATTTTACGATCGTCAGCGGGGAGTCCGTCGTCGCGTTCGACGAACTCCAGGGTAAGAAGAACTGGGAGGCCGAGGCGAAACTCCTCAAGCACCTGCCCAAGGTGGTCGCCTTCCAGTCGTATTCCACCGGCACGACCGACGCGGCTTTCCAGGACATCGGCGGACTGAGTGAGATGCGCGAGTTGCGCCTTGCCAACATCCCGATCACCGATCCGGCGTTGAAGGACATCGGCCGCCTGACCAAGCTGAAGCTGCTCGTCCTCGGCAACGTCCCGGTGACCGACGCGGGGTTGGCCGAACTCGGGAACCTCGCCGAACTGGAACGGCTCGAGCTGAACAACTCCAGGGTCACCGGGACCGGCTTCGAGAAGCTGAAGGGGTTGAAGAAGCTCAGCAAGGTGTTCCTGGACGGCCCGAGCGCGACCGACGCCGGCCTCCGGCACATCGCCGCCCTGCCCGCGATCTACCAGGTGTCCTTGACCGGTTCGAAGGTGACCGATCGGGGGCTGAAGGAGTTCGCTGGCGCCAAGAAGTTGGGCTCCCTCGACCTGAGCGGCACCCAGGTCACCGACGCGGGCGTGCGGCTATTCCAGAACGTCGACGACTTCCGCCGCCTGGGGTTGGTCTACGTGCGGGGGACCAAGGTGACCCAGGGAACGATCGATGAGATCAGAAAGGCGCGCGGGACGAAGCATTACCTCGAGATCTTCATGAAGTGAGCTTCGGCGGTAGGAAAACGGAAGTTGTGAAAAACCCCGTTGATTCCAGTTAGATAACGGTAGTCAGATTCGGCGTGATAGATGATCGCGGCTATCTAACCGCGGACACGCACGCCCGAGCATCATGAAATGCCGGGGAATTCCGGCTTTTTGTTGCGGCTAGTTGCGCGACGGGTTACTATTTGATCGCGGTCATCCAATTATTGTTCGGCGGCGGAGGGCGACGGCGGCGCGAGCTGCAGGTTCTCGCCGTGACAAACTCGGAGAAACTCAACCCATCACCCGAAGGACTGCTCTATGGTTGTAGTGGTCGGTTTCTGAACGCCTGCTTCGGTAGGACTTCTCCATGCAAGCGCGTCGCCTAGGTTCCGTCGTTCTGCTGTTTGGCATCGTTCTAACCGCGCGGCCTGTTCCCGCCGCGGACGAGGTCTCTGATCCAGGTCCCCTTTTTACAAGCTTCGGCATTTGGTCGCGGCTGAGGAGTGAGCCCGTCAAGAAAGATTTGAAGCTCACCAACGAGCAGAGTGAGGCCTTCTCGAAAATCTGGAAGAAGCAACAGCTGAACGAGTCCGGCGACGCGGAGGCGTTTTACAACTACAAGGGTGCTGACAAGCAGGCCTGGGGCCTCTCTGTGACCAGGAAACGCGCCGACGAGCTCTTCGCAGCCATCGAACCCACGCTCTCCTCCAACCAGGTCAAACGGCTGAAACAGATCATGCGGCAGGCTAAAGGGATTACGATTTTCAACTATCGCGAGATTCGCTCGGAGCTTGGCCTGACCGAAGCGGAGGCTGCCGGATTGCGAGCCACTCACGAAAAGATCAAAAAAGACGTCATACAGCAGTATTTCGACAAGAAGATCACGCAGCCCGAGGCCGCCCAGATTTACGAGACCACTCTCAAGCATGGCGTGCATGACAGCGTGCGCGCGGAGCTTAACGCGGAGCAGCGCACCAAACTCGCAGAACTGCTTGGCCCGCCGTTCGCTTTTCCCAAATGATCGCGCACCACTGCGCATGAACTCAGCCGGTGATGGGTTGCCAAGCGAGCAGGGCTTGGGATGATAGGGTGGGTCAGCTAAACACAAGTTCGGCCACCGGGGATGTAATGTCGGAGTACCCCTCCCACATTTGGCTCGGCCTCTTCGCCCCGGAGGCGCCGGACAACTACTTCGTCCAAGAATACGTAGACGACGAGACACCGGAGTCGCAGTTCGGTGCCGAACAGGGGCAACACTCTTTTGACTACGACTTCGTTGAGATCAGCTTCCCGAACGACCCCAGGCCGGTACGCGAGTTAGTGAACGGACACAGCTATTCGGCGTCATACCTCGAAGCCGTGGTCAAGAAAGCAACCGACCTGGGCATCAGCGAGGCGAACGTCTTTGTTCTGGCCAGAAAGGACGAGTTTGAGCGCCCGCGATCAGTCAGTGGGCCGGGTTACAAGCTGTGGTACCTCGGCGAGTTCGTTTGCCGAGGCTAAAAGTCAGGCCGAACAAGCCGTTGCACACTGACCGCGGTGGCACGACGTTTTTTTCAGAGTTCGATGACTGACCAGCCACCGCGGCAGGTGAACGGTAGTGTTCGGAGGAGGAGGAGCAAAACAATGGCCACCCTCGAGAAAGCGCTCGATAAGATGCGGGCGATCTGCCTCTCATTACCCGACACCCGCGAAGGCGGTCACTTCGGGGAGACCGCATTCTACGTGCGTGGCAAGCTCTTCGCGACCTGCGGAGCAAAGCATGGCGTCTGCGAGATCACGTTTGGACTCGAGCCGGACCACGCAGCGGCGCTTGTGGAAAACGACCCCCGCTTCAAGCCGTACTCCAGGGATAAACGCGGCGTCGTCCTCGACGCGGCGAAAGTGAAGAGGTGGAGCGAGGTCCAGGAGCTCATCCTCGAGAGCTACGAGCTCGTCAAGCCGCCAAAGGTAAAGAAAGCGGCCAAAAAGTCCACGCCGGGTAAGGGCACCCGCCGGTGAAGCATTAAGGAATACGGAGATGCGTCCGCGGGGGAGCGCCGGACTAGGCGCTGCAGCAGACGGCGGGGCATGATTGTTTTCTGAAACTCCTAGCTCGCCGGTGCCCCGCCGCTGCTGAGCTGTGTCGTTCGGCCAAGAAAGTACTGATGCGAGATGCGAGCCCAGACCCGACCCGGTATGTGGTCACGCGTGAGGGCGAGCGCTGGGTGCTCCGCCCGGACCCGATGTTAGTTGCTTGGATAGGCGGCGTGTTCGCGGGA
>DATANR010000356.1:0-26609 GCA_036266155.1 Gemmataceae bacterium | reverse complement strand
GTCGCGGCGACACTGCGGCCGATTAGAACCACGCCTTCTTTTCAATGAGATACGTCTTCTCAAAGTCCTCATCCGACTTGGTGATGTAGATGATCCCCTCGATCAGACCGATGATCCCGCCCATACAGACCAGGTTCAAGCAGATCCGAATGATGCCGCCCGTGGTGTCGCCCAGGTAGAACCGGTGCGCGCCGGTCCAGCCGAGCAGAATCCCAAGGAGGCCGGCCACCAACTTCTTCTGTCCGACTTCGGATTGAGCCACGATTCATCTCCCGTGTGGGGTGGAAATGGATGCAATCACAACGCGTCGCAACGCGGCGCGGGCCGGTTTAGAACCAACCCTTCTGTTCAACGATATAAGTTTGGTAGAAGTCTTCGTCCGATTTTGTGAGGTAAATAATCCCTTCGATCAACCCGACAATGCCGCCGGCGCACACCAGATTCAGCACAAGCAGCCTGATGAGCCCGCCGCCCGTGTCGCCCAGGTAGAAGCGATGGGCGCCGGTCCATCCGATCAAGATGCCGAGCAGCCCGGCCGTCATCTTCTTGCCGCCAACATCGTCTGGCACCCGCCGCTTCTTTTTCTTGCGTGGCCGGTCGTCATCCCAGTCGACGGCATCACGCGACCGCGATGGTGGCGCTTCATCGTCGCCATCCTCATCGCGACGCCGCGACCGGGAAGGCCGCTCGTCATCATCTTCATCGCGACGCCGCGACCGTGAAGGACGGTCATCTTCATCATCGTCGCGCCGGCGTGAACGCGGACGATCCTCCTCATCGTCGTCGACCGGCCGCGCCTTTGCTTGTTCGCCGGACTTGGATGGCGAGGCGGCGGCGCCATTGAAGAGGCCCTTGATCGACTTGGCGGCGACCCAGTCGGCCATGCCGTCTTTCCAGACCAGATCCGCTTCCTTGAGCGTGCCGGCATCCGCCAGTTTCTTCAAGTCGGCGGCCGCGACCGGTCCCTGTCGATCGCCGTCGATGCTGTAGTACCATTCCTGACTCACGGATAACCCCCGAAAAAGGACCGATCGCTTGACGAGTTATTACTGGCAATACGGAATGATCGCGCGAGGTCAACTTGGCTCCCCCTTCCCTCTTTGGGAAGGGGGCCGGGGGGTTAGGTTAGGCGTTTGAGCAACGCTCGGATCAACCTAACCCACTAGCCCCATTCCCTAAGAGGGAAGGCGGCATAAGTGGCCGCTCAGCTGAACCCCTTCCGCAGATAATAGTTCTGTACCTTTGGATCGTTGAGCATTACAAGGGCGACGATGCCGAGCACGCAGTTCAGCACGTCGGCGTTGACGATGCAAATGATCTGAAGGATCGCCAGAGTCCGCGGTGGGCCCTGATCGTCCTGATTCATCATGTTGATGCCGCGAATCAACAGCAGGATGCTAATGACGATCTCGTAATAAACGCCAGGCCATAGACAACACGCCCCCCAAGAGACCAGGGGCACGACGAGCATATTAATCAGCCCGATGATCCCGCCGATGAGCATCATGATGCCGACGCCTTGCACCTGGCCCGGCTTTTGTTGCTTGCGCGATCGTTGGGGCCGATCGTAATCGTCGTCGTCGCCGCGTCGGTCGCCATAGTCGTCCTCGCGCCGGCGAATCCGCGGCCGGTCGTCGTCCATTTCATCGTCATCGCGACGACCGCGCCGGCTCGGGCGGTCGTCATCGTTGTCATCGCGCCCCCGGCGGCTGGGCCGATCGGCATCGAAGCGCCGACGATACGGTTCGACCGAGCGGTCGTCGGACAGCGGTTCGATCTTGGGGGCCGGGAAGAAGGCGGGGATCGTGCGTGCCTCGACCCAGTCAGGCATGCCGTCGCGCCAGACCAGGTCGGTCGGCTGAAGTCGGCCGTCGGCCACGAGTTGCTTGAGCGCATCCTCGGTGACCGGGCCCTGGCGCGTGTCGCCGACGCTGTAGAACCAGTCCGCGTTCACGGGAACTCCCGGCGGGGGTAAACGGGTCAGGCGGTGTGAGAGTCTGTCGAACCGGTATTCGTCCGCCAGGACTGATGATTTTTGCGCTTCCACGATTCGCTGTCAAGCAGCGCGGTTCGATTTTCGCAAGGCGTTACGCAGCTGGGGCATGTGGATGACGCCGCTTGCGGCGTAGCGCCCGCCCGCTACGCCGCAAGCGGCGTTATTCGCTCACCAGTGCATGACGTAGCCGCCGTCGACGTTGATCGTTTGGCCCGTCACCTCGCTGGCCCGATCGGACGACAGAAACACGACCATGTCGGCCACGTCCTCCGGCGTCTGCCAGCGGCCGAGCGGGACGATCGCCTTTACTTTGGCGCCGGCCCATTCGTCGTAGCTCTTACGTAGCTCTGGCGGCTGACGATCGTGCCAGGCTTTCCAGACCGATTCATTCATCGGCGTGCGAACCATGCCCGGACAGACCGTGTTCACTCGGATGCCGTGGGGCGCCAAGTCGCGAGCCATGCATTGAGCGAAGTTGATGTTTGCCGCCTTAGATGCCGAGTACGGCGGATCCGTCGGGGAGCCAATCTGCCCGGCGACCGAAGCGATGAAGACCATCGTGCCGCGACGCCGCTCGACCATGCCCGGCGCCAGAGCGTGGGCGACATTGGTCATGCCCATCACGTTCACTTCCAGCACGCGAGGCCAATCGGCCGGTGTGAGGTTCGTGAATGGAAAACCAAACTTGCCCGAACCAATCGCGGCCGCATGAACCACGTGACCGACGGGGCCGAACATCGCCTCGGTTCGCTTGAGCGCTTCGGTGACGGCGGCGAAGTCAGTCACATCGACGCGGAAGGCCCGTGGATCGTCCGGCGGATTGCGATCCCAGATGACGGCACGCGCCCCCTCGGCCCGAAAACCCTGGACGACGGCCAGGCCAATGCCGCTGGCCCCACCCGTGACGACAGCAACGTGATCGGCGAGATGGAGGTTCATGGCGCATATCCTATTCGCATGTCAATACCGCGCGTTCTTGCCGATTTGCCAGTCGCGCCGGCGGTCACTGAGTTCATCGCCGAGCGTGTTGAATTGGTGCCGTGGACTTCGACCGGCACGTTCGACGCCATCTACACCTATGGCCATCCGACCATCGACGCGGCGCTGCTCGGCCGCTTGCCGTGCGTGCGCGTCATCAGCAATTTCGGTGTTGGCGTCGATCATATTGATGTGGCAGCGGCGACCGCCCGCGGCATCCCCGTCGGCAACACGCCGGGGATTCTCGATGGCGCGACCGCCGACCTCGCATTCGCATTGCTCTTGGCAGCCGGACGACGCATCGTCGAAGGCGACAAGTACGCCCGGGGGCCGGCGTTCACGCATTATGATCCGACATACCTAATCGGCCGCGAAGTCCATTCGAGCACGCTTGGCATCTTTGGCATGGGCCGCATCGGCGAGCAAGTCGCGAAGCGAGCGCGAGCATTCGACATGACGGTGCTCTACCACAACCGCAACCGCCGACCCGATGTGGAGCAACGCCTCGGCGTGCGTCACGTTTCGCGCGATGAGTTGTTGAAGACGGCCGACTACGTGATGCTGACGGTGCCGTTGACGCCCGAGACCCGCGGCCTAATCGGCCGAGCTGAATTTGCGATGATGAAGCCGACGGCCGCCCTGATCAACGTCGCCCGCGGCCCGGTCGTTGACACAGTCGCGTTGACGGAAGCGCTGACGAAGCGCACGATCCGCATGGCCGCCGTCGACGTGACCGATCCGGAACCGTTGCCGCGCGATCATCCTTTGTTGAAGTTGGGCAACCTGGTCATCACGCCACACCTTGGCAGCGCGACGGAAGAGACGCGGCGACGAATGGCGGAGATGTCAGTGGAGAATCTGATGGCGGGATTGGCGGGACGGGCGCTTACGTATCGCGTGAACTAATGGCGAGCGGAGCCGCGTAAGCCGCCCGACAATGACAGCATCGGGCGGCTTACGCCGCTCCGCTCGCCAATGCGTCACTTCCGCTCAAACTTGTCCGCCGCTCCCGCGAGCTTGTAGATCGCCGCCGTCTTGTCGAACGCGGGGTCCTTCGCGTTGATGAGCGTCAGCTTCACGTTCGGCGCCAGCAGGCCCAGGGCAGTCGGCAGATCGAGGACGCGGTCGACGTTCAGGAAGTGCGGGCCATCGCGGTAGGAGGTGGGTGGGTCGAGGATTGTGATGTGGGACCTCGGCCGCGAGATACTTGTGAATGGCCTCGTCGCCCTTCGAAGCATCAACGGGCGGATCGGCGGCGGGTGTCATGGCGAGCAGGAGGAGAGGGAGCATGCGGCACCTTGGCGAGCGGAGCCGCGTCAGCGGCCCGATTCTTCATTAGCGGGCACCTTACGGTGCTCCGCTCGCCGGTTCAACCCGCGACGACGCATCGAACATGATTTCGCGTCCACGCCGGTGCGATGCGCTCGGGTAGTCGCCGTTCCGGATCGAAGAGAAAGAACACGAGCGTCCGGCAGCGATCGCGGTAGGTATGCACATCCTCTTCCCAGCGACGGCTCAGCTCGTCTTCCTCAATGCCCGAACCAACATGATGCGGCACAACGACGGCTTCGATCTCCGGCAGATGAAACGCCGTGCAATTGCCCAGCGCATAGCGCGGCGTCCGCAATTCGGGGCGCACGTCGTCGAAGTGAATTTGCAGCACGGCCCGAACAAGGACATCAAGATCCGGTCGTGGCCGCAGTTCACGCATCACACGCGGCAGGCGACACAGTAGATGTTCCAGTTTGCCAAGCGCATCTTCGGCCAACGGTTCCTCGAGCTTCGCCCACGGAAACGTGGCCCCGCAGGCTGTGCAAACCGTCGGCGGCTGGCTGCCAATGGGGTCGAGGCCGTGCGACGGCCAGGCGCCGCCAAGCAAGTGGCCGCAGGTATCGCAACGATCGAGCGTGTCGGCCCCGCAGCGGTCGCAACGGGGCAAGCGAAGATCGGGCCGGCTGGTCAGGCGCTCGGTGATCAGGTGGCCGGCGCGGCAGACGAGCATGCGTTCGCGGAGGATGAGCATGAGGGCTCCTATGTGAAGAATGGGACTTATAGGACCGAGAGGACGCATAAATTGCAACCCATGCGTCCCCTCCGTCCCATAAGTCCCATCAATTATTTCGCCGCACCATTCCCCAGCGACGCCATCGCCTCGCGCGACATGCGTTCGCCATACTCCTTCAATCCCGCGGGATCGTCCTGGTTCTGCAACGCGAACCCGCTCTTCTCGGCAACCAGCAGATCGATCAGCAGGCCCATCATGCCGTTGGAACCCTTGTCGCCGTTCGCCCCGTTGACGAACACGCGTTCCGGAACCAGCGGCTGCGTGCTGTGCGACAGTCGCTCGGCGACGACCGACAACGCATACAGCCGCGGATCGCCGAACGCGGCGGCCTTCTTCAACAAGACCGTCGCCTCGGCCAGGCCGATCTGCATCGCCTTCTGGCCCTCACCCTTACCAGCCAGCTCCTGCTTGCGCGCCTCGGCCTCAGCGGTGAGCACCGTCTGCTCGGCCTGGCGCCGCGATCGTGCCAGATCCGCATCGGCCGCGACCACAGCTTGCTCGGCTTGCTTGCGAGCACGGGCCAGGTCCGCTTCGCCGGCGCTCTGCGCGATTTGCACCTGGGCCTTCGCGTTGGTGAGTTGCGTCTGCACCGCCGCGTTGGCCTCGGCCTCCTTGAGCGTCCGCAGTTTCTCGGCGGCGGACGTTTGACGCTCGTAAGTTTCGAGCTGCTCGATCGACAGTTGCCGCATGCGCAACTGTTCGAGCAACGTCTCAATTTTGCCGCCGGCCTCTTCGGTGCCCGGTTTACCAATCAGCACGTCGACGCATTCGATGTCGAACTCGCGGAACTTGTTCCGCAGCTCGATGCGGGCCTCCGCCTGAATCGCGTCGCGCTCGTGCAGCAACTCGAGCATCGTCTTCTTGTGGGCGATGTCGCGGAAGTACGCGCTCAACATCGGGTCGAGCGTCTGCGTGATCAGCTTCTTCACGTCGCCGAACCGCTGAATGACGCTCGGGGCCCGTTGATAGTCGATGTGCACAACCACCGACAACGGCAGCATCGGCTCATACGCATCGCGCGTCACCAGGTCGATCGAACGCAGACTCTCGTCGAACTTGTGCGCTTCGGTTTTGCCGGTCACCCAGTGCAAAACGAAGTTTGTCGTCGGCACCTGGATGACCTGGCCGGCATACGTGTTGAACGGATACTTGCCCGGCCCCAACGGCCGTTGCCAGACACCGCGTTCGCCCTCGGTCACGCGTTCGCCGTGCCGGAACGCATCGCCCGACACGTCGCGGCCGGCCTGTCCGTAGTAACTCACGACGACGCCGACGTGGCCGATCGGCACCACGGTTTTCGGAACCATCTCGATCGTCGCGAACCAGCGATTGAGGAAGTAGGTACCGTCCGTGAGCGGCACATATTGCCGACCGCGACGACCGCCGGCCCGCAGGAACGCTTCGGGGTCCTGGTAGTTGTTGTGGTAATTCGGGTCCTCCGGATCGGTCGCAACGGCCGGGGCGATGATCTCGCCGACCTGCAACGACGGCCCGTCATGTACGGTCACGATGGCAATGCTGTCCGCGGCTGCCGTCTTGTCGACGTCATGGCTCTCGGCCGAGGCGCCGACGACGATCGGCCGGAACCCGCCGGCTTCTTCCAGTTGCTGATGCCACTTCGCCGCCGCACGAATCTCGCGATCGTCGAGCAGACGCGGCAAATGATGAACGGAGCCCGCGGTCATCACCACGAACAGGGCCGGGTTGATCGCGTACACGCCTTCGCGGATGACGCCGCGCTGCCGGCCGCGCTGACCGGCCGAGCGATGATGGTTCGCCGACTCGCCGAGGAACGCACGAGCGTCCTGAAAATTGTTGCACTGTACGACGCGAGCAAGCGTCTGGCTTGGCGGCAGCATGTCGCCGTCGCGGGCGTAGACGTAGCCGATTTGCCCTTGCGGAATCGTGACGAGCGGCACCTTGTGCACGCGGTACTGCCAGCGCCACAGACCAAAGTGCAAACCACCGCGCAACACGTCGGCCTGGTAGCCGGCCTCGCCATCGAGGGCGATGATGCGGCCTTCGGGGATCGATCCCTTGGCGGACCACAATTTTTCCACGACCCCGACCGACTGGTTGGGGATGTAGCGGACGGTGAGCCACGCGATCAGCGGTGGCAAGACGAGCAGGGCGACGAGGCCCAGCAAATACTCAGGTCGGATCGAATCGAGGGCGGACGCAGTGCCGCCAACGGCGAACACAACGGCAAACATGGGTGACCCGGAGGTCAGAGAGTGGGACTCGGCGTCTCGAGATGAACGACGGGAGTGCCCTTTCAAGTGGGCTCGCCAACACAGCGGACCCGGCCTGCGAGGTTAGCTGACGGGCTAGGGCTTGAAAGTGCCCCGATCACCGAAGTGATCTACGCCCCCGGGTCCTCTCTCGGCGACCCTGTGGTTCCCCCGCTCCCGGACCGTGCGTCCGAGACTCGGCTGCAGTGGTCAGAATGGTAGCACGTTTTGGCGATGCCGTGAAGGGGGTCACAAGCGGATTGATCCGAACCTGAGTCGGCGGAATGCGTTTCGTTCAAAAATCGTCAAACACTGAACGGATGTTGCGATCGCGGGCCAAATTCGTTGCAATGCGTTGCACAAACCCGCATTTTCAAAGAGCGCCACGAAGAGCGCCAGCGGTATTTCGGGTTGGCGCTCTTTGACCAGCATCCGCGACATAAACTTCAGTGGGGAAAGGGATTCAGTCCGAAATACGAACGCGAAAAAGTGGCGCCAGAAGTGGTGCTCAAGAGTGGTCGAGGTTGGCGGCCTTTGGTTGGCTCGAAGGCCGCAGGGCTGATGGTGTGAAACGTATTTGCGCTTTGTCTCCAAACGGCCGAGCGCTGGATACTTGACAAGTTGCGGATGGCGGGAGCGGATGGTGCAGGCGTGACGTTACCAGTTCTCGGCGGCAAATGCTCGTCGATGCCCGACGATAAACTCATTGATTGCCATTAGTCGCCGGTGATACAACATGCGTGCCATGGCCCGGCCGTTCATCTCCACGACCGACCCTTCTGAGGTGAGGGCCAGGGACTCGAAGAACTGCTTCACGGCTTCCGGTTGGCGGTCAATGCTGACGTGCGTCATCGCTTGTTCCAGCCGACGTTCGATTCGGGAGGACACCCCCGCCAGTATACCGGAAGAGGGGAGCGACTGTCACGGTTATTGCTGGGCTCAACCGGCCTGAGCCTTGGGGTCCGACTACACGCAGCGCTGACAAAAAAGAATCGCGCCGTTGCGAACTTGATGAGTTTCCGCGAGACGGCCATAATGACCCTGCGCGGAAGTGGACAGGGAACGAAAGGCGATGCCCACCAAGGCCGAACGAATTGTCGAATTCTTCCGGCGTCTGGCCATCGCGGAGCCGGCAGCGACTTTGGAGGAGGCATTCCGACTCGTTTGTGAAACCTTGAATGGCGTCGAAGATGAATGGACCGACATTCCATTCAACCAAGAAACGTCCGATACCGATGGCCGGCTCTATCCGCCCTTGTGGGAAAATCTGCGTTCTGTCCCCGATCATCCCGACGTGAAACGACACCGGCACCGATGGCACAACACGTTCTTTGCCCCGAACGGCGCCATTGAAATTGTCGAGGTCCGTAGCGGAGCGATCGTGTTTTCGAAGCCAGGCTTGGACGGCAAAGGAGTATGGTCATGACCAATCCCCTCGAATCGCTCTGTTCGTGGGTGACGTTGCAAAACGCCGAGACGATTTGCGAACTGGACCTCGCGGAAACCACAACAGGATCGAGTTTTCTCACGGTGAAGCTCGGCGATTACCGCGTGATTGTCGATTGGCGCCCAGATCGTGGGTTCGGAATCACGGCGGGACGCGACGGTGCATATGGCGAAGGTCCCGACGAGAGAATTCCCGATCTCGCGCCCGCAGAACGGCGCGTCCTTTGGCTTCTGCAAAATCGCGGGATCACGAGTCCGCCGTCGACCGTAGCTCGAACGGGTGCACAACAGGCATCGACTAACGGTTCACCATGGCAACCGCTCGAAAAAGTTGGCCCCTCGGCCTGAGCGCGACGCCGAGCTGATAAGACTGACAAAGGCGAAACCCATTGGGCAAGTTCAGCCGAGAGGCCTGACATGGCACGCATCTGTTCATTGATGTGGTTACTGCTCCCGGCGGCCGCTGGCGTGCTGGCCGCGCCGGCCCTCAAGGAAAAGCCGCCGAAGGAGCCGACGATCATCGGGGAGTGGGTGCGGGTTGACCACAAGAATGCCGGCACGCCCGTGGGGCCGGACCACGCAACCCACCATCAGGTGTTTTCGGCCGACGGGCAGTGGGAGTATTGGTACGGGGCCCGCGGCCAGAGCAATGGGTCCATGAAATATGTGACCGACACGCGGCAGAGCCCGCCCACGATCGACATTGGTATGGGCGGCAACGGCGGTTATCGCGGCATCTACAAAGTGGAAGGCGACACGTTGACTTTGTGCCTGGCGATCGGCAACCGCGAACGGCCGAAGACGTTCGAATCCAGCGCCGACCAGCCTACGACGTTGTGGGTGTTCCAGCGTGTCAAATCGAAGGACTGACCTGGGAACTGATTAGCCGGACTAAGATGGCCCCACGGTCGGCGGCGCCCGCTCTCCCTTGGGGGTCGTGTCATGACGGGTATTCACATCATCGTTCTTGGACTCGCGTTGGCGGCGCCTGACGACAAGGCGGCTACTTCCGCGGAGCAGTACAAGGTTCTGCTCAAGGAATTCAATTCGGCCGCCAACGCGAACTGGAAGGCCACGAACGACGAGGAACGCAAGCAAGCTGCCGCGCGCGTGGCGCCGATTCCCGAGAAGCTGTTGGAGCTGGCGGAGAAGAATCCGAAGGAGCCGTGGACGCTCGACGCGCTTACGCAAGTCATCACTTGCGAATACTGGCTCGACAATTATTCGTCGCATCCCGGCTGGGGCAAGGACAGCCGACAGGCCCGGGCCATCGCGATCCTGCTGCGCGATTCTGTCGACAGCGACAAGATCGGCGAGACGTGCAAGCGGGTTCAATACGGCTTTCGCCGCGAGTGCGAGACGTTTCTGCGCACGGTGCTTGAGAAGAACACGCACAAGGAAATTCAGGGACAGGCCTGCTTGCGTCTGGCGTTGTTTCTTGACGGCCGTCTGCATCGGCTCGATCTGCTAAAGGAGCAACCGGAGGTCAGCAAGCGCTATGAGGGCATTTACGGCAAGGACTATCTCGACGAACTGCGTCGGCAGGATCGCGGCAAGGCGATCACGGAGATCGAAGCGATCTTTGAGCAGGCTATCGCGAAGTACGGCGACGTGAAGCTGCCCTATGGTGAAACTGTCGCTCAGAGCGCAAAGACCGAGTTGTTCACGATTCGCAACCTTTCCATCGGCAAAGTGGCGGCCGACATCGAGGGTGTCGACGAGGACGGCACGAAGTTCAAGTTGAGCGACTACCGCGGCAAGGTCGTGCTCCTCTACTTTTGGCAACGGGGCTGATTGACCTGACGGGCCAGTTGGCCCCACGAGCGGTCGCTCGTGACGAAGTTGAAAGACAAACCCTTCGCGCTGATCGGCGTCAACGTCAACGAGAGCGAATCAAAAGACCTCAAGACCAACATGGCCGCGGAGAAGATGAACTGGCGCTCGTTCGCGTACCAGGAAGACGTCAACGCGAAGTGGAACCCGAGCACGCCGAGTTACTATGTCCTCGACCCGAAGGGCGTAATCCGGCACAAGTGGATCGGCGCTCCCGGCGCGAAAGCCATTGACAAGGCACTGGAGGAGTTGATCGCCGAGGCGGAGAGGGAAAAGAAGTAAACCGATGTTTGACGAGCGCTATTCGCAGCCAGGCTATGCATACGGAACCGAGCCGAACGAGTTCCTGGTCTCGGTTGCCGGGCAGATTCCGATTGGCCCGGTGTTGTCGCTGGGCGAGGGTGAAGGACGTAACGCGGTGTACCTAGCCAGCCTCGGTCATCGCGTGGTGGCGATCGATCAGTCGCACGTCGGCCTCGCCAAGGCTAGGCAACTGGCCGCGGAACGGGAATTGACGATCGAAACGATCTGTGCGGACCTGGATGGTTATCCTCTCGACGCGTGGGGTTGGTCGGGTATTGTGTCGATCTTTTGTCATCTCCCGAGCCGAATCCGGAAGCCTCTTTACGCGGCGATTGCTCAAGGCCTGCCGCCGGGTGGCGTCTTCGTGCTGGAGGCATACACGCCGAAACAGCTTGAGCGAAACACCGGCGGCCCCAAGGATCCCGACATGCTGGTGACGCTGGCCGATTTGAGGGAGGAACTCGCTGGCCTGGAGTTCGTTCACGCCCGCGAACTGGAGCGTGAGGTTCGCGAGGGAGCATATCACACCGGCATCGCCGCGGTCGTTCAGGTCGTGGGATTGAAACAGCACGCCAATGGTGTCGCGGCGAACGGCCCGGTCGACGCGGAGCGTTGAACGATCGTGACATCTTCGGCAGCGACTCGCGATATAATGGATTCGGATTACCAGCCTGGAGCACGTGACGTTCGTCGTTGCCAATTGGTGATCCATGAAAGTTCGTGAGGTCATCCGACGGCTGGAGGCTGACCGTTGGTATCGCGTGCGATCAACAGGCGGCCATCGCCAATTCAAGCACGCGACCAAGGCGGGCCGAGTTACTGTGTCGGGGAAACTCGGTGTCGATGTCCCGATCAAGACCTTAAAGAGCATTTGGCGACAGGCGAATCTACCCGAGGAATCGTGATGCGATACGCGATTGTCATTGAGAAGGGACCAACAAGCTATGGAGCCTACATTCCCGATCTGCCGGGTTGCGTGGCCGCGGCAAAGACACTCGCCGAGGTGAAAAGGCTGATCGCGAAGGCCATTCCCATCCATCTCGACGGCCTTCGCGAAGATGGTTTGCCCATTCCGGAACCGGAAACCGAATGCGACTATGTTGAGGTCTGATTGCTGTTCGTTGTCTATTCCCTTCTGAATCCGAAGCCTTGTCCGTGTTTCATCCGAGTTTCATCCGTGGCTAATCTGTCTGAGGCCACGCGATCGGAGCCACGCCCGTGTTGACCCATGGCATCGAGTCAGAGCTTCAGGGGCCGACGCCGCGCTCGCTGTGCTTGCGTGATCGCAAAGGCGCCGTGGGACGGTGGGTCGGCCGGCTGTTTATTCTTCCGCACACGATCATTGGACTCTTTCTCCTCGGCTCGGCCGTGACCTCAACGGTCTTGTTTGTTCGCGTTTGGCTATTTGGCGAAGAGTACACAACGCACATCGTTCGCAAGACGGAGACCAAAGGCGCCAAGGGCGGGATGCACTATGCGTTCGAATGCGAGTTCGACGTCGACGGCAATGTGCACATGATCCGGATCCCGGTCGACAAGGAGACCTATGCCGCGATGAAGGTGGACGATTCGATCGACATTCGCGCGCTGGGATCGTCGCCGGACCGCGGCCAGTGGATTCGACTCGAAGGTCGTTCGCCGTTGAAGGAGGCGCTCGATCCGTGGGGGTCTGCGCTGTTCTGGAATGCGATTGTCGCGATCTTCGTCTGGATCTTTTACGTGGCCCCGATCCGCATGTGGTTCCTGGTCCGCAATGGCGTGCCGACGCCGGGGGTCGTGTTAAGCGTGCGGGAAATTCACGGCAAGAGCGGCAAGTCGTATGTCATCCGCTACAAGTACACGGTTTCAGATGCATTTGGTTTGCCAGGCGAAGAGTTCATCGGAACGATGTCGAGCACCAAGAGCACGGCCGCGTGCGCCCGCGAAGGCGACCAGGTCACCGTGCTCTACTATCCAAGCAAGCCGAAACGTAGCCTCATGTACAAGTATGCCGGCTATAAGGTGATGTGATCAGGTACCACGTCCCACACGCTGACGCAGCCATCCATTTGGTTGACGGCGACGCGCTCGCCATCGAGTTGAAGACCATGCCCGACACTTTCCCCGCCGTCTCCACCGATCAAGTAGCCGCGTTCGTCAACCTGGCGCGCCGTGGGAGTCTGCGCGACGCGGCGCGCGAATCGCACGTGACCGAACAGGGTTTACGCAATCGCTTGTTAGCGCTGGAACGGCAACTCGGCGTCGTGCTGTATCACAAGAGTCGCGGTCGCCGGCGGCGGTCGCCGCTGACCGCACAGGGTGAAGCGTTTCTTCCGCATGCGCGGGCATTCCTCGAACGGGCGCGGCAGATGGGCGAACTGTTCGGCGCCTCCGGCCCGCGGGAAGTCCACGTGGCGGCGACCGAATATCTGATCCTTTACGTGCTCATCGACGCCGTCCGCCGGTTTCACGCATCGAACCCGAGTGTGCGCGTACGCCTTTCGACTCGTTCGGAGGCGGAGGTGGAAGCGTCACTGTTGCGCGACCCGGATGTCGAACTTGGCGTCGCGGCACCCTACGACGCGGGCGGCGACCTCGACTACAAGCATCTCTTCTCGCTCGACTGGAGCCTGGTTGCGCCGCCCAGGCATCCGCTGCTGAAGCGGGCCGACCTTACACTCGCGGACCTGACCGATGTGCCGCTCATCCTGTTCGAACGCGGCTCAACGGGCCGGCAACACGTGATCGACTCTTTTCATGCTCTCGGCCTGTCGCCGCGTGTCGACATGGAAACGACAACCACCGAGATCATCGTACGCATGGTCGAAGCGGGGCTCGGCGTGTCGGTCGTTCCCCTCATGCCCGATGGATCGGTGACGCGCGGCCGCAAGGTCGGCGTGCGCAGTTTGGCCGGCCAGATTCGGCCGATCCATTCGGGCGTATTGACGCGGCGTGGCGACGAATTGAAGCCGGAAGCGCGGGCGTTCGTGGAGTCGCTGGAAGGGCGATAAAACACAACCTACGGCCCAACCGCCAGCTCGTTGACAACCGCCCCGACGCCAAGCGTTTCACTCGCGAGCTTGCCGGCCCATTCAATTTGATCTTCGGTCGCAACCTGACCGCGGAGATGCAGGCCATCGGCCCCCTCGACGACTTGGATTGGCTGATCGGCGAGCGCCGCGTCCGTTCGCAAACGGGCGCGAACGCGCCCGGCGGGCGTCGATTCCGGATTCATCTTGTCCAGCGGCGTCCGTGCCGGCGCCGCATCGCGGACCTTTTCGCCAGCCAGCTTGCCAACGCGGGCCAGCCGCTCGCCATCCTCGCGCGAACAGCCTGCCAACGCAATTGCGACCAAGATGAGCAGCCGGTGCATAACGCCCGAGTATGCAGAAGTTAAGCGGATGTGACAAGACCCATTTGGAGTGCTGCGGCTCGAGCTCGACGCAGCTTTCTTTCCTTTCAAGCGCTTCCAAAGAAAGAAAGCTGCGTCGAGCCGCAGCACTCCAAGGTTGGCTATCGTCGGCAATATTCGCTGAAAGGATTCTGGCACTCCCGTGGTATTCCCATGTTGATAGCGGTAAAATTCCCCGTACCCACCCCCGCGGCTCATTCTCTCCTGCTATGAAACGCTGCATCCGCCCCACGTTTGCCGGCTCTGTGCTGGCTGGAATCGTAGTAACCGTCGGCGTTGCCGGCTGTCAGAAGGCGCCGCCCGCTCTGGCCAAGACCAAGGACCCGGAGGTTATCGTCGCCCGGCCGACGTCGCAACCGGTCATCGACCATGAGGATTTTACCGGCCACATCGAGGCGGAGAACAAGGTAGTCCTCCAGGCGCAGGTGACCGGCTATCTGCTGACGGCACACGTCAAGGACGGGGCGGATGTCGAAAAGGATCAACTCTTGTTCGAGATCGATTCGCAGGTGTATGAGACGGAATACACCAAATCGAAGTCGACTGTTTTGCAGGCCGAAGCACGCCGGGATCGACTGGAGCGCGATCTGCGGCGCGTGACGCTGGTGCCGGACAAGGGCACGGTCACCCAGGAGGAAGTGGACAAGATTGCGGGCGACCTGGCCGAGGCGCGTGCGGCCGTCGGCGTCGCCACCGCACAACGCGAGTTGGCCCGGCAAAACGTCGAATTCACCAAGATCAAGGCCCCGTTTTCCGGCCGTTTGGGCAAGCGCAACATCGATCCGAAAAACCTGGTCAAAGCGAACGACACGGTCCTGGCCACGCTGGTGAGCCGCAATCCCATCTATGCGTCATTCGACCTCGACGAACAAACCTTGTTGCGGCTTCGGCGCCTGGTGCAGGACGGCAAGATCGTTTCCGCCCGCACCGAGCCGACGAAGGTGCACATCGGCGTCGCCGATGAGGAGGGTTACTCGTTCTCCGGAATCATCACAGTCATCGACAACATTGTTGATCCGGGAACGGGGACGCAACGTGTCTGGGCGACCATTGACAACTCGAAGTTTCTCCTTTCGCCTGGAATGTTCGTCCGCATTCGTCTGCCCGTGGGCAAACCGAAGCCAAGCTTGCTCGTGCCGGAGGAAGCGCTCGGCTCGGACCAGGGTCAGCGCTACGTATTCGTACTCAACGAGAATGATGAGGTCGTCTATCGCCCCGTGAAGCTCGGTCCGCAGGTCGAGCGCTTGCGCGTCATTGACGACGGCGTGACGGCAAGCGATCGCGTCATCGTGAGCGGCCTGCAACGGGTGCGGGCGGGAGTGAAAGTCGTGCCGAAGGACGCGGCAGCCGTCAAGCCAACGACCTGAGGTCACGCCGTCCGTGCTGCCGCGCTTTTTCATTGACCGGCCCATCTTCGCAACGGTGCTGTCGGCCCTGTTTACGCTGGCGGGAGCGCTGGCCGTTCGCACGTTGCCGGTCTCGCAATATCCGCCGATCGCGCCGCCCACCATTCAGATCGACTGCAACTATCCCGGCGCCGGCGCCCAAGTAGTAGCCGAGACCATCGCGGCGCCCATTGAACAGCAAGTCAACGGCGTCGAGGACATGCTCTATATGTCCTCACAATCAACGTCGGATGGCACGTATACGTTGACCGTCACATTCAAGACCGGCACCAACTTGAACATGGCCCAGGTGCGCGTGCAAAACGCCGTCGCTCTGGCGATGCCGAGCCTGCCGGACGTTGTGCGCGCGACGGGAATCACCACACGCAAGCGGTCGCCGGAGTTGCTGCTCACAGTCAGCCTGAACTCGCCGTCGCAGCGCTACGATCAACTTTATTTGAGCAATTATGCCGTCACTCATTTGAAGGACGAACTTTCACGATTGCCGGGGATCAGCGACGTCACGATTTTCGGTCAACGCGACTATGCGACGCGCGTGTGGGTGGACCCGGAAAAACTGGCGGCGCGGCATCTCACGGCCGTCGACGTTGTCGACGCCTTGCGCGCCCAGAACGCCCAGGTCGCGGCCGGGCAGATCGGTCAGCCGCCGGTCGCGAACAATCAACCATTTCAGCTCACGCTGACGACCGTCGGCCGCCTGACGGAGGTTGAGGAGTTCGAAGAGGTCGTGGTGAAGGTCACGCCCGACGGAAAGGTCGTCAAGATCAAGGACGTGGCGACCGTGAAGCTGGGCGCGAAAAACTCGGATGTATCAAATCGCTTTGACCGGAAACAAACGATCGGGCTGGCAATATTCATCTTGTCGGACGCCAACGCACTGGATGTCTCCGACGCCGTCAAGTCGAAGATGGCTGAACTCGGCAAAGACCTGCCCGAAGGCATGCACTATGAGATCGGCTACGATACGACGCCGTTTATCCGCGATTCGATTTTCGAAGTCATCAAGTCGTTGCGCGACTCGATTATTCTGGTGGCCATCGTCGTGCTGGTGTTCTTGCAAAGCTGGCGTTCCGCGCTCATTCCGCTGGCCGCGGTGCCGGTCGCGATCGTCGGCAGTTTCGCGGCCATGGCCCTGGTTGGCTTTTCACTGAACAACCTAACCCTGTTCGGCCTGGTCCTCGCTGTCGGCATTGTGGTAGACGACGCGATCGTCGTCGTCGAAGCCGTCGAACACAAGATCGCCACGGGCCTGGCGCCGCGCGACGCAACCATCGCGGCCATGCAGGAGGTATCAGGGCCGGTGATCGCCGTCGGGGCAGTGCTGTTTGCCGTCTTCATTCCATGCGCATTCCTTTCAGGCATTGTCGGCCAGTTCTTCCGACAATTCGCGCTGACCATAGCCATTGCCACATTTATTTCGACGATTAATTCACTTTCGCTTAGCCCCGCGCTTTGTGCAGTGCTCTTGAAGCCCAAAGCAGCGCGCAAAGATCCACTGACCTGGATATTCAATGTGTTATTTGGCTGGTTCTTCTGGTTGTTCAACCGCGGCTTCGGATTGACGAGCGCCGCCTATCAACGCACGGTGCGTCTAGCGATTCGCCTGCCGGTGCTCGTACTGATCGTCTATGGCGGCTTGATCGCCATCGGAAGTTGGGAATATCGCCAGTTGCCGAACGGGTTTATTCCATCGCAGGACAAAGGCTATCTGATCGCCAGCATTCAGCTTCCCGACTCAGCATCAGCTCAGCGGACCACAGAAGCGATGGACAAGATCGCTGCCATCGCGCTGACAACGCCCGGCGTGGCGCACACGAACTCCGTGGCCGGGAATTCATTCGTCTTGAGCGCCTATGGCTCTAATTTCGGCTCGATGTTCATCATTCTCGATGACTTCCCGCAGCGAATGCATCCCGACTTATATGCGGACGTGGTTGCGGCGCGCATTCGCAAACGGTGCCTGGAAGAACTGCCCGGCCTGCAGGTCAATGTCTTTGGCGCGCCGGCCGTCTCTGGACTCGGACGGGCTGGCGGGTTCCGCATCATGGTGGAAGATCGTGGGGCCACGGGCGGCTCGAATGCCCGGCGTGCGCGTCCTCTCGACCCCAACGGCTTGCCGGAACAAGCACGCCGCCAAGAGGAGGAGGACGATTTCAAATTGCTCCAGGGGCAGACAGAAAACTTCATCGAAAAAGCGAACCAGCAAAAGCAGGTCTCTGGCCTGTTCACGGTGTTCAAGGCGAATTCACCACAGGGTTTTCTCGATATCAATCGGTCCGCCTGCATGGCACATGGCGTCGACGTGCGTGAGGTCGCCAACGTCCTTCAGGCCACGATGGGGGCGCGCTATGTCAATGATTTCAATCGATTCGGCCGTACGTGGCAAGTCAACGTTCAGGCTGAACAGCAGTTTCGCGATGAACTTGACGACGTGAAACGTCTCTGGGTGCGCAATAAATTTGGCGGCATGACACCGCTTGGATCGTTGCTCAAGGCACGCGAGTCCAGCGGCCCGCTCGTCATTACGCGCTATAACACATATCCCGCGGCGGCGGTGAATGGCAATGTGCCACAGGGCGTCAGCACGGGCGATGCTATGGCGTTGCTCGAAAAACTGGCCGAGCAAGAGCTGCCGAATCGAATGGCATTCGAATGGACCGAATTGATGTTTATCGAGAAACAATCGCGCAATACGGGGGCGCTCGCCTTCGCCCTGGCCGTCGCGCTCGTCTTTCTCGTCCTGGCCGCGCTCTATGAAAGTTGGACGCTGCCGCTGGCGGTCATTCTCGTGGTGCCCGTCTGCGTGGTTGGATCGGTGACGGGAATCTATCTGGCCGGAGCTTATGTCGATCCGGCTGCGTCCACATATATGCCGCTTGCCGCCGACGGCAAATTCCTTCCATTCTTGAAAATCGCGGGCCAGGATGTGAATCTATTTACGCAGATTGGTTTCGTCGTACTCATCGGCCTGGCATGTAAGAATGCAATCCTGATTGTCGAGTTCGCCAAATATAAGCGCGAAGCAGGGGCCGGTCGTCGCGAGGCCGTTCTCGAGGCGTGCAAACTGCGCTTCCGGCCGATTCTGATGACGTCCGTGGCCTTCATTCTTGGCGTGTCTCCCCTATTGTTCTCGCACGGCGCGGGCGCGGAGATGCGCCAGGCGCTCGGCCTGGCCGTTTTCAGCGGCATGATTGGCGTGACCGTCTTTGGCATTTTCCTCACGCCGGTGTTCTTCGTGTTGATCGACTGGTTGACTACCGGCGGTGTCTTCCAATCGCAACGGCTGCAGCGCGTTTCGCGTGCGGCGTTCTATGTCTTGCGCTTTGAATTTGTACCGCCGTTCATGAAATGGGTCGGTCGGCAAACGTTGAACGGCGTACGCTCAATGTCGGCCAAGAAGTAGGAAAGCAATGGGTTCGTTCACGCGCTTTTTCATCGGCAGACCGATCTTCGCAACCGTGTTGTCGATTTTGATAACACTTGGCGGCAGCGTGGCGGTATTCAATCTGCCCGTGGCGCAGTATCCGGAGATCACGCCTCCGACCGTCGAAGTCTCCGCCATCTATCCGGGCGCTAATGCCAACGTCGTCGCCGATACAATTGCGGCCCCGATCGAGCAACAGGTCAACGGCGTCGAGGACATGTTGTATATGTCGTCGACCTGCGCCAACGACGGCAGTTACACGTTGACGGTCACCTTCAAACCGGGGACGGATCTGAATATCGCTCAAGTCCTGGTTCAAAATCGCGTCTATCTGGCGCAACCGGTGTTGCCGGACCTCGTCAAACGCCGTGGCGTTACCGTGAAGAAAAAGGCGCCCAATGTATTGATGATCGTCAACCTCTATTCGCCCAAAGAGGCGGAAAAGAAGCGCAGCAGTCTCTATCTCTCCAACTACGCGACCATTCAACTGCGTGACGAACTGGCGAGGCTCGAAGGCGTGGGCGACATCACGTTCCTCGGTCAGCGCGATTACAGCATGCGCATCTGGCTCGATCCGGAGAAAATGGCGGTCAAGCAGCTTTCAGCAGCGGAGGTCGTACATACGGTCGAGCAGCAAAACGCGCAGGTCGCGGCCGGGCAAGTCGGTCAGCCACCGGCCCCGAACGGCCAAGCGTTTCAATACACGATCAACACGCTGGGACGTCTGAGCGATCCGGATGAATTCGCCGACATGATCGTCAAATCCGATGACAACGGACGCTTTGTCCGCTTGAAGGACGTCGCGCGCATTGAACTCGGGGCCATCGGCTACGACCAGACCTGTACTCTCGACGGACAAGAATCGGTCGCCCTATCGATCTATCAGCTTCCCGGTTCCAACGCGATGGAGACGGCACGCCGCGTGCGCACCAAGATGGAAGAATTGAAGGATCGGTTTCCGGAGGGTGTCAGCTACGCAATTGTTTATGACACGACGCCCTTTATTAACGAATCCATCAATGAAGTATTCAAGACGTTGCGCGACGCGGTCATTCTCGTTGCATTGGTGATGCTCGTCTTCTTGCAAAGTTGGCGATCAGCCCTTGTGCCGCTGGCGGCCGTGCCGGTGGCGATCATCGGTACTTTCGCCGCAATGTCGCTGGTCGGCTTTTCACTCAATAATCTCACGCTTTTCGGGCTGGTTCTCGCGGTTGGCATTGTCGTTGACGACGCTATCGTCGTCGTCGAGGCCGTCGAGCATTACATCGAGGAAGGATTACCGCCCAAGGAGGCGACCGGGCGGGCGATGGACGCAGTCGCCGGCCCCGTCATCGCCGTGGGGCTCGTGCTCACGGCCGTGTTTATTCCATGTGTGTTCATCACAGGAATTGTCGGGCAGTTCTTCCGCCAATTCGCGGTGACGATTGCAATCTCGACATTAATATCCGCGTTCAACTCACTCACGCTGAGTCCCGCGCTGTGTGCGCTGTTATTGAAGCCGGGCGAGCACGGCGCGAAGGAACCGTTGCCGCGTGTGTCGTTCGCCCTTATCGGCGGCGTCTTCGCCTATCTGTACCTGGCGCGTTATTTGTTTCCCTTGTTTCCCGATCGGGAAACGGCGCCGGCGGCCTTGAAGCCGATCGTGCCATACCTCGCGCCGGTGACGGCCGCCATTTGTGGAGCGCTCGTTGGCTGGATTTTCCGCAAATGGCTCAATCAGACGCTCGGGGCGGCCTTCCAGGGATTCAACGCGGGCTTCACGGCATTCACGCAAGGCTACCTCAAGATCATTTCTGTCTTCCTCAAGCTCGGCGTGCTCGTCCTCGTCGGATATGGCTTTCTCCTGTATCTGACAGGACACGTGCTGGCGACGGTGCCGAGCGGCTTCATTCCGCCGCAGGACAAGGGCTATCTGCTCGTGAACGTGCAACTCCCCGACTCGGCATCCCTCGGCCGGACCGACCAATTGATGCGGCAAATCGAAGCAACCGCTCGCCGAGCCCCCGGCGTGCGCCACACGGTCACCGTGTCCGGCCAATCGATTCTGATGGGCGCCAATTCGCCGAACTTCGCCACGATGTACGTGATGCTCGATCCGTTTGAGGATCGTCTTGTCGCGGACCGCTCTGCTGACGCGATCGCGGCACGCCTGCGGGAGGACTTGGCGGCGGAGATCGTCGGGGCCGGAATTCAGGTGTTCGGCGCGCCGCCCGTCGAAGGGCTTGGCACGGCCGGCGGGTTTCGGCTCGTCGTCGAGTCGCCTGGGGAAACCAATCCGAAGAACATCCAGGCCGCGGCCGAGCGCGTCGTCGACGCGGCCCGCGATGATCCGACGCTCGAGGGCGTGTACACCGGCTTTCGAGCCGACACGCCCTGGCTGTTCTTGAAGATCGATCGCGTCGCCGCGCAAGTGCATGGCGTGAGCATTGCCGAGGTGTTCAACGCGCTTCAAGTCTATTTCGGCTCGCTGTACATCAACGACTTCAATCGGTTCGGCCGCACGTGGCAAGTCAACGTCCAGGCCGAGGGCAACTTCCGCCAAAAGGCCGACGACCTCCGCAAGTTGCAAGTGAAGAACGATCGCGGCGTGATGGTCCCGGTGGGTTCGTTCCTGTCGTTCCGCGAGGTGACCGGGCCGGTAATGGTCCAACGCTACAACCTGTACCCGGCGGCGATGGTCAATGCCGGGCCGGCGCCCGGAGTCTCATCGGGCGATGCGCTGGCCAACATGGGAAAAGCCGCGAGCATGGAATCGATGCCGGGCGGCACGCGCTCCGAATGGACTGAGCTGGCCTTCTTGCAACTGCAAACGGGCGACACGGCAACGCGGGCCCTGATCCTCGCGGTGGTGCTGGTGTTCCTCGTCCTTGCCGCCCAATATGAAAGTTGGTCGCTGCCGCTCGCCGTCATCCTGGTCGTCCCAATGTGTCTGCTCGGCGCCGGCTACGGCGTGTTGTGGAGCGGGCAGGACGTTAACATCTTTACGCAAGTCGGATTCGTCGTGCTCGTCGGCCTGGCGTGCAAAAACGCGATCCTGATCGTGGAATTTGGACGAACGCGCCGGCTCGCCGGTGTGCCACGCCGCGAGGCGATCATGGAAGCATGTCAATTGCGCTTGCGGCCGATCGTGATGACGTCGGTCGCGTTCATCCTCGGAGTCTTGCCGTTGTTATTGGCCGAAGGCGCCGGCGCCGAAATGCGCCGCACGCTTGGCACGGCAGTCTTCTGGGGCATGATCGGCGTGACGGCCTTCGGCATCTTCCTGACGCCGGTGTTCTTCGACGTGATCCAGTGGGCGACCGAGCGAATCCGGCGGCTCTACGTCGGCGACTAAAGTCAGCGGTTGGACGACAGCAAGAACTCTTGCGCCCGCAGCTCTTGCAAGCGCGGCAAGCCGCCGCACTTCATCAGATAGGCATTGAAATCGGGCACATTGAAGATGTGGTCGTTAAGGAATTGTTCCAGGTCGTTCGGATCCTTCTCGACCGTGAGCCACCTGCGCAAGTGGGCCTCATCTGAGAAATACTCGCCTGGCATGTTTCCCGGGTAACTGCCGAACGGCACCTCGCAGACGGCCTCGACGCAGAAGAACGGAATCGCCGTCAGATGCGGGTCGCGACGGAACTCGTCGTGCGGGATGAGTCGCTCGCAGGTGATGATCACTTTCTTTGACGCGCGTGCCAGTTCCAGGTCTGCGACCGTCGTGCCGCGAATGCGGCAGTTGCCATAGATGTCGGCTTCGTGCACGTGAATCGCGGCGACGTCGGGGTAAAGTGCCGGCAGCGCGACGAGCGGCAGGCCCGTGAACGGACATTTGATGATCTTCGCGGCACTGCGAGTGAGCGTGTCGGTCCCGAGCATCGTGCGTGCCGGCAGGAAGGGCACGCCCATCGCCGCGGCCTGAAGGCGAACGGCGAGCGCGTAGTTTGTCCACTCGCAAATCTCGACGGTTCCGGATTCGATCACGCGCCGGGCGTGCGGCGAGAGGCCGCGTGCTTCGAGGCCGACGATGTAGGCAATGTCGACCTTCGCCAGCGTCTGCCCGCGGCCCGTCAAGTTGCCGGCACACAACAGCTGAAAGTCGTGGGTTGACGTGTGGCCGGCGAACGCCAGGTTCTGTTTTTTCTGTCGGAGGATCTCGTGGACGATCGCCGTCGGGATGCGGTTGACGCCGAAGCCGCCGATGGCGAGATAGTCGCCATCGCGGACATGGCGGGCGACGGCGTCGGCGACGGTTGTGCGCTTGTCCGTCAGAGCACGCGGCTGCGCTGCGAACACGGCGCGTGCACTATCCGGGTTCGGGTCCGCGAAGAGGCGTCCGTCGGGTTGAGTTGGGCTCATGAAAATGGAATTAGCGCTTGCGATCGTATTCGCGGAGTATAGCCCGGAAGCGCGGGTCGCGGCGAATGCCGTCCAGGTCGCGGTCCTTCATCATGAAGGGGAAATCGCGGTAGCCAAGCTCGACAGCCCGCCGCAATTCGGCGATCGCCTCGTCGAATTGCCGGGTCAGCACCAGCGAGCACGCGAGGTTGTAGCGAGCAAGAGCATCGTGCGGGCGCAGTTTGGTGATCCGGCGATCCATCTGCAACCCTTCCGGGTGCCGACGGATCATCGCGAGGTTCTTGGCATGCGCTTTCAAGACCTCGACGAACTCGGGCCGACGCTCGAGCAAAGCGTTGAAGAAGCTGAGTTCAAATTCAATTTGCGCCTGAATGGCCAGGCGATTTTGAGCAAGCGATGCAGCGGCCGACTTCGGCTGCTGACTGGGAGTGGCCATGGCACTTCCCCTGGGACAATCCAACGCGAGTCCGTCCGGGCAACAGAATTATAAAGCGTCGCGGCACGCGATGCAAACCCCTTCCGCGTACCAGAGGTCAGAGATCAGATGTCAGAGGTCAGTGGTGACTTCTGACTTCTGACCTCTGACATCTGACCTCTACTCCAGAATGTGCCCCAGCTTGTCCTTCTTCGTTCGCAGGTACCGCTCGTTGTGGACGCCCGGCGGGACCTGGATCGGAACGCGGTCGACGATCTTCAGATCGAAGCTGTCAAGGCCGATCACTTTCTTCGGGTTGTTCGTCAACAGGCGAATCTCGCGGACGCCGAGGTCGCGCAGAATCTGGGCGCCGATGCCATAGTGCCGGAGGTCGGGCGGGAAGCCGAGGCGCTGGTTGGCTTCAACCGTGTCGAGGCCCTCCTCCTGTTGCAACTTGTACGCACGCAGCTTGTTAAGCAAGCCGATGCCGCGGCCTTCTTGCCGCATGTAGAGCAACACGCCGCGACCCGATTCGACGATCTGCCGCATCGCGGTATGGAGCTGGCTGCCGCAATCGCACAGAGCGCTTTCGAGCACGTCGCCGGTGAAGCACTCGCTGTGAACGCGCACAAGCACCGGCTCCGCTTGCTCCGGCGTGACGCCGTTGACCTCCAGGCCGACGCCGCCGACCGTCAGGGCCATGTGCAGGTCCTGATCGACGAGCGACGAATACGCGAAGAGATCAAACGTCCCGTGCGGCGTCGGTAGCTTGAGCGCGAGTTCCCGCTTCACCAGCTTCTCGCGCGCCCGGCGATACTTGATGAGGTCCGCAATCGTACACATCTTCAATTCGTGCTTTGCGCAGAACTCCTTCAAGTCGGGCATGCGGGCCATGTAGCCGTCTTCGCGAACGACTTCGCAAATGACGGCCGCGGACTTCAAGCCGGCGAGCCGAGCGAGGTCGACGCTCCCCTCGGTGTGCCCGGCCCGCACGAGCACGCCGCCCTCGCGGGCACGCAGGCCGTCCATGTGGCCCTTGTCGAACACGAGATCGTGTGGTGTCGAGTCATCATCGATGGCGGTCAGGATCGACTTGGCTCGGTCGAACGCCGAGATGCCGGTCGTGACTCCTTCGCGCGCATCGAAGTTGTGCGTAAACGGCGTGGCCGACGGATCGAGATTGACGCCCGGCAACAGGCTCAAGCCGACGCGATCGCACAGCGGCCCCGTCATCGCGAGGCACAGCCGGCCGCACGCCTGCCGAATCATGAAGTTGACGGCCTGCGGCGTAATCTTCTCGGCCGCAATGACGACGTCGCCCTCATTCTCGCGATGCTCATCGTCGACGAGCACGATCATCCGGCCCTGACGCAGCTCGGCGATCGCTTGCTCGACGGAACAGAAGCTGGGTGAGGTGTGCGGCATATGCGGATCCGGATGGAAGGTCAGTTACACTATCATCATAGCTGAATCGAACCATCTTCCGGCACTTGACTTGCTCCCCCCGTGCCGGAGAATTCCCTTACCCTCCTAGAGCGCTCCTCTCCGTCGGCACTTATGGCTAGTCGTCGCGTTGGCTTGTGGCTCGTTGGCGCTTTTGGCAGCGTCGGTTCCACCGTCGCCCTCGGCCTCGCCGCGCTCGCACGCAAGATCACACCGGCGACGGGGCTCGTCACCACATTGCCTGTCTGCGATGACCTCGATCTCGATCAGCCGGCCGACTTCGTGATCGGCGGGCACGACATCCGCAAGGGCGATTTCCGCGAGTCGGTTCTGGGGCTCAACGAACGGTCGGGGGTCTTCACGGCCCGGCAAATTGAGACGTGTTCGCCGGATTTGCTCGCGTGGAGTGCGAACATTCGGCCGGGGACGGTGATTCGGTCGAACGACACGATTCGAGCGCTCGCCGACTTGCCGGAAGTGCAGAAGGTCCGGTCGCCACGGGAGGCGATCGAGCGCATTCAGGCCGATTTGCGGGCGTTTCAGACGAAGCACAAGCTCGATCAGGTCGTCGTCATCAATGTGGCCTCGACGGAGCCGCCGTTCGAGTTGACGGATGAACATCGGCGGCTGGAAACGCTCGAGGCGGCCCTCGATCGGGCGACGCCACCCGCGTTGCCGGCGAGCGGATTGTACGCGTATGCCGCGCTCGATGCCGGGCTGCCGTATGTCAATTTCACGCCATCGCTGGGCACGTCTTGCCCAGCGCTCGACGAATTGGCCCGGCTGCGCAAGGCCCCCTATGCCGGCAAGGATGGGAAAACTGGCGAGACGTTACTGAAGACCGTGATCGCGCCGATGTTCGCGGCCCGCAACCTTCAAGTGCAGAGTTGGATCGGCCACAACATCCTCGGCGGCGGCGATGGGCGGACGTTGAGCGACCCGGACAACAAGGCATCCAAAGTAAAGTCGAAGGACGCGGCCCTCGCGGCGATCCTTGGTTACAAGCCGCAATCGCACGTGTCGATCGAGTACGTCGAATCGCTCGACGACTGGAAAACGGCCTGGGACCACATCCACTTCAGCGGCTTCCTCGGCACGAAGATGGCCTTGCAATTCACGTGGCAAGGCTGTGACTCGGTGCTGGCGGCCCCGCTGGTGATTGACTTGGCACGCATGGCCTTGCTCGCCCAACGCCGTCGCGAAAGCGGCGTGATGGCCCATCTCGCGTGCTTCTTCAAGAGCCCGATGGGGACGGATGAGCAAGACTTTTTCCGGCAATGGGTGGCATTCGGAAAATACGCGGCGAGCGGAGCGGCGTCAGCCGCCCGATGACGGCG
>DATANR010000355.1:0-10193 GCA_036266155.1 Gemmataceae bacterium | reverse complement strand
GCGCATGCGTGAGCTAACTCCATGCTTGGCATACGGTTATGATATGAACAGCGACGGGGACCGTCAAGAGAAAAACATCCATAAAATCATGAATAATAATGACTTATGTCAAAAGACACTTCTGTCGGAGGCGTCAGCGCTACAATTTCGCGTTGCGTTTTTTTGACGTAACCTATTGCGGCACAAGCATTCCAATACGGTTTTTGCAGGGAGAGATCGCCAACCCCCCATATGTGTTTGGCAATCTCTCTTGGCAATCTCTGCCTTCTCGCACAGTTTGAGCGTTTCGGTGCGACGAAATCACTCGTCCGCCATCATCTCCGGCGTCAGGTTCGCGTTGCAGAAGACGGTTTGCACATCGTCGTGATCATCGAGCAGATCCAACAGTCGAGAAACCTTCTTGCCCGTCTCGACGTCGAGTTCGACCAGCGCTTTCGGCACTTGCTCGATCTCCGCGTTCTCCGGCTTGATGCCGGCTTTCTCCAGAGCGGCCTGGACGGCGTTGAAGGCCGTCACCTCGCACGTCACCACGAAGTTCTCGCCTTCGTGCTTCAGGTCTTCGGCCCCCGCTTCCAGGGCCACGTTCATGAGGCCGTCTTCAGTCGTCTGCGCGGCCGGGATCACGAACACGCCTTTGCGGTCGAACATGTAGGCCACCGAGCCCGGCCCGCCCATGTTGCCGCCGCCGCGATCGAAGAGCTTGCGAACCTCGCCGCTCGAACGGTTGCGGTTGTCGGTCAAGATGTCGCAGATGATCGCGGTGTTGCCGGGGCCAAAGCCCTCATAGACCAGTTCGTCCATCACCTGGCCTTCGAGTTCACCGGTGCCGCGCTTGACCGCCCGCTCGATGTTGTCGCGCGGCATCGACACGGCGCGCGCCTTGTCGATGGCATAGCGCAGCTTCAGGTTGGTATCGGGATCGCCGCCGCCGGCGCGCGCGGCGATGATGATGTACCGGCTCAGCTTGCTAAAGAGCTTGGCGCGCACGGCGTCCTGCTTACCTTTTCGAACCGCGATGTTCGCCGAATGGGAATGCCCGGCCATGTCATCTCCTCGCCGCGAGAGCGGTGGTCGCTCTCGTGTCTACCTTCAATTTAGGGCCATGAGCGAGGGTCGCAAAGGATATCAAACCAGGTTCACGTCCTTGGCCTTGTCGAGCGCCGGATCGAGTTCGATTGCCCGCTGCCGATCTTCATTGGCCTTCGCATCATCCCCTTGCGCGCGATATGCCCTGCTCCGTGCGAGGTAGGCACGCGCGTACTGCGGGTCGAGCCGAATCGCCTCGCTCAAGTCGGCAATTGCCAGGTCCCACTCGCCTTTGCGAATGCGGACGATGCCGCGATTGTAGATGACACGCGCGTGGGTCGGATCGAGGCGAATTGCTTCGTTCAAGTCGGCAAGGGCACGATCCAGGTCTCCCAGACGGATGTAAGCCAAACCGCGTTCGGCGTAGGCTCTTGGATTGTTGGAATCGAGCTGAATCGCCTTGGTAAAGGCATCAGCCGCGGCTGTCCAGTCGCCAGCCGTGCTGTCGATGCGACCGCGATCGAGTGCCGCCCGGTATTGCGAATCTTTAATGGTCGCATCCGCCTCGCGGTCGATGAAGTAGAGGCCAATCAGCGCGCCGCCGAGCAAGATCCCAATCCAGCCGCGTCGACTCTCACGCCGGAAACTTGCCGCTCCGCCAAAATGTCGCTGCAGGAAAGCTTCACTGGCAGTGAAGTGCAAAATTGTCAAACCAATTCCAGCCGCGACGAGCACCAATCCGGCCGCCAGTTGCGAAGTAGATCGATGGCCGCCTGCCCACCAAATGAGGAAGCCGGCCAGCGCCATTGCGCCCATGACAATGACCGCAAGGATCGCCAGTCTCTGATTGCGGCTCATCGAGAATTGACCAGGCACGCGAAACGGATCACACGAGGGCGGTTGTCATTCTACCGTCTTCAGCTTCTTCTCCACCTGCACTCGTCGATCGTCCGATTTGCGGCGGATGCCGGCGTCGTAGAGGGTCAGGGCCGTTTTCCAGGCTTCCTTGGCCTTGGCGGTCTGATCGAGTTTGGCGAGGACGTCACCAAGATGGTCCCACACCGCTGGATCGTCCGCGCCGTCGGGGAGTGCAGCGGCCTTGTCGAGCCACTCGCGGGCTTCAGTGAGTTTGCCCTTGCGGAACAGCACCCATCCGAGGCTGTCGAGGTAGGCCGCGTTCTCGCCGTCGTCTTCGGTGACCTTGCGCATCGACCGCTCGACGTCGATCGCACGACGAATCAGTCGCTCGGCCTCATCCAGGTTGATGTTCCGGTCGGCCATCTGATAGCCGAGGTTGTTGTTCGCGAGCGGAGCGTCCGGGTCGACTTCGAGGATCAGCCGGAGTTGCTCCTCCGACTTGGCATGGTCACCCTGAAGCGAATAAACGTTCGACAGCGCGTATCGAACGGCCTGAACGCTCGCTGCGTTCGTGAATTCATGGAGCGTCTGTTCGCATTCCAGAACGGCCTCGCCGAACTTACCCGCAGAGGCGAGGATCTGCGCCTTGTGGCAGCGCTCGCGGACTTTGCCGTCGTCGTTGGAGAATTTGATCGCCTTGTCGGCATGGGCGATGGCGGCATCGAACTTGCCTTGCTCAGCGAGTGCGCCAGCCATGCTCGATTCGAACACCACCGGATTGGTGTTTCTGGCCTTTTGGGGACCGTTCAAGGCCTGGTCGCACAGAGCCACGACGTCCGCGAATTTGCGCTGCCGCATCTGGATTTGGATGAGTCCCACGTAAACCGAAGCCTCGTGAGTCGGCGGCAGATTGCGCAGACATCGATGAAAAGCTGCCTCAGCCGTGTCGAGCTTGCGATGGCGAGCCGCGAGATTCGCGAGCAGCACCCAGGTGTCGGCCTGCCGTTCGTTGTCGCGGCCGAGTTCAGCCTGGACGTCATTTAGGAGAGCGACAACCAGTTCGGCATCGGTGCGAAACACGGTCAACATGGCTCGAGCCCGCTCCTGCGCGACCTCACGATCCACGGCCTTGACCTTGCCCTCGTCGGCACGGACGATTTGCATGACCTCATCGAACTGATCGAGCACGCGCTCGGTGCGACCATCGGCCACAAAGAGACGGAACAGCCCGCGATAAATCTCAGGCTTAGTATTCTTGGTCGCGAGCGCCCGATACATCGTCTCCGCTTCGCCGCGCGTGGCTGCGTTCTTCGTCAATTCGCGGGCGAGTAGCAGTTGCAGGCCGAGGTGAAACTCCTCGCGTGCCGCGTATTTCCGCAGCGCCGGCACAATATCGCGATCGCGGCCAAGCTTGTGCAGTAGTTCGAGCTTCTTCTCGTACGGCTCCAATTCGCCTGGGCTATGTTCGAGATAGGCGTCCAAGGTTTCGAGCGCTTCGGCCCAGCGGCCCTGGCCGGCAGCCAACTCGCTCAAATTCCAGTTGATGCGGACGGCCTGGTGGCGGGCCTCGTGGTCATCGCATTTCAGCAAGGTGTCGCGCGCACTGCGAAAGGCGGTAACGGCCCGGTCGTATTCCTTCGTCTTGACGCACGCTCGGCCCAGTCCCTCGTACGCGCGCGCCAAGCTGGCCTGAAGTTCATCGCGGGTGAAGCCGTTGCCGTAAAGCAGTTGTTCGCGTTTCTCGGTGATTGTGCGAATGATCGCGTCCTGGGCCTTGGCGGCCGCTGCGTAGTCGCCGCTTTTTTCCGTCAGATCGAAGAGGTCCGAGAGTAGGAAGAGCAGCCGTTCGGGTCGAGCCTGCGCGTCCTTGCCACCGGCCGCCTTTTGTAGAATCGGCACCGCTTCGGTCGGCCGGCCGTCGGCCCGCAGAAGACGCGCATACTGAAAGGCGGTTTCGAGGTCGAACGGATCGCGATCGATCACGTGCTTACACAAGGTGATGGCGCCATCGTCGCGACCGATCGTCGAGTAAAGGGGGATCAGCGTCCGCCGAATCTCCAGTGAATCGGGGTCGAGCGCCAGGGCCTTTTCCAGAATGGTCGCGGCCTCGATCAGCGTCTCATGCCGTTGCCGGAAGATGCCCACGCCGAACTGGGCCTGAGCATCGCGCAACAGTTGCGCAGCTTTGCGGCGATTCAGTTCTTCCTTGGTGATCGGCGTCGTGTCTTCGAGGACCTTGGGCCGGTCGTCAACCTGGATCTGCGCGAGCGCGACGGGACCCAAAACCAGGAAGGCGGCCACGACAATGCGGAACGAGGGCACGGCAGCCTCCCGGAACGGACGACCAATGACGGCGCGGCGATTGTAGCCGTGTATTTCCGTGCTGCCAACCCGGATCGGCAAACGGCGTAATTGAGGTTGATTGATTTGGGGTTTTCCGGTAGCCCACCGCCTGCTCGACCATTCCGATCGGCGGTACGTTGCGGGGACACGTGCGCTGGCGAAAGCTCATTTTCGTGCCGCTGGCGTTTTGCTGGGGCTGCGCGACGCCGCCCGCCTATGAGGGCGAACCGCTGTCGCGCTTTCTCGTCGACCCGGTCGCCGTGACGATGCCGGCGCCGTTGCCTTCCGAAGTTCAGCCGGTGCCCGTCGCCGAACGGCCGGTCGTCACGCTTCCGGACGCCGTCCGCGAATGTGTTCTGAATAATCTGCGGCTCAAGGGCGGCGAAGAGCGCATCCGCCAAGCCCAGGCCGACTACATCACTGAATCGCTGATCCCGAACAGTCAACTGATGACCGACGCCCAGCTCTTACCGCTCTCATCGATCGACACCCTCAATCAAGCCGGCCCGCCCCAGTACGATGCGCTCGTCACCATGCCCATTGACTGGCTCGTGTTCGGCAAGCGCGTCGCCGCGCAGGCAGCCGCCGCGTTGAGCGTCGACGTGGCCCGGGCGGATCAGGCCGACCTCTTGCGCAAGGAGATTGCCCAGACCGTCGACCTGTTCTACGACGCCCTCGAAGCGCGAGTTGCCGTCCGCCTCGCGGAACAGGATGTCGACGCATTGCATGCCCTGGAAAACGCGGCCAGCAAACGCGGCAAGGACGACATCAAGTTCGAGATCGACGTTCGACGCGTTCGGCTTGCGATTCTCGACGCGCAGCGCGAACTGCGTAAACGCCGCGGGTTTGTGGAAACGTCACTGGCCCGGCTCCAGGTGCGCATGGGACGACCGCCGGACACGCCCGATTTCGTCGTCCGCGGGACGCTGGCCGTCAAAGCGACGGCCCCGGCATTGACTCTTGGCCAGGCGTGGGCGCTGGCGGAGAAACATCGGCCCGATCTGATATCGGCACGTCGAGCGGTTACCGCAGCCGACGCCGCCGTCGAGCGTGAACGTACGCGGGGATATCCACAAGTTGCGCTGACATCGGGCGTGGACTATCAAGATCAACAGCGCATCACGGGCTTTCGCAATTCGTGGCTGTGGACCGTGCAGTTGACGACAACGCTGCCATTCACCGATCGCAATCAGGGCAAGGTTCAGTCGGCCGAGGCGGGCGCTCGCGCCGCGCGTGCGGGTCTTGGCGTGGCCACCGCCGACGCACGAGCCGAGGTCGAGCAGGCGGTTGCCGAGTATTCGGAAGCATTGGCGGGCGTGAGCGGCGAGGACGCGGCCTCGCTGTTAACCGCACGACAAGTCCGCGAGGGCACGCTGGCCGCCTACAAGAAAGGCGACAAGGACCTGGTGGACGCACTGGACGCCGAGCGCGCTTATCGCGATCGCGTCCGCAATACGCTTGCCAACCTGACCGACTACTGGCAGGCCCTGAACAAGCTCAATGCTGCGGTCGGCGTTCGTGCATTGTCGGCCGAGGAAGCAGGCAAGGACACGCTTCTCGAAGAGGCGACTCCGAAGGAGCCGGCGAAGCCGTGATTGGTGTTCGCAATTGTCAAAGCAACCGAACCCAATCCCGAATGATGGCGACCACCGCCTTCCGCTTGGCCGTTAGGTCCTTCGTGTCGTCGATCGTCACCATGCCGCGGTCCTTGCTCAACCAGTGCACGAGGCCGGCCGGATCGGCGACGCTACCCTGCATCGTCATGCCCTTCGCCTTGGCGCCCGTGTGCAAGATCAGTCGCAGAAAATCCTTGCCGGAGACGTTGATCGTTGCGAAGTAATCAGCGGTTCGAAAGCTCGGCGAGTTCCATTTGAAACCTTCTTGAATCGTCGAGCTGACACCCAGGAGCAACTGCCGCAAGGCTTCGAGGTCTGACTTGCGTGGATGGCGGAGCTTCGTCATCCAGGCGTCGACTTCCGGGTCCGTGCGCGTTGTGCTTGTCTTGTCGGCTTGTTTCTTGGGCTTCGTCTTGGCTCCTTGACCATCGTTTTCTGCGATGCGTGCCTTGACCAACTTCCGCACGAGCGCCGCGGGCAAGGGCTTTGTCGCGGGAAAGCGAATCGTGCCTTTGCTCGTGTCGTACTGGCTCAGCAGGTCCTGGTGCGCCTCAACCGTTTTGCCGCTCATGGGATAGAAGGCGCAATGATTCGCGCCCGCACCCAGGGCGACCAGCGGCTTGCCGTTTAGGCGGAACACGGCCAGTCCGTAGCCGATGTACTCCTCCGCTCCCGGCGCCGCGGCGTGGACGGCCTTGCGAACTATTTCCAAAGCGGCACGCTTGTCGTCGCTGAGCGCAGCCAGGTAGTCGTCGAACGTTTTCGGTTTGGCGGGCATTAGCGTGTCTCAGCAGATCATTTTGAGAACGTAGAACAGCACACCCTGCGGCGACTTGATGCCGGCGAACCGGCCGACGTTGGGAATATCGCGCGGCGCGAGGCAAATGTTCCCGCCGAGCTTGGCCGCCAGTTCTGCCGTTGCATCCGTGTCGTTCACGGTGAAATAAACGCCCCAGTGCGACGGGAAACTCCCCATCTCGGGTGAGATCTGCATCAGCCCGGCGACTTGCATGTCGCCCTGGTTAAGGACCGTGTACTGGTAGCCCGGCATCGACTTCACGTCGGCCTGCCAGCCGAACAACTCCGTGTAGAACTTGGTCGCGCGATCAGCGTCCGACGTCAGCGTTTCGAACCAACAGGGCGCGCCGTGGAGATGACTATCGACTTCGGTGCCGTGCTTCTGCTTGGGTTCCCACAAATCGAAATGGCCGCCGGTCGGATCGACGCAGGAACCCATGCGCAGGTTGCCCATGATGTCAAAGGCCATCTTCACGGAACCGCCGAGCGCCTTGACCTTTTCGCACGTCGCATCGACGCTGTCGACCTTGACCATCACGCCGATGTGCGGCGGCAGGCCGGGCGGCGTCTGCGGGCCGTTCAGGTCGAAGAGACCGCCGATATCTTCGCCACCGACCTTGATGCCATGCCCGAGGCCCGGCATCTCGAAATAGGTCCAACCGAGCAGCTTGCCGAAGAAATCGCGCGCCGCGTCCGGTTGCGGCGTCAGCATGTTGATCCAACAGAACTCGCCGGCCTTGCGCATGCGCTTCATGATTGCTCCTCGCGGCAACGTGCATGGGCCGGTATTGTAGTAGTGCGTCCAACTCAATGGTGTGGGCGGGTGCTTCGGTCTCCACCTGCACGAAGCCACCGTTTTGAGACAGACGGACTAGTAGGGTGGGTCAAGGCTTTGCGCCGACCCACCGTGCCCCGATGGTGGGTCGGCGCAAAGCCTTGACCCACCCTACGCAGCCAGCATTTGGAAAACGCTCCATGCCCGAACTGCCCGACATCACCGTCTACATCGAAGCGTTGCAAAAGCGCATCGCTGGACAACGGCTCGAGCGTGTCCGCGTTCGCAGCCCGTTCCTCGTTCGCACATTCGACCCGCCGCTCGATTCCATCAAGGGGAAGTCCGTCCACGAGTTAGTTCGACTCGGCAAGCGCATCGCCATCGGCTTCGATGACAACCTTTGGCTCGTGCTCCACCTGATGATCGCCGGCCGGCTGCACTGGAAGAAGCCAGGCGCCGGCATCGCCGCGAAGGGTTGCCTGGCCGCGTTCGATTTCGCGGACGGAACTCTGCTGCTGACGGAAGCCGGCTCGAAACATCGGGCGTCGCTGCACGTGGTGCGTGGTCGGTCGGCAATGTTGGCCCATGATCCGGGCGGCCTTGATGTTTTCACCGCGACGTTCGCGGAGTTCGACGCGGCACTGCGCAAGGAAAACCACACGCTCAAGCGGACGCTGACTGACCCGCGGACGTTCAATGGCATCGGCAATTCCTATTCGGACGAGATTCTGCACCGGGCTAAGTTGTCGCCGTTCTTGCTCTCGCAGAAGCTGCCCGTGGCCGACGCGAAGACGTTGCTCGAAGCGACTAAAGAAGTATTGGCCGAGTGGATCGACCGGCTTCGCGTGCAGACCGGCGATCGGTTCCCCGAAAAAGTGACGGCCTTCCGCCCCGAGATGGCCGTCCATGGCCGCTTCGGCAAGCCGTGTCCTTCGTGCGGTGCACCAGTTCAACGCGTCCGTTATGCCGAAAACGAGACGAACTATTGCCCCGGCTGCCAAACCGATGGACGCATCCTCGCCGACCGATCGTTGTCACGCCTGCTCAAAGACGACTGGCCGGGTCACCTCGACGAACTCGACGGTTGACGGTACGATTCGCGCACCGCGCGCCGCCAGCCTTGCATCACTTCATCGCGGAAGCGTCGAAAACTGTAGCCGCCGAGTTGCATGGCCGAGCCATGCTTCCACCAAACGACGAGAGAGGTCGCGGAGAAGAAGACTCGCCATCCCGCGTCTTGTATGCGTGTTCGGATGCCCGACCGGCGTCGGCGCAGAAACTGGAATCGCTCGACGTGAAAACGGACGTGCATCCGCTCGTCGCGCAGGAGTTGTGCGCAAATGGCCCGCAGCGTCGGGCACTTGGTCGCGGCCCTGATCGCTCGGTAATACACCTCGCCAATCAACTCGGCCGTCAGCAGGACCGTCAACAACAACTCCAGCCCCATGAGTCGACGCACGCGGCGAAAAACGAAATCGGTCCACGATCGGCCGAGCAGTTCGACGTCCTGCTTGCGCAAGTAGCGCGCAAGGTACGCGGCGTGGCGGTTCTCCTCGGCGAAGAACAGGCGGATGGCCTCCGCGTAGTGCTGGTCGCCGATGTGGTCTGCATAGGCCCGCGCCCGGGCGCGACCATGTCGGCCTTCCGAGCTTTCACCCAATTGAAAATCCTGGAGCGACGGCGGCAGGACGGCACGCTGCTCGTCGGTCAATGGCATCAATTCATCCCACGGCACCTCGAGTTGCCGCAACTCATTGCGATTGAAGTGCTCGCACCAATCCGCCGAGTTACGGGCTTCCACCGATTCCACGCGTTCGAGAACAAGCATGACACAACTCCTGGGAAATTAACTTTGCAATGCAAAGCAAATGGACACGAAAAAACGCCGGTCGCGATCGACCGGCGCGTTACGCGGGCGACCAGCCCTTGCGGAAGGACGGGTCGGCCGATTTCTGTTGCGATGGCACCGCGTCGTGGATCACGCTTTCCAGGACGCTCAGATACTCGCGGAACTTTGCTCGACCCTCGTCAGTAATGCGAACGAGGGTCTGCGGGCGCTTACCCTTATGTCCCTTCCAGACCTCGACCAAGTGCGCTTCCTGCAAGATCGCGAGGTGCCGGCTCAGGTTGCCGTCGGTGAGCGTGCACAGGCTCTTCAGGTCGTTGAACAACAAGCCGTCGGGCCGGCCGATCAAGCCGGTGAGGATGCCGAGCCGGGCCTTCTCGTGGATGACCCGGTCGAGCCCGTCGTAGGAGTAGCGGCCCGATTCAGGCACGCGGTCTTTGGCCATCGGTGCGCTCCAGGGTCCAGAACAACACGGCCGCAGCGAACAACTGTCCGAATCCGAACGGAATCGCCATTGCCCACGGTGAAAGGGCATCGGCTCCACGAACGAGAACAAGTGTCGTGACACCGGCGACGAAATAGAAAATCGCCACACCGAACGCCGGCCGCGGCAAGAGTCGGCACGAAGCGAACACGCCCTGGCTGAAAAAAACTTGCCAGAGACCGGGCAACAACCAACACGCTTCCGGCGCGAGGCGCACGATCACCGCGGTGACGGCCGCCGCGCCGACCAAGCACGGAGCGAACTGATTTGCGGCGAGCCAGGTGACCTCACGCGTGCCCGACACGCCAGCCACGCGGTCGCGGAGGAACATCGCCACGCCGGCCGCCGCGATGCTGATGAGAGCTACCGCTGACCAGAGGGCGACATAGCCCGACACGTCCTGGTCGGGCTGCGGCAACACGGTCGGCTGCACGAACCCGGCAACGA
>DATANR010000354.1:0-9171 GCA_036266155.1 Gemmataceae bacterium | reverse complement strand
CCCTTCCGCTCAGTTGGCTGCCGTCCAAGGCCGTCGTGGCCCGCGGCGGCCTCGTCAGCTACCGCTCGCTCCTTGAAAGCCAGTTCGTCCACGTACCGTGCGACGCCCTGCCGTTCGACGCCGTGCGCGCCGGCGATCTGTCGGACATATGGGCCCACCGCGGCACCAGACCTCTGCGGCTCGAAGGCCTGGTCGACGGCACCAATCGCCGCGTGACCGGCGAGAAACTTGAGAAAGCGCTCGCGCCTGTGAAGGACGCTTATCAGAAGGGCGGGCTGGTGGTGAAGGAGGAATACTCGTCGGATGCTGAGCTGGCGAAATGGATCGTTGAGCAACTCAAAAAATAGCGCGAGTGTTTGGCAGTGACTGTGCAGTTGGCAGTAAGCCGGAGCCCGAAGCGGGAGCGAGGGCGACGGCGTCTTATTGCTGAACTCCGTCGCCCTCGCTCCCGCTTCGGGCTCCGGCTGTGCGGAAACGCCACGAGGCCCGCCGAGGTCGGCAGGCCTCGCGAAGTTCGGTTCTTCCGATGTTTAATTCGCTTCGGTTTCGAGCACGATGGTCGGGTTCGGCCCGTCATTCGAGCGGGCAGCGCCCGGAACCAGCGCGACCAGACAGATCGCGACGACGACGGCGATCAGCAACGCACATTCGACGCCGGTCACGCCAGCATCGTGCTTGAGGAAACGGACCACCGAACGGGGCAGGATGCGGCTCATGGGTGCCTCCGGCAAATGCCGTGGGGCCGCCCGACGGGAGCGGACGGCCAACAAGCAACCCTAGCACCGTTTTTACGGCGTGCGGTTTTTGGGCAAGAAAATCCAGGTTTGCGGGTTGGTGAAGTTCAGGTCAGGCCGAAAAAAACGCTTGCAGGCGAGTGGGGTGCCCGAGGGAAGGTCACCCGACTCGCCTGGTCTGTCGATTTCTGACGTGCTTGTAGACAGCGATCAGTGGCCGCCGATGATCACCGCCGTACCCGGGGCATTTGAGGACAGGACGTTCCCGTTCGATCCGATCGTCGTAATCACCCCGATGCAGATGGTGACGATCAGGGCCAACATAATGGCGTATTCCACCGCCGTCGGCCCATCTTCTCTCTTCACGAACTCGATCGCAGCGCGGGTCAACTTACGCACGGCTCCCCCTCCCGTTGATTGGACGTGCTGTACGACAGGCTTGTCTCGACCAGGCACGTCCCGAAACTCCCGCTAAAACCGCCCGCGAGGAAAGAATTTCCTCGAAATGCAGGATCCAGACCGCGACCCGGTCCGGACTTGTCGGCATTAGCCGTCCGGGCCGTCCTGACCTAAGTTGTTGTCCATCAACAACTTAAATTATGCATCATCCCTGGGGCATGGGTGAAATAATACCGTTCTTTGGGTGAATGGGAAAGGCGAAAACGCTGCAAATTGGCATTCGGAAGCCCGGCAGGTTGAAGCCGTGCCGGTCACACGGGACGAATGGATCAGCCGGACCGTGCGGGCGCTCTACCGAAACAGGGTCAAGACGCCGGCCACGACGACCAGAAACCAGACCGCGTATTCGATCGGATTGGGGCCCGCCGCCTGGCGGACGGCGGTCAACGGGGTGGCGAGTTGGCTCGGGGTCATCCTGACGCTCCGCAATTACCGGTAAAGGAAGTCGGCGGAATGGGCTGCTGCGCATTCCGCCGGAATCGCGGGCGGTGTCAACTCGCGGTCGTCCTTAGCCGGTTGCTCGTCGTGCTGAAGGTGTTGTTCGCCTGACTACCCAGGGTGCCGATGGCGGTCAGGCACACCACGATGATCAGGGCCAACATAACCGCGTATTCCACCGCCGTGGGACCGTCTTCCTGTTTCAAAAAGCGAACGATTCGATGGACGATCGTTCTCATGGGACTCCTCGCGTCGTTAGGGGGAGGCGAGGGCCGGTCAGCAACAGGACGGAGTTGCCGACCGACCTTGCGCGAATTCAGCTGGCGGTGGTGCCAGCGAGTTTGTTGCCGATATTCGAGAACGTGTTGTTGGCTTGCTGCCCGAGGGTGGTGATGGCCACCAGGCAGACCACGATGATCAAGGCCAACATAACGGCGTATTCAACGGCCGTCGGCCCGTCTTCCTTCTTCAGGAAGCGCACAACTTTCTGCATCAGACGGTTCATGGGATTCCTCCGAGGGGGCCGGTTGACCCGCGGGCACAAACTGTATGGCCTGGGCTTACAACCGCCACGTCACGAAAACCCTAGAGAACCGGCGCACCTGGCGCGGCCGACGCGGGTTGGGTGATTGGGAAAATTCGGGCGGAGAGTTCCGATTGGAACGATTGAACGTGATGCGCGACGTGTGGAAACACCGCCGCCCTGGCCGATTCGGCCAGGGCGGGCGGTTGTGCGGAGGACTGGTGCTCAGCTGGAGGTACCACCGGCCGGGGCGGCCTTGGTGGCCACGCTCGAGAACGTGTTGTTCGCGTTGCTGCCGAGCGTCGTGATGGCGGCGATGCACACCACGATGATCAGCGCGAGCATGACGGCGTATTCGACCGCGGTCGGGCCATCTTCCTTCTTCATGAACTCAACGAACTTCTTGGCAACGTTACGCATCTCTCAACTCCCTGTGTCGAGGGTTCTCTTGTTCGTCGACGCTTGGTTGCTGCCGGTCCCCCGTTTCCCCGGCACGACCGTTACCGTCGTGACAACAGGTATCTAGGTCATAGCCGCTACCCACGCAAACTTCCGCACAACAGATTTCGCTGGAAAGTCCGGCAATTTCGACACGAGCCGAATCTTTCCTGCGAGCCGAATGATCGGAACGGCGCCGCTCTCTGCCGATGCCACGGAGTTCCCGCTGGCCAAAGACCGTCGAAGCGCTATGGATGACAGTGGCAGCGCACGTTGGAACGTCGACAGGGCGGTTCGTGGAGCCAGATCATGACGATCTTCGAACGGGCCGTGAATCTGGTGCCGGACGGGACCGCGATCGGCCTCGGATCCGGACGCGCGGCGCGGGCCTTTGTCGAGATGTTGGGCGAACGCATCCGATCGGGCCGCTTGAACGTCCGTGGTGTGCCGACTTCGAACGAGACGGCCCGGCATGCGACCGAACATGGAGTCCCGCTGATCGATTTGGCGGAAGCGCGTGAGCTATCGATTGCCGTGGACGGAGCGGACGAGGTCGATCCCCAATTCAATTTGATCAAGGGCTATGGCCGAGCGCTGTTCCGCGAGCACATCGTCGCGGAGTCGTCGCGGCATCTCATCATCCTGGTCGGCGCCGAAAAGCTCGTCCCGCAACTCGGAGCGCGCGGCCGGCTGCCAGTCGAAGTCGTTCCCTTTGCTTTGCCGCTCTGCAGACGGCGACTTGAAGAACTTGGCCTGAGTCCGGTTATGTGGGAACAAGATGGCAAGCCGGGCGTGACGGACAACGGCAATTACATTCTCGATTGCGCGACCGAGCCCATCTCGGACGTACCCAGACGCATAGCGGCCATCAAAATGATCCCCGGCGTCGTCGTGAGCGGCCTGTTTTGGGGAACGAGGAAGACGAGCGTGCTCGTCGGCGACGACCGCGACTTTCAAATGATCGAGGAACTGACGAACGAACGGTGAAAGCGCCTAAAATTGCTGTTCGAGGCGCAATCTGGGACTGTCGCGTGCAATGAAATGCAATCGTAAGGGAGGGTGTGGCAAAACCGTGGCGATCTTGGCGACCTTACCCAAAAACCCGCGGAAAACGCACTTTTCTGAAAAGGAAGATCGCCACCGGCGGGGCTCAAGAACTGGACAAACTTGGACACTGGCGTGCATGATGCGACAGTGCCCGCAATCTACCGAAGAGGATGAATCATGACGTTGCTCGACTCCTTGAAGAAAATGACCACCGTAGTGGCCGACACCGGCGACATCGACGCTATCGCAGCGCACAAGCCGCAGGACGCCACGACCAATCCGTCGCTCCTTTTCCAGGCCGCACAGAAGCCGCAGTACAAGCACCTCGTCGATCAGGCTGTCGCGGAAGCGGCGAAAGCCGGCAGCGAAGCGGCCGTGCGCGCCGAGGCGTTCATGGACGCCCTGTTCGTGAGTTTCGGTCGCGAGATTCTCAAGGTGGTTCCCGGCCGCGTGTCGACCGAAGTGGATGCCGGTCTGAGCTTCGATCGCGAGGGATCGTTGGCGAAGGCGCGCAAGCTGATCGGGCTGTACGAGAAGGCGGGCGTCGATCGCAATCGCATCCTGATCAAGCTGGCCAGCACGTGGGAAGGCATTCGCGCTGCCGAGCAACTGGAGCGCGAGGGCATTCATTGCAACCTGACCCTCCTGTTCAGTTTCGCTCAGGCGGTCGCGTGTGCCGAGGCCGGCGTCACGCTCATCTCGCCGTTCGTTGGCCGGATCTACGACTGGTACAAGAAGGATCGCGGCGCCGAGATTCCCGTCGATCAGGATCCCGGTGTCGAATCGGTGACGAAGATTTTTAACTACTTCAAGAAGTTCGGCTACAAGACGCAGGTGATGGGCGCGAGTTTTCGACGCGTGGAGCAAATCGTTGGCCTGGCCGGCTGCGACTTGTTGACGATCAGTCCGGAACTTCTCGATCAGCTCGGCAAGGCAACAGGCGAGATGTCACCGCGCCTGAATAAGGAGGCCGCAAAGTCCTCCGCGGGGGACAGACTGCACCTCGATGAGAAGACCTTCCGCTGGATGCACAACCAGGACCAGATGGCCGTCGAAAAGCTGAGCGACGGCATCCGCAAGTTCTACGCCGACGCGCGCAAGCTCGAACAATACGCTCTCGCCAAGGTGAAGTAACACCGGCAATTGTCGGGCTCCTTGTCATCTGCTATCGTGGCTCTTTTCCAAGACACGCGCCCTTCCGTTACCATCCGCCCGACTCTCAGCGGAGCAACCATGCGCCTTGCCTCTCCCCGGCGACGTCGTCGTTTAACACTGGAATCGCTGGAACGTCGCGACAATCCCACGGGCACCGTGAACGCCGCGATGTCCGGAACCATTCTGACGCTGAATGGGGACGACGCGGACAACTCGGTTCAGGTCCAACAGACCGGATCGGGTGCGTTCACTGTCACTGGCACCGGGACGACGATCACCGGCGGCCCGAACTTCACGGGCGTGACCGGGATCACGGCCAATTTCGGCGCCGGCAACGACAGCGTGCAAATTACCTCGAACGTGGACCTGGATGGCAACGGACCTACGGACCTCGTGCTTGCCGGCGCCGTCACGGTCAATGTCGGCGACGGGAACAATACGCTCAGCATCGGGGCAGGCCAGATCAAGCTGGGTGGGCTGTCCGTGACCGGCGGCGACGGCGCTGACGGAGTGTCCGTTGTTGGCGGGATGGTGAATGGGAGCAAGATTTCCGGCAATGTCGTCTTCAATTTGGGAATCGGCGTCGATTCGCAGGTGCCGCCGTACCTCGACACGACAGTTGATCTGGAGCAACTCGATTTGACGGGAGCGGGCGGCCTCAAGTTCATGGCTGGTGAGGGGCCGGAAGCGCTCTATCTGACCGGCGTCAACATCACAAAGGCACTCTCTGCCGATGGCGGTGACGGCAATCTTTCGGTCGTCACTAACGGCGGTACGATCGGGTCGGTGTCCATCAAGTCCATGGGCCCATCGAGTGGCCTCTCGACGAACGCGGCGGGATTTGCCCCGACCGGCACGACCGTGACGGGCGCCGTCAACATCAAGTCGAATGCGGGGGCCAACGCAACACTCACTGGAGCGACGACGGGCGCGTTCACGTTGGCAGGCGGCTCTCTCGCGGGCTCGGACACCACGATCGAGACGAATGGCGTCAACGCCATTCACGGAAACCTGAAGGTCACCGGCAACCGGCACAGTCTGATCGGTCGCTCGGGGTCATCGCTCACCGTCGACGGCGACATCAACATCAGCGGGACGGGCTACGTCGACTTGAACGTTACGCAAACGCAGTTGAAGGCCCGCAACGTGATGCTCAACGGCGCTCTGGGGTCGAACTACTATTCCTACGACGACACGGCGGCGACCGCGGGCAAGCTGACGGCAACGGGCTCGATGACGCTCAAGGGCCGCAACGTCACGTTCTCGCAAACCGGTGGCGAAGTCGCGGTGACGGGCAAGTTGACTCTCCAAGCAACCATTGAGGCCGACTTCAACACCCAGGCCGCTGGGTTTGTTTTCGATGCCCCGCGTGCCAAGACATCGGCCGCGTCCCTGCTTGTGAAGGCTCGGAAGGCGTCGTATTTGCAGACGGAAAGCGATGCGACCTTTGCGAGCGGACTTTCCGTCCTCGGAACGGAGGGTGCCGATTTCGAGTCCGATCCACGTACCCAGAACGGCACTCCGCCCAATGTCGATACGACGGTCGGTTCGAAAACGACGGTTAGTGCTGGTACATTGCTCGTCCAGAGCAAATCCGGCGCGGCCAATTTCTATCAGACCGATGGCGTGACCACGGCAACTGGCCTGTCCGTCCTTGCCGCTGACGGCGCTTTGATTCAGATGAGCGTGGGCGACGAATTCAATGCTCCCGGAGCAAAGATTTTGACACCGAGCGGCCTTGTGCTCGTTCAGGGAAGTTCCGCCGAACTCCGCAATGAAGGCGGCGATGTGACGGCTGCGGCCGTCAGCGTTCTTGGCGACGGGGAAGCCGCGTTCAGCACGGAAAACGGATCGACGACCGACCAGGGATTCAACTCCATCGATGTCCCAGCCACTTCCAATATCACCGGTCCATTGAAAGTCGACGCCGGCGTCGGCGACCTGACCGTCTCGATTGACGGCGATACCACTCACGTCGTTGGGGACATGACGCTGAGCGGCGCCGGCCTGAATCGCATCTGGCTCGAGTCGCAGACGGAAGTCCGCGTCGACGGCAACTTGACCGTTGCCGGCGCGACGGGAAATTTCGATTGGTTCCTCGCCTGGGGCCCGCTCACGGTTGGCAAGAACCTGTCCGTGGACCTTGGCGGCGGCGCGAATGACATCGAGACCGGAACCAAGGGCGGGAACACAACGGTCGGCGGCAAGCTCAACCTGAAGACGGGCAACGGATCGGACACCCTCTATTTGGCCAAGTTGCTCGTCGCTGGTGCAACCACGATCGACTCAGGCGCGGGCTCGGACAAGGTGTACCTGCTTTCGGGATCCAAGTTCAGCAGCGGGTTCACCGCGGATCTTGGCGGCGGGGCCGACCAATTCCTGGTCGCGGTCGCACTGCCGGACCCGTTTAGCGCCGGAAACATCGTCGATCCCGGACCGGTCGAGTTCGACGGAAGTTCGACTGTGCAACTCGGCAGCGGTAACGACAAGATGGTTCTTGGGGTGGCCGGCGATCCGAACGGCAAGGTGCTGTTCGGGGCTTCCGGAAGCCTCGCCGCGAACGGTGGCGCAAACCAGGACACGTTCGACGCGGCAGCCGGTCAATTCCCGGCGGGCAACGTCACACCAACCGGGTTCGAGTTGCCGTAACGATAGACCTCCTTCGCCCAGATGCGCCTATCATGTCGGAGCAGGCGTTTGTCCGAGGTCCGTTCATGAGCCCATCCAGGCCCGCCAGCATCGGCGTTGATGTTGATTCATCGCCCGGCGTTATCGTCGCCAAGCTTGAGCCGACCGATCGGCGTCTCGTCGCCGGGTTGGACTCCGGCCCCGAGGCGCGCGCAACGCTCCTGGGCGACGACATCTTGAGGGCCGCGGATTCATCCAGGAATCCGCTCGTGCTCGACATGCTCGGCGTCGACTGGATCGACAGCGGGGCGTGTGCCGTCCTGATCAAGGTGTCGCAGTCGTTACGTGTCCGCGGTCAGCCGTTAGTCATCAGCCTGACCAATCCAGTTCACGAGACATTCCGAATCACCGGATTAGTACGGCTGATTCCGTGCTTCACCGACCTGGCGTCAGCGGTCGCCGCGGCACAGTCGGCACGGCCGAGCGGACCGGCGACGTGACGGATTCGGACTTTCCGCCTGATTACGTGACCGCACGCGATCGCTTTCGCGCCGCGGCGGCTCGTCTGCAATGGGCTCTGCACTCCCATCCCATCCCTGGGACCGGCCCAAGCGGCGAAGACTTGACGATTGACGCGGCGATTTCGCCGAGCGAATCTGCGCACAACAGCAGCGCCAAGCGGGTACTCGTCGTCTCAAGCGGCCTCCACGGCGTCGAAGGTCCATTTGGGTCGGCCGTTCAACTTGCCGTCATGCAACAGTGGTTGACGGGCGATGGACCACCACCTGGCGTCCGTCTCGTATTTCTGCACGCCCTCAACCCGCATGGCTACGCCTGGGGCCGGCGCGTCGATGCCGACAATGTCGATCCCAACCGCAACTTCCTGTTGACGGGCGAGGAGTATTCTGGCAGCCCGGATGGCTACAAGATTTTTGATGCTTTGTTGAACCCCAGGAGCCCGCCGGGCCGATTCGATTTCTTCGTACCACGTGCGTGGCTTGCCGTCTTGCGGCATGGCCGGCCCGCTCTCAAGCAAGCTTTGGTGGCCGGCCAGTACGACTATCCGCAAGGCATCTTCTTCGGCGGCCATGGGCCGACGGCGACGCACATCGCGTTGCGCGAGCGCCTGCGCGGATGGATCGGGCCGGCGGCGGATGTCGTCCACCTCGATTTTCACACCGGTCTCGGGCCCTCGGCGTCGTATAAGCTGTTGCTCGATGCACCAGTCAGTGCGGAACATCTCCGCCGGCTCGATGACTGGTTCGGCCCAGACACTTACGAAGAAGACGACCCGCGCAAGACGTCATACTTGCCGCGCGGAGGGCTTGGTAAGTGGTGCGTGGCGCAGCAGTTCGCACCGGCGTATCTGTATCTGGTCGTTGAGTTCGGGACGTTTAGCAACATCCCCATGTTGGCGGGCCTGCGTCAAGAGAACCGGGCCGTTCATTGGGGCCGGGGCGGGCAACGATTCACCGAGCGGGCCCGCGAACGCCTGCGCGAGCTATTCTGTCCACAGTCGCCGACGTGGCGGACACGCGTGTTGGCCGATGGCGTCGCGCTCGTATTGCGGTCCGCACGCGGCCTCGGCACTTCTTCGAAGGATTTGGAATTCCTTTGACTTCAGCCTTGCATCAGCGCCACAATCACCCCAACTCATCGCCTTGCGATTCACCATTCACAACGCGCACGTCGATGAGGGCGGCCGACCGGGCGTACCGGTCGCCGTGCAGACACCGATGACTCCGTGGG
>DATANR010000353.1:0-19478 GCA_036266155.1 Gemmataceae bacterium | reverse complement strand
CATCCATGGCCGCTCCTTCCGTGGAGAAAACATCGATGGAAGCGATTGTGGCCGACGGACTTCTGCGCCGTCAAGACGACATACAGTAGAAATAGAGGGATATGTGTTATGTGTGTAATCCATTTAGCTGCCGCATCGTTGACCTCGCCTTCCGGTTACAACCGCCATCGGCTATGCTCGCCACATGATCAGCGAACCGCCACCCCCGGTTCTGCCGCAGCCAGCCTTTCGTCGACATAAGGGAACACGCGGCTGGCGCGACAAGTTCCGAGAGGCCTTCCGCGGCATGAAGCTCGGCATGCGTGGGCATTCCAGCTTTTCCGTGCACTTCTTCGCGGCGGCCATCGCCCTTGCCGCGTGCGTCGCACTCGATTGCCGACTTGTTGAATGGTGCCTGATCTTGCTCTGCATCGGCGGAGTGTTCACGGCCGAATTGTTCAACAGCGCCATTGAGACTTTGTTTCACGGCCTCGACGTCGAGACGCGCAACCGCTGGAACGGCTCGCTCGACATTGCCGCCGGAGCGGTACTGATGGCGAGCCTGTTCGCGGCGACCGTGGGCGGAATCGTCTTCGTCAATCGATTGGGACACTTGCTCGGCTGGTGGGGATAACCTCAACCCTTGGGTTGTCCCGGTCGCGGCGGTACGATTCCACCACCTCCGCCGCCAACGGCCCCACCAGGCGGACCAAATCCCCCTGGCCGCGGTCCCGGTAGAGTCCCGCCACCACCGCCGCCTCCACCAATCCCACCTGGCAATGTGCCGGGCGGTGTTGATCCGCTTCCCGGAGTACCCGGCGTCGAGCCGCCACCTGGACCAGGAAAACCCGGAATCGGCGGCAGACCTGGCGCGCCCGGCAGACCTGGAGGGATGCCGACAGCGGGTGGCATCGGAATGCCGGGTCCACCAGGGATTCCCGGTGCGCCGGGTCCCGGAACTCCGCCCGGAGCTTCCGGTCGAAGGCCCGGCGGTGTGAACCCGCCCGGCCCCTGCGGAACCTGGACAGACCCGCCGCCTTCGACCAGCGTATGCTTGACGGGGGCGAAGTAGTTGGTTGTCCCTTCCTTGTCGATACAAGCGGGTTGGAAATAGATCTCGATCTGCCCGCGATCGCGATTGCGGACGGGCAATTTGACCGAGCCACTCACGCCGCGACCGGCCACTTTCAACTCCACCTTCTCGGCGCCCGGTAATGGCGCCCACTTGCCGCCGGCGCCGACGGTCGGTTTGTCCTTCAAATCGTCGGCTCGGACGACCATCACGGATGCCGCGGTAATACGGTCCATGGGGTCAATGAGCGTGCCATGCACATTCATTTCGATGCTGGTGCCATTCTGCCGCGTGATATGGAAGTCCATGTTGCCGAGCCGGCCGCCGAGCATGCGTGACAATTCGACCGGCGGGATTGCGAGGCCGATGTTGGTGCCGCGCAACTTGGCCACCGTGACACCGACGAGCCGGCCGCGCGCATCGACGACCGGGCCGCCGGAGTTGCCAGGATTCACGTCGCCGTCGATTTGAATGACCGCCGTGTCGCCGGCATCGTCCTCGCGCAGACTGGAGATGGTGCCCTTGCCGATGGTCACGTTCGGGTTGCCGTTGGTGGTCGCCAGCATCTCGCCGAATGGGAAGCCGAAGATGTAGATCGGCATCGTCTCGGCTAGCGGCGCCTTGTCCGTTGTGTTGAGCGCTTCCGGGAAACCGCCCGTGACGCCGAGCACGCCACTGACGCGGACCAATGCCAAATCATGTTCCTTATCGGCGCCGACCACGTCGCCTTTCAAGGAGAACTCGTTCTTGCGGCCGCTGTGAAAGACCAATTCATATTGCGGGTCGCCGATCTGCCCGTGCTTGGCCGACGGACTAATGACGTGGTTGTTGGTGACGACCAGCGCGTTGTTCCCTTCGACGCGCAGCACGAAGCCGCTGCCGGTGCTCTGCACGGGCCCAGCCGTCATCTTGATGAAGACCGTCGCGGCTTTGAGCTTGGTCAAAAGAGCCGCGGGGATCAGTCCATCGGCACGCGTCGGCGGTTCAGGCACGTCGGCCGGCTTGGCGGTCACCGGTTCGGCCGGCTTAGGCGTGGTTGGTTGTTTGGGAGTCGCCGCCGGGGGATCCTTCGGCGCGACACCGGGGAGCTTCGGCAGAATGCTGCTCAAGTCCGGGGGAGTGGCGGGTTTCGCCGGGGCCTTGGCCGGCACGGTAGCCGTATCTTCCTCTTCCTCGCGGCGGCCGCTGCTGGGCGGGTCTTCCACGGGCTTGCGCTCGACAACCGGTGTTACGGTCGGCGGCACATTGGTTGTGGGCGCCGGCTTGTCGTTCTTCACGACGGCCATCGGCACCGGCTCGGTCTTGCGTGCCTTGTAGCGGACCACCAGAAAGATCGTGACCGCCACCGCGATCGCGGCCGCCGCGCCGACCACGAACAGGACGGCCGGCATCTTGCGGTCACGCGGGATCGGCGGCAATTCGGGTCGATAGTCGTCGTCGCGCTCGCGGCGATTGGGCCGCTTGTTCTTAGTCGGCTCTGCGTGCGGCGAAATCGGCCGTGAAGGTGTGCGGCCCGAGCGTGCCGTGAACACGGCCTGGCAGCCGAGACAGCGAACGGATCGGCCGGCCACGTCTTGCGGCGATTGCAACGCAACCCCGCACTCGGGGCACAAGTATTGATGGATCGCCATGAAGCGGTCCCCGTGAGCAGTCTAAGGTGCAAGAAATTGAGTCAACGGCAATCATCGCCCGTTTGATGGTTGCTGTCAAGCATGTGGCGGCACGCGTTACTCGTACCTGACCAATTCCCATCACGAGCGACAACGGTGAAATCAGTGCCGGGATAGCAGCGCCTGCATCATTTCCGGATGCAGCGTGGCGTTCGTCGCCACAATATCCTGCTGGAACGGGTCGCACGGAGTACCGTCGGCTCGCGACACCTCGCCGCCGGCTTCACGAACCAGCACGACGCCGGCAGCCACGTCCCAGGCCCAATTGTCAAACGCCCAGTAGCCGTCGAATCGGCCCGCGGCGACATAAGCCAAATTGAGTGCGGTCGAACCCGTCCGTCGCAGAGCCTGGACCTTAAAGGAGAAGATCTGCCACCAATCGAGATTGCGCTGCAGGCATTCCCGATCGGGTGGAAAGCCCGTCGCAAGCAATGCGGACCGTAATTCGTTGACGGCACTCACCCGGATCGGCTTGCCGTTCAGAGTGGCGCCAAGACCTTGTGCCGCACTGAACATCTCGTTCTGCCGGGGATCGAAAACTGCCCCGACGACCAAGTCGCCGCCGGCCATCAAGCCGACGGAGACGCAATAGGCCGGCACGTCATGCACGTAATTGGCTGTCCCATCCAGCGGATCGACAATCCATGTCGGCACATCCGGGGAGACGCGGCCCGATTTGGCCTCGGGATCCTCTTCACCCAAAAACGCGTGCTCGGGAAAGCGCTCGGTAAGAAAAGCCCGAATCGCTTTTTGAGACGCGTGGTCGGCTTCCGTCACCAAGTCCGCATAAGCCTTTTCGCGGGCGGAGAAACGGCCGCGCCATTCTTCGAGGATTGATCCACCCATCCGCGCGGATTGCTCGGCGGCAGCGCGCCAATCGGCCAAGGATGCGTTCATGCCGCCGTTATACTCGCTGGCGGTTGCACGGGCATCTTGCGCAGCGAACTGCCGACGATGGGAGCGCCGCTTCTCGATCAATTGGCGTAGAGAATCATCGTCAAGACTATGGGCGACGCACTCAGTTGCGATATGTTCACGCCGCGCACACCCCCCTGAACGTATTTCTCATTTTTGCAGCCGATCGGACTTGTCCGCTGGACCGACTTGACCTTCTGGATCGCAAGTTAAATTAAAATAACGTCTTCCGTCAACGATTACCGTCAGCTTTCCGCGGACCGAGGGAATCCACCGCCACTTCCGTGGTCGCTGGCCGAACGCATCGTGAATGAAACCGCGGTCTCATGATCGTTTTTCAAGTTTTGTCAGTCGTGGCACAGTAGTTGCTTTTCATGTATCAGGCTGCCGGGTGGATGGAACGTGGTATGGGCGACACGGACCACTGCCCGGCTGCCTCTTTTCATTTCTCGATCATCTCCAAACTCACTATTGGTTCCGGCCGCAGTATCTGACTGTGGGTAAGAATAACTGGAACCATCAACGTCTGAATGGCGCTCGGAGTTGCACCATGTCCACTACCATCATGGTCCCGCTCGACGGCTCGCCTGCGGCAGAGTGCGCGATTCCCTGGGCCCTCGCCCTGGCCAAGCGCATGAACGGCGCCGTGCGGCTCGTCGGCGTGCATGCTCCACCGGCCGTGATGTTTGACGGCGAATCGATGGTCGGCAACATCATTCCTGACATCTCGATTCGGCAGAAAGAGGTCGACTACTTCGCGGCCGTCCAGGCACGCGTCCATGAGCCGGACGTGCCTGTGATTGCGGACTTGCTCGATGGCAGCGTCATCAGTTCGCTGGCCGACTACGCGGGGAAGCTCGGACCGAGGTGGGCCGTGATGGCGACGCACGGACGCGGTGCGATGGCACGGTTCCTTCTCGGCGAAACGGCGACGGAATTCGTTCGGCGCAGTCCATGTCCGGTCCTGTTGATTCACGAAGGCGAACCGAAACCGGGTTCAGACGTAAGCAATGTGTTGATTCCGCTCGATGGGTCGGAGTTGGCGGAGCAGATGCTCGGACCCGCTGCCCAATTCGCGCGGGCATTTGGTGCTCCAATCACGCTGTTGATCGCGCAAGCGGACTGTCAACTTGCAGATCCAGTCGGTTATCTCAACCAACAGGCCGATCGCCTTCGCGCTGATGGCTTGACCGTGGAGACTCGCGTTGTTACTGAGGGACACGCCGCCGAGGCCATTGTCGCAACGGCGACAGCGCGCGCTGGCACAGTGATTGCATTAGCTACACACGGTCGAGGCGGTTTGTCGAAGCTCGTTTGGGGAAGCATCACGGAGGCCGTCGTTCACCGCACGACGGCGCCGGTCCTGGTTTTCAAGCCAGGTCAAAAATAGTAAGCGGTCCGATGGGCGACCTGCCCAACCCGTGACTGGGGTCGTGCGTCGAAAACTGGGTCGCGCCGGGGCGGGTCGTCCGTCGGATCGCTGTGCAGCCACGGGCGGATTGGTGAACGTAGTCTCTGGTGTGTCTTTGATGCACACCCTGGTTCCAACACCAGAGACCATCGTGGCCGATCCGCCCGTTCTTTCTTGCGCGCATCACGTTCTCGATGTGACGGATGCACGAGCTTAGCCATCAACGGCATATCGATTGCCTGATGATCCTCCACGTTAGCCGGCGGCATCGGTCCCGCCCGACGGTGTGTGCCGTCGCGGTCGAAACGGACATTCGCAAAGCCGACCGGAACGAACCTTGAGGAGCATCGCGATGACGTGTCGCAATCTGTTAACCGCGGTTTCCGCGCTGGCGTTGGTTCTGTGGTTCGGCAACCCATCATTTGCCAAGGATGACAACACCCACGAAGGAACGGTGGTTTCCGTCGCCGAACACAAGTTGACGATGTCGGGCAAGGACGGCAAGGACGAGCATACCCACGAGGTCGGCGCCGATGCCAAGGTGACGCTGAACGGCAAAGAAGCCAAACTGGCCGATCTGAAGAAGGGCGACAAGATCAAGGTGACGATGGGGGACGACAAGAAAGTGACCAAGGTCGAGGCGCGGCGAAGCTAGCGAGTTCGTTCGCGTTGGCGAATGCCGATGTGTCGAGTGATCCTCGATACATCGGCATTCCGCATTTATCGCTTCGTAATCGTCTCGTCCAAGTTCAGAATCAGACTGGCGACCGCGGTCCACGCAGCCCGTTCGGCAATGTCGAGAGCCGACTGATTCTTCGGATCGACAACGTCCAATAGCTTCTTCGCCGATTCAGGATCGTCGCGGTAACGTTGCACACAATCCAAATGGAACGGCAATAGGACGCGCAATTCTTCCGTGGTCGGTGGTCGCGCGACGGCGCGACGGAACCCGGCTGTGAGCCGCCCCGCCGCGGTTGGCCCGCCTTCCACCATCATTCGCTCGCCAAGATTTCGCGCCGCCTCGATGTAGGTCGGGTCGTTCAACAGAACCAACGCCTGCAGCGGAGTGTTGGTGGTTGCTCGGCGTGCGACACATACCTCGCGGTTGGGTGCGTCAAACGTCATGAGTGCGGGCGGCGGGCACGTCCGTTTCCAAAACGTGTACAGGCTTCGGCGATACCGGCCGTCGCCCGTGTCGGCGACATACTTGCCGCGCCGCTCAACGGTCACGTCCTCCCAAAGGCCCGGCGGCTGATACGGCTTCACACTCGGTCCGCCGGTTCGTTCGACGAGCAAGCCGCTGACGGCCAGGGCGTTGTCGCGCACCCCTTCGGCCGTCAGGCGATAGCGCGGCCCACGACTGAGCAGCCGATTCTCCGGGTCACGTTCGACAGATTCCTTCGTCATTCGCGCATCCTGCCGATACGTCGCCGATGTGACGATCAATCGCTGCATGTTCTTAACGTCCCAGCCCGTACGAATCAGTTCGGTCGCCAACCAGTCGAGCAATTCGGGATGGCTCGGATATTCGCCAGTGACGCCAAAGTCCTCGACGGTCTTGACGAGTCCGACGCCGAAGTAGGACTGCCACCAGCGATTGACGGCGACCCGTGCCGTCAGCGGATGTTGTGGATCGATCAGCCAATTCGCCAGGTCCAAACGATTGGCTGCGCTCGACTGAACCCGCAGCGGCGGAAAGATTGCTGGTACACCGACTGCGATCTTGTCGCCGGGTCGGTCGTACTGGCCGCGCTTGAGCACGAACAGTTCGCGTGGCTTGGGCAGCTCTTCCATGATCATCACTACGGGAAACGTCTTCTCCACTTCCGCTCGTTCCCGACCGATCGTTGCCAATTCGGTTTTCAACTTGGCGAATTCTGTGTCCACACGCTCCAGGTAGAACCGCCGAATCGATGCCACCGCCGCCGGCGTGCGATTTTCGGCGGGAACGGCGAGCAAGGTGTCGGCGAGATCGGCCGGCTGACCGGCGGCGAGCTGCGCGGCATTCGCCTCGGTCAACGCGATGCCGAAAAGTTGAACGTCATCGAGCTTGCCTTGAAACGGCAGCGATGCGCCACGGCGACCGATGTGAAACGGCTTGTCCGTGTGCGTCGTGTCACGAAGCGTGTCGTTGGCGACTTCCAGCGCTTGCGGTTTGCCGTCGACATAGATGTGCGCGCCGGCGCCCTTCTTCGACCCGTCGTGAGTGACGAGCACATGATGCCAGGCATTCGGCGTCAGTGCGTCGCGCGTCAAAACCTTGAGACCATTGTCCGGCCAGCGATTGACGAGATGGCTGGACACGCGGCCGCTTTCGAGCAGCACATCCCAGCCGCGATGAGCGGCGCCGTCGTCCATCCGCGACGCCAGCGCATAAAGACCGTTGTTCGCGGGATAAACCCAAACGCTGACGGAAAATGGCGTGTCGCCATCGGGCCCGACGTCGCCGGCGAACTCGACCCATGTCTTACCATCGCAGTCCAAGGCTCCGCCGACCTTGCCGGGGCTCCATTTGGCGGTTCCGCGAATCATTCCCTTGACCGCCGGGTCAGAAGTCGCGACGACAGCGCCCGCCTTCTCGTCGAGTGGCACATGCAAGAGGCGCCCGGCTCCAGCGAGCTTCCGACGGGCGTCGGGCGTGAGCGCTTTCTCCCATGCGGCAACTGCAGCATCGGCGCCGGTTTCCCGTTCGCGGAGACGCCGCTCGAGATCGGTGCGACGAGTTTCGAGCATGGCGAGTCGTGTTCGCTGCTCAATTGACGGAACACGAACATAGGGCTCCGCGCCGACAAAGTTCGAGTAGCTGGCCTGTCGATCGGAGATGTTCTGGAAGAAGCCGAAGAACTGATAGTATTCGCGCTGCGATATCGGATCGTATTTGTGATCGTGGCAGCGGGCACATTGCATCGATAGGCCGAGAAAAACGGTGGCGGTTGTGTGCACACGGTCGGCGACGTACTCAACTCGGTATTCCTCCGGAATGATGCCGCCTTCGGTGTTGTGCACCTGATTGCGCAGGAACGCCGTGGCGACGCGCTGGTCCAACGTCGGGTTCGGCAACAGGTCGCCGGCGAGCTGCTCGACGAGGAAGCGATCGAACGGCTTGTCTTGCGCAAACGCGTTAATGAGCCAGTCGCGCCAAGGCCATTGCGTGCGATCCTCGTCATTGTTGAAGCCGTTGGTATCGGCGAAGCGTGCGGCATCGAGCCATGCCATCGCCATGCGCTCGGCATAGCGCGGCGAGGCTAGCAGACGGTCGACAAGCCGCTCATAGGCGTCGGGCGACGCATCGGCGACAAACGCATCGACGTCAGTGGGCGTCGGCGGCAAGCCGGTAAGGTCAAGCGTTACCCGGCGAATCAGTGTGGCGCGATCGGCTTCCGTGGCCGGCGCCAGCTTCGCTGGCGCGAGCCGCTGGCGAACGAACACGTCAATCGCGTTATGGATCGGCGGCCCCTCGTGACTGACCGGAATTCCCGGCCGCTGGGGAGCGCTGAAGGCCCAGTGTTGCGAGTACTTGGCGCCTTGTTCGATCCACGCCTTCAAGATCTGCTTCTGGCGATCCGTCATGGGCCGCTTGCTCTCGGGCGGCGGCATCCGGCGATCTTCGTCGGGATCGTCGATGCGTGATGCCAGCTTACTCGCCTTGAGATCGTGCGGGACGATCGCTTTTTTCTTGATGGCGGCGTCGCGGTCATCGAGGCGCAAGCCGGCCTGGCGCGCCTTTTCGTCCGGGCCGTGGCAGGTCCAGCAATGGTGCGAGAGGATTGGCCGCACGTCGCGAGCAAAATCGATCGGCGGCTCGGCCGCACGAGCAGTCGCAACAATCGTCAGCCCGGCCACGAGCACCGCGATCTTGCACCCAAGAATCATCGTCATCCCCCGCCATGGTCGATTCCACCATTATCGCGCTCGCTGCTGAGCGAACAACCCTCGGACCGGCGACCGGCCATGAACTTCCGAGATTAGGATGCTGAAGCGTGCCCGTGCGCCTAATCTCACTGCATGGGGTTCGTCGGGCGTTTGGCCCAGCATCCTCGTTGCTGCAACAACATTGGTAATCCGTTTCGATTTGAAAGGTTTCGATGGCCACCAAGCTCAACCTGACCCACCCGTGGATGGTGGCCGTTTGGCCGGGCATGGGCCACGTGGCGCTCAACGCGGGATACTATCTACTCGCCAAGTTGGGCATGGACGTCGCTGCCGAACTCGAAGCGGGCGACCTGTTCGACATCGACCACGTCGACGTCAAGAACGGGCACATTCAGCCGGCACGGCGTCCACGCAACCGCTTCTTCGTCTGGAACGATCCCCGTCGCAAGCGTGATCTGGTCGTGTTTCTGGGCGAGGCGCAACCGCCGATCGGCAAATACCCGTTTTGCAAGCAACTGGTTTCCTTTGCGACCGATCTAGGCGTCGAGCGCATCCTGACGTTCGCGGCCATGGCCACGCGCATGCGCCCCGATGCCCGCTCACGCGTCTATGGGGCGGCCACCGATTACGATGGGGTAGAAGAGCTTCGGCGTCTGGAACTGGAAATGGTCGAGGAAGGACAGATCAGCGGCCTCAACGGTGTGCTCCTCGGCGTCGCTGCCGAATCGGGCTTGCACGGCGCCTGCTTGCTCGGCGAAATGCCGCACTTGTTCGCCCAGCTTCCCTTCCCCAAGGCGTCGCTCGCCGTGCTGGAAGTGTTTACCACGATGACGGACATCGAAATCGATTTCACGGAACTCAGTGAGCAAGCGCGCGTCGTCGAAGAACAACTCGGGGAATTGATGAGCCGGGTCGAGCAAGGCTTCGGACACGGCGACGGCGAGGGTGACGACGATGACGACGACGAGGAGACCTTCCCGGAACCAACGTCCGAAGGCGATGTCGAACCCAAGGACGAGCGCCGCATCGAAGACCTCTTTCAAGCCGCCCGCAAGGACCGCTCGAAGGCCTTCGAACTGAAGCACATGCTCGACCGGCTTGGGCTGTTCAAGAAGTATGAGGATCGGTTCCTCGATCTCTTTAAGAAGGGGAAATGACCCCGCGAAATTCGTCTGTCGGCGCGCCCCCACCCCGCGCAAAACGAATTCTACTTTTCCGAAATCAACAAGTTTTTCCGGAGGAATGTTAGCGCGGTGCGCAATGAAATGCAACCAATCAGTCGCACGTTGGTCGTAGCCACTAGCGGCCAGGCAACTAGTGCCTAAGAGCGTCCACTTCCCATCGCAATTTCTGCCTTTTCAACCCGCACAGCAAATTTGTGACCCATAGTTGCATGAAGTCGGAGAGCGCCTTTTGCCGGAGGCAACCTTGGGCTCAGTCAGAACCCCCGCCGTCACTGAACGCACCACGCTCGGCCCAACGCCGGTCCAAAATGAGTGCCCGACACGACTTGTGATCGGCTCGGAACCAGGCCGTGGCCGCTCTTCACCGCGCGCCGGCAACGAGTGGCCCCGGATTCGTGGCTACGAGATTCTGTCGGTGATCGGCTCAGGCGGAATGGGGATCGTCTACAAAGCCCGGCATCGCGACCTGAATCGCACTGTCGCATTGAAGATGTTGCGCGGGGCGGCGCTCGACGATCCGGAGTTCCGCGAGCGCTTGCAGGCCGAGGCGGAAGCCGTTGCGCGCACGCAACATCCGAACATCATTCAAGTTTTTGAAGTCGGCACCGCGGAGTGTGCGGCCAGCGGTGAACAATACGTTCCCTTCATCGCGTTGGAATTCGTCGACGGCGGCAATCTATGCCGACTGGCCGAACGGCCGCAATCATCGCAAGTGGCGGCACAGATTGTGGAAAAGCTCGCCCGTGCGACGTCAGCCGCCCATCGGCTCGGCGTGGTTCATCGTGATCTGAAGCCGGCGAATGTGCTCCTCACGGCCGATGGCGAGCCGAAGATCGCGGATTTCGGCCTGGCGAAACAACTTACAAACAGTAAGGACTCCACCGGCCGATTTGTCACGCAGGCCGGCACGATCGTCGGCACGCCCGAATACATGGCGCCCGAACAGGCGGCTGGCGAGGCGCCGTCACCGGCCGTCGACATCTATGCGCTCGGCGTCATTCTGTATGAACTGCTCACCGGCCGCGTGCCGTTCCAGGGTGCCACGCCGATCGAGACGATGACACTGGTTCGGGGCCAGGAGCCCGTTAGTCCGCGGCGCTTGCAACCGGGCGTACCGCGCGATCTCGACACGATCTGCACGAAATGTCTGGAGAAAGACGCCGGTCGGCGCTACGCCTCGTCCCACGCGCTCGCCGAGGATTTGAAACTCTTTCTCGACGGCAAGCCAATCCAGGCCCGGCGCATTACTGACTCGGAGCGCGTGGCCCGCTGGTGTAAGCGCAACCCGCTCGTCGCCAGCTCGCTAATGGGTGTAGTCGCAACATTTTTGCTCGCGTTCGCTCTCGTGTCGCGGAGTTACTGGCGCGCCGAAGGCGACCGACGAGAAGCAATCGCGCAGCGGGACAAGGCCGAAGAGCGCGAGAAAGCCGAACGTTGGGAGCACTACCAGGCGAGCATCCTGGCCGCCGCGAGCGCACTGCAGGTCAACAATGTTGCCGGTGCCCGTCGCGAACTCGAAGCTGCTCCGGAGGAACATCGGGCCTGGGAGTGGGACCATTTCCACAGCCGGCTGGATGCGGCGACTTATGTGCTTGGCGGCCTCGACGGGCCGCTCTGGACTACGGAAGTTTTGATGGATGGCCGCCGCGTGCTTCTATCCGGGCCAACGGGCGGCAGTGAAATCTGGGATCCAATCAATCGACGCCGATTGGCCCGCTTCGCATCGTTGCCGCAAGAGAATGACTTTGCGCGCAGCCGCGACGGAAAGCTCTTTGCCATCATTTTGTCGGACAACACGGTGGAGGTGTACAACGCGGAAGCCGGCCAGGTCGTCGCCGAGCTGCGCGGCCATCGCGGCAACATTAACTCGATCAAAATGACTGCCGACGGTTCCCGCGTAATGACGAAATCAGCCGACAAGACCATTCGCGTTTGGGATGCGGCAACGGGGGCGGAACTCCGGTGCTTCGAGGGTCCGATCAACACCTTTCCGGTGTCCTCGTGGAGCCCGGACGGGCGCTTCTTGGCGCTCGCCGAGAACGAAGACGAGGACCGGAGCCGCGAAGTCGAGTTGTGGGACATGAACACGGCAACCCGCGTCGCCCGCATGCGCTGTCATGGCAAGCATCGCTATGGATCGCGCTTCAGCCTGGACGGCCGTTACCTAGTGACGATCGGCGACCTGCCCGACTATGTGGTGGAGATTTGGGACGGAACGACCGGGGCCGCGGTCGCCAAACTCGTGGGGCATACCAATCGCGTCGATGCCATCGAGTTCAGCCCCGACGGAACCCGGATCGCCACCGGCGCGATGGATCAGACGGTGCGACTGTGGGACGTGAAGACCGGCAAGCCGATCGAAACGATGAAAGGCCATCGCGGCTGGATTTACAAGCTCGCGTTCAGTCCGGATGGCCGGCGGCTGGCGTCGGCATCGCAGGATCACACTTTGCGTGTCTGGGATGCCGTGACGGGCGAGCCGGTTGAAGTGCTGCATGGCCATACGAATGAGGTGGTTGGCGTCGCCTATACGGCGGACGGCAAGAATCTCATTTCGACGGCCAATGACGGCACGATCCGCGTTTGGGATGCCCGGCTCATCGAGGCCAACGGCGTACTCAAGGGACATCAAAGCTACGTGTATTCGGTCGCCGTCCATCCGGATGGCGAGCGCGTCGCGTCGGCGTCGTGGGACGGTACCGTTCGCATCTGGGAGGCGACGAGTGGCCGAGTGCTCGCCACGCTCGACCACGGGATTGGAAAAGATATCGTCGTGACGTCGGTCGCGTTTCACCCGGACGGCAAATTACTGGCGAGCCGAACGCGGGACACGATACGCAAGGGTCGTGACACGATCTATTTGTGGGACGTCGAGGCCGGGAAGGAAGTCCGGCGCTGGCATGCCGAATCAGACCATTGGCGCGACACGCGACTTGCATTCAGTCACGATGGCAAGATGCTCGCCAGCGGACTCGGCGGCGATCGAGTGGGCATCTGGGACGTTGCGACCAACGAATTGGCTGTCCAACTTGGCCCGATTGGCGATTCGGTCCGCGACGTAGCGTTCAGCAAGGACGGCCGCTGGCTGGCGGCCGCGTCCGAGGACAAGCTGGTTTGGATCTGGGACATGGCGTCCAAGAGCGTCGTTGCCAAATTGGCGGGTCACACCAACGCGACGTATGCCGTCGCCTTCAGTCCGGACGGCGGCAGTCTCGTTTCGGGATCGATCGACGGCACGGCGCGTGTCTGGAACACGTCGAACTGGAGCGAGGCGGCGGTGTTGCGGCATCCGGGTAAGGTTTACGGCCTCGCGTTCACCACGGACGGGACGCGGCTCGCCTGCGGATGTCTCGACAACTCGGTGCGACTCTGGGACACGGCCAGCTTCCGCGAAGTGGCCGAGTTGCGTGGACACGACGGCTATGTTCACTCGGTTGCGTTTACACCGGATGGCACGCGGCTCATTTCGGGTTCCGGCGACCACACGGTCCGCGTGTGGGACACGCTGGCGCCGCAGGTGCGCGCCGGACGGTGGCCGTAGGATTACCCCTCCATTTCGTCCCGCATCCGCCTCTTCCGCAACGTGTGGTGGTAATGCTGCGCGAACCGGTGCGACTCGTCGCGGACAAATTGCAAAAGCCGCAAGGCCGCCGAGTGCCGGCTTAGCTTGATCGGCTCGCTTTCACCCGGTCGAAAGATCTCTTCTTCTTGTTTGGCCAATGAGATCAGCGTCGGCGGCTCGATGCCGAGCGAGCGGAAGGCATCCACCGCGGCGCTGAGTTGGCCCTTGCCGCCGTCGATCAGCACCAAATCGGGCGTACCCCACTCATCGCGATTGTGATTTGAAAAGCGCCGACTCACGACCTCGCGCATCGAGGCGAAGTCATCGACTCCTTCCACGCTCCTGATCTTGAAACGCCGGTAGCCTTGTTTGAATGGCAATCCGTCGAGGAAGGCGACCAGCGAAGCGACGGTGTCCTCGCCGCCCAGGTGGGCGATGTCGATGCCTTCGATGGATCGCGGAAGTTCGGGTAGACCCAGGACCTTCTTCAAACCGAGCAGGCCCTTCTTGGGGTCGATGTGAAAGACCTCCGGCTGCACGTCCTTGTCGACGTCGCCCCTGAGTTCGAGCTTGGAGAGGGCCGCCATCTCGTCGCGGATCTTGGCCGCCTTCTCAAATTGGAGATTAGCGCTCGCCTGCTCCATGTCGGCGGTCATCTCGCGGATGAGGCGAGCCTTCTTGCCTTCCAGGATCAGGCGCAACGATCGAATCTGCTTGCGATAGTCCTCTCGGCTGACGCGGAAGTTGCAGGGGGCGGTGCATTGGCGGATGCTGTGCAGCAAGCACGGCCGGAACCAGCGCCAGCGCTCGTCATTTGAGCGAATGTCTAACGAACACGTCCGAAACTGAAACACGCGTTGGAGGACCTGGATTGCAGCCCGCAGGTTTCGTGCGTTCGTGAAAGGTCCGTAGAGTTTTACTCCACGTCGCCCCGGCTTACGCGTGAACTCGACACGGGGATACTCCTCGCGGATGCGTATCTGAAGGTAGGGAAAGGTCTTATCGTCTTTCAAATCGGTGTTGAAACGTGGGCGAACGTCCTTGACAAGACGGGCCTCGCGGAGCAGCGCGTCGACCTCCGTTTCGGTCGGAATGAAGTCGATATCCACGATGTGCTTGACCAGCTCGGCCGTGCGGCGGTCCTCGGCGGCCTGGATTGTGAAGTAAGAACCCGCTCGATTCCGCAGGTTTTTCGCCTTTCCGACGTAAATCACCTTCCCGTCGGCATCCTTCATCAGGTAGACGCCGGGCGTCGGTGGGAAAGTCTTCACTTTCTCAGCTGGCGGCAGGTTGGCCGGATCGACGGCAGCGTCGGACACGCGGTACTTCCTGGCGAGGGTCCGTGGGAGGTGGGTTCTGACATTGTAGCCGGAGAAAATCTGGTTGTAACGGACGGTCCGAATGCGCGGCCTCCGGGAGCGTCCGCCGACGGTTTTTCGCGTCAGCAAAACTGATTTTGAAATTGCGCGCAAGTCGCCGCAAACCTGCCATTTTACCTATGTTTTGCCGGCATGCGCTGAAACGCGACCATCTCGCCGCCCGCCTTCGTCTCACACAAATCCCGCAGCTTCACCAGACTCCCGGATTCATCAAGACATTTAGATGTATAAAAACGTCTATTTGCGTCAATAGGAACACTCTGACAAGAGCTATAATGTCGATTATTTTGGTCACAAGGGGTTCCAAAGGGTTGCCCAACGGCAAAATCGAGGTTACAAAAGTGCGAATCTTGCCGACCCGACTCGCGGGTCGCCAGGAAAGGCGACATTGACTAGCACCACGAAAGGACACCGAGATGTACACCGCTATGACGTTGGTTGCCCTGACCATGGGCACCCTGTCCCCGAGCCCAGCCTGGATGAATGACTATACGGCCGCCCGGGCCAAGGTCAGCGTTGACAGCAAGCCGATGGCCGTTTTCGTGGCCAGCGGGAAGGCGGGTTGGGAATCGGTGGTGCGCGACGGGTTCGACCCGGCCGTCACCAAGCTCTTGAATGAGAAATTTGTTTGTTTGTACGTTGATTCGTCGACCGCCGCTGGCAAGACGCTGGCTGGCGCTTTCCAGGTCGGCAACCTGGGCGTCGTGCTGAGCGATCGCAAGGGCACCACCCAGTCGTACGCCGCCGCGGGCACCATTAGCCGCAGCGAACTGACGCAGGCGCTGATTGCTCACGCGGACGTTGAGGTGGCACAGAAGACGGACGCTCCGAAGGCCGCCCCGGCGGCTCCGGGTGCTGCTCCGGCCCCGCCGATGATGGCTGCGCCCGTTTACATGGGCGGCAACAACTGCAACACCTGCGGCACCGGCTGCTACAGCCCATGCAACACGGGCTGCAACACCGGTTGTGGCACCAGCCACGGCTGCTGCTTCATGTCGAAGTGCGGTTGGGGCGGCGGCTGCGGTCACTCGACCGGCTGCGCTCCGGCCCCGTGTGCCCAACCCGCTTGCGGCACGAGCCACGGCCACGGCTGCTGCTTCATGTCGAAGTGCGGCTGGGGCGGTGGCTGCGGCACGAGCTGTGGCTACAGCAGCGGCTGCGGCACCTGCAAGTAAGTTCTTCCGTTTTTTCACCTAGCCCCATTGTCAATCGTCGCAAGGGTGTGCTGTCCGCATGGGCGGACAGCACCGCTTTCCCCTCTCGTTCGTCCAGAGCGGCGCCCTTGAGGTGAACGGTTTCACCGCCCTTCTCAACACACCACAGGATTCGCACCTTGATATTTACCATGATGGTCGCGGCCGCGCTGGCCGCGGGGATGACGCCCGCCAATCTGGCTACCGAACCGACCTGGCTGAATGATTACGCAGCCGCCCAGACGCGCGTGCAAGCGATCAAAAAGCCGATGGCCGTATTCGTTGGCAGTGGCAAGGATGGCTGGGCGAAAATCGTGAAGAGTGGGTCGATCGACCCGGAAATCAACAAGCTGCTCGCCAACAAGTTCGTGTGCGTTTACGCCGACACGGACACGACGGCCGGCCGTGCGCTCGCGACCGCATTCGAGGTGACGAACAAAGGCTTGGTCATCAGCGACAAGGCGGGCACCACGCAGGCATACAACCTGTCGGGGGATTTGACCCGTGAGGAGCTGTCGCAAACGCTCGTGAAGTACGCGGCGTTGGACAAGGAAGTTCGGGCGACCGAGTCGGTCGGCCGTGCCGCGGCGGTCGCGCCGCCGGTGTATTACCGTCAGGGATACTACACGACGGGCAGCACCTGAGCGGGCGGGAACTGCCCGACACCAACTCGGTAGTTTACCGAGACCTGTTGCTGGAACGCCCTACCAATTAAATCGCGCCCCACCGGGCCGTCCCCAATTGTCGCCGGGGACGGCCCGGTGTGCTTATGTACGTCAGGTTTCCAACCTGACCCGTCAACGGGACAGGTTGGAAACCTGTCCTACTTCAGTGGTATGCCAGGAAACTCCCGCCGAGCCTTCTTATCCCTGGCTCCCTGATCGGCGGTATAGCCACCGCGATGTCGGCGATCGCCGTCGGGATGTGGCGACCCAGGTTTGCGTGGCCGAGCGGCATGCGCGGACTTGCGTTTTTGTTTATCCGAAGCCATGAAAACACTCCGGGCTGTCCGGGCGGTGCGCCGACGGACAGCCCGGGTTCATGAGGGGTTCGCGCGATTAGCGTTCATCCCACATGAAGTAGTCGCGCGGCCCGCGGATGAATGGGTTCTGTGGGAACACGAGCTGGCCGCCCGTGCCCGTCGGCAGCATTTGCGGCGGGTTGCCGTGATGGTTGCTGAAGAGGCCGTGCAGCTTGCCGCTCAGCCAGCCTGACTTGCCCTTGCCCATGAACCCGCCGTAGCCGTAACCGCCGGCGCCGGGATCGTTGCACTCGGCACAGCCAGCTTGGCCGGCCTGAGCTGGGGCCTGGGCCGCGGCCGGCTTGGCCGAGACCATCAGGGCGGCCACGGCCGCCGCCACCAGGAGGAGCTTCTTCATTGGGATTCCTTTCGCCGGGTCGGGACGCGAAAGCGCCCAGGATCCAGGGATTCCGTTCCGCTTGAAGAATCGGCAAATGAAGGCAGCGACGGTCGCGAGAAAGGACGTCCGGCTGGGCGACCGACGCGTCAACCGGGTGCACATCAGTTGCAAGCCGGCTGTCCGCTCAATTCGTCGTCGGGGTCATCACAATGTAAATCAGCACAACCAGCCAAAGCAGCATGACGATCAATACCGACACGGCGGCGGTGAACATCCAGCCCGCCACCGGACTTCGGGGGCCGGCGAAGGCGGCCAGTGCGTTCGGCAGGCCGGTCTCGACGTCGCGGCGAACGCCGTCGGCGACGCCGCCCCAACGCAGCGTGGCATGCGCGGTCGCCGGGAACGGGTCGACGCGCACCGTTGCCGTTTCATGCGCGAAGAACCGCGTTGGCGGGGCGGCCGCATCCGCGATCTTGTTGATGCCAATCTCCACTTGCCCGTTCGCACGACGCCAGGAATAGCCGAGGTCATCGAGTAAGGTCACCAGCGCGTTTTCGACATGAACCGCGGCGACGTTGTAAATCGCCGTCACGGGCCGCCGGACTCGGACTATATACCAGATGCCAGAGGAAACCAGAACTAGATAGCCGATCGCCATCAATGAGCCGATCAGAGCCTCATTTCGCCCGACCGACTTCATGTCCGCCCAGCCGCCGTACGCATGACCACGCCACGACGAATCGACCAAGGTGATCAGCAACGGACCCAATAAGATCAAAAAGCCGGACAAGCCGAAAAGGACAGATGCGAAGTCCCAGGGCCCAGGCACCAGTGTCGGCGGTGTCCGGCCATTCAAATGGGACAAGTACAGCAGGTATAGCGCCAAGGGCATCAGGCACACGAGGGAACCCGAGCCGATCAAGATGAGCGTGTAATCCACGCGAGCCAGGGGTCAGGGGTCAGGGGTCAGGGGTCAGGGGTCAGGGGTCAGGGTATTGTCTTTGCTGATTGCTGACCCCTGACCCCTGACCCCTGTCCCCTTGGCCATTGCCAGTTCGCGGGACTCCGTCGGCGTGAGAAACGAGAAGGGGGCAGCGGCGACGGCCTGTTGAAGGGCCTTCGCGGCTGGCCGCGGCTGTTCCAGATACGTCCACACGCGGTACAAGTACCACGCTGGTCGCGCGTCGTCGGGACGCTTCGCTTGAGCTTCGACCAGGGCTGCCGCGGCCTTGCACATCAACCGTTCCACGTCGGCCGCGTCGGCGCTCCGTGACACGAGGCCGGTAGCCACCAGATAAAGACCGATGCCGCGGTGCAGCCGCTCCGCGTACTCATCTTCGCGCAGTTGCGCGATCTCCATCAGCCGCGTGTGGTAATGGACCAGTTCCTTCCGCACAATCGGCGGGCCGTCCTGCGCCTGGGCTGCCGCCGTTTCGAAATGGGCCTGCGCCTCCGGTAACTGCTCCAAGCGAACAAGCAGGTCGCCGAGCTGAGCCCGGAAGACGACCTGATCGGGATGCTGGACAACGTGCTTTTCCAGGTGCCGAGCCGCGGCCGGCAGATCGCCGCGTTCAAGACAGTCCGCGGCGCGACCGAGCGGTTCTTCTTCGATCGGTGCGGGGATACTTCGCGCTACCGGCTTTGCTGTCACAGGTGGCGTTGGCGGCGGCTCGACGGCCGAAGCGGGTTTCCGTACGGTCGTGGATGGTGCAGGGAGCGGGGGCCGGGGCGGCTCGGGCGAAGTAGCCTGGCAGCCGGCAAAGACGGCGAGGAGTGAAGCACGGAGAAACAAGCGGCCCATGCCGGAGCTCCCAGTTGAGGCAAGGGGAGGAAGACCGGTACACGGGGGAGAATCGAATCTCCGGGTAGGTGGGGTTGA
>DATANR010000352.1:0-2938 GCA_036266155.1 Gemmataceae bacterium | reverse complement strand
CGGTTGTGAGACACTTGTCCGCATCCAGCCCAACCTTCTCGGCCACCGCAACCAGCCGGCCCCAGAACTCCGGATGCGGGTCGCCTTCTGCATAGGTATGCCGCCAGGCCCCGGTCCCTCGTTCCCATTTCCGAGCCTCGTAAAAGTGGTACACCGCAAGCCCTGCCGCTAGCAGGCTGAAGGCCGAATAGAGCGGATCAAAATGCAACCCTCCCAAACCAATCGCGAACATCAGCCCGAACATCACTAACTGGACCACCTGGAACAGTGACAGTGCCCGGAGGCCGAATCGACGTCGACAGCACATTTCCGTTGCGACTGTGAACCAACATAGTGCTTCTTCGAAGAGCATTTTCACGGCAGCGAAAACCTGCTTCCACTGTGCCGGCATGAACGCCGCTGTCTTGAGCAAGGCGCTTTCACACGTCTGATTCAACTCGGTCGTGAACGGGGACGACATTGCTTGCTCCGTTTAGGATTCACTCGTCGATGGCTTGGAAGGCCACCTTCAGGTGGTTCATGCCTGACGCCTTGAAGGGTTCGCCGCTCCTGAATACGACCCCTTCCGCGATCCCGTCTGCGCCGCGTTTCTTGAGTCGCATAAACTCGATCGGCTCGATCAAGTGCCTCTTCATTTCCACCGTGCTTGACGACGTACTGCCCTCGCCGCCGAGCGAAGCGGTGACGTTGGATCGGGTCGCCCAAGTTTCACCGCACAGCGTGGCGGCCCAGACGTTCGTTGCGGAATGAGCGTTGCTCAGGAACACCTTCGTCGCGAGATTGCCCAGCAGAGCTTCGACCTCGGCCTCTCCTGTCGGCCCGGAAAACCGGGACCGCAGGCTATCCTTGTTCTGCGTCAGATACACTGAGACGATGTCAGCGCTCCGGGCCGTCGCTTGAAACAAGGCGTGATAGGGAGTCACGATGGAGTGCGCCTCATCCGCCCACGTCACCACTGGCTTGGGAAACCGAGTTCGATCGCGGCGCTCGGCGGCACGCATCCAGGTCAAAGCCCAAAGCACGCTGGCGAATAGGCCGACATCGAGGAACTCCTTGACCGGCGTGTCGATGATGAGGATGCGGCCGTCGAACGAGTCCTCTGGGGTGAGTTGCTCACCGCCAGGGCTGAATAGCTCCGCAAGAAGACCGCGGCAAAACGGGTAAGTAATGCTCTCAACCGTGGTTACCACTCCCGACCGGGTTTTCGGATCCATACGCGGGAAGGTGTTCAGCCAGTACTCCACCGCCGCACCCAGGTCCGTAGCTTGGCTAGAAGTCAGATCGCGCCGACTTGTAGCCAAATCGATCGTCGCGTTCGTCTCGGACTCCTTCTGCCAAATCGCCGATCGTACCTGCTCCGAATTCTCTGGCGCCGAAGCAATTAGACGGTTGATTCCCTGCCACGAGATCGCCTTTCCCGCCAGTCCCAGCAGGTCGATAGCAGCACCCAAAAGTTGGAACGCGGCCCGATGCCAGAACGGTTCCGTCCCACGAACGTTACCGCCGTTGCCAAGAATCTGTAGCAACCCCTCCAGAGCCGCGAGGACGTTGTCCGTCATTGCCGCGCCGCGGGTGCCCGCAGCTTTGTAAAGGTAGTCCAAGGCCGCGAACCTATAGGGCTGGCCGGGTCCGAAGACCCGGACGTCCGATTCCCGTCCTTCGCGTATGCATGCCCGGATCCAATCCGCTGCGTCACCGACCTTTGCAGTGAAGACGATGAATCCGGCCCGTGTCCGGAGTAATGCGGCCCTAAGTTGAGCACCAAATGTCGTGGACTTCCCCCCGCCTGTCTCCCCCATGCAAAAAATCCCACTCATAAGCTGCCGCAAGGTCAGCCCGTCTTGCGTGCTGAGCAGAAGGATCACCGTATCTAACAACGCTGCAAGCTGAGGGTTCATTTTGCATCCTCGGGCATGACGGCCAACTCATCCTCTTCAACCGCCAGATGATCCTGTTCCACCTGATCCGCGTCGGCAGCTACCCGAGTGGTTTCAGCGAGCATGCCCCGTATCGCATGAAGGACAGCGTTGACCGCGTCGCTGACTGACTCGATGTCCCGGGGGAGGTACAGTGCGACGCGCAGTGTCGGCAAGTCGGTCAATGCGATGGACCGGCCGCCTTCGGGCGGATCAACAAAGGCCGGCACAATTCCGACGCCGTGGCCAGCCTTCACGCACGACTTGACCGCGTTGAGATTACTGCACTCGACAACGCCTGACTTCGGCACATGTTGCACAAACTCGTCCACGCCGGATGCCGGCATCCCGTAGACGACAAACACCCGGTCGACATCGCCGACTTGAGGTTTCTCGCCGGGTACCAGATTGGCTAGGCGATACCCCGCAGGCACGATCAACCGCCACACGATGCCGGACTCCACCAATTCGCTCGCCATATCGTCCGCCGTCTCGATGGCGCAGCCGAGCGCAGTACGGCCTTCGGCGATATTCGCCCGGACATTTGCCCGGTCGAGCGGGCAGAACCGTAGCACGACATTCGGGCCGAAGTCTTCGAGAAGTCGGGACAGAATGACCGGCAGCAGCCAATCTTCCAGGCCGTCGCCTAGCTCGACTGTTACGAGGGTTTTGTCTACATCGTCGGGCGACTCGCGCAAGCGGTACAGGTGTTGGATCGGGACGAAAACCTCTTTGCCTCTCGTCGTAATCGCGAGCCGGCCGGCTCTGTGTTCAACCAGTTTTCCGAAGGATTGCTCAAGCCGACCTACCGCTCGGCTCGCTTGATCCTTTTCCATCTTCAGTCGCTTGCTCAAGGCCACCCAACTAAAGATGCTGGAGTTGGGCCTGAGCAGGACCATCACGACGAGATAGTAAATCATCAGGTCACTCACGCGTCCCATTACTCATCTCCTTCGAAGTCGGGGCAATTGGGGCATCCCTCGTCATCCATCGTGCTCATTTGGATTGCTTCGTATGGATCG
>DATANR010000351.1:0-7569 GCA_036266155.1 Gemmataceae bacterium | reverse complement strand
GCGCATGCGTGAGCTAACTCCATGCTTGGCATACGGTTATGATATGAACAGCGACGGGGACCGTCAAGAGAAAAACATCCATAAAATCATGAATAATAATGACTTATGTCAAAAGACACTTCTGTCGGAGGCGTCAGCGCTGGGATGATGGTGCAGATGGCCGCCGCGAACACGCTTATCCAGACGATGGTGGACGAAGACAAGCGGGGTCGGGTGATGAGCTACTTCGGGATGGCGTTCCAGGGTGCGGCCCCGTTCGGTAGCCTGCTGGCCGGGTGGCTCGCCGGGCCCATCGGCGTCCGCGCCGTGGTCGCCGGTTGGGGGGCTTTGGTCCTCCTCGGCGCGCTGACATTCGCCACGCAACTCCCACGGCTCCGGCGGCGTTCGGCCGGTCTGATTCTGCGGCTAGAGCGTCTCGCCCATGACCACATCGGGCTGGCACTGCGGCGGCACTCTTTTCCCCAGATTCTTGCAGATCTAGCGAGTAACCACCTCAATCGCGCTGTACCGGCGTTGGGTTGAGCGGGCCAAGGCTTTCCCCAAATTTTCCCCAGCGAAGCCATCGAATGCGAACACGCGGCCGGCAACTGACATCGCCTTCAAACAGCTTTTGCGTGTAGGAGGGAGGTGAAGAAGGCGATGTGGAACGGGCGATTTGGGTTCCGACCACCGGAATCAATGGACGATTCGCTTCCGGCAAGCAACATGGATGCCACTTGGTGCCGTTGGGTTGCCTGCTTCGTCAATTCGCCCAGGCGCCTCGTCGAGAAGATTGCCGCGGCCATGAAGCCGGGCGGCGTCGCCGTTTTTCACGAGTACGTGGACTACGCGACTTGGCAAACGGCCCCGCCACGCACGATGCTGGCCGAGTTCGTCCGGGAAGTGATGGCCAGTTGGCGCGCGACCGGTGGAGAACCGAATATCGCCCCGAAATTGGATGGTCACCTGACGAACACAGGATTCGTCATCCGCGATGCCCGCCCCCGCGTGTTCTGTGTCCGCCCGCGTGACCACATGTGGCAATGGCCGTCCACGTTCATGGAGGTGTACCCCGACCGGTTGCTGGAACTCGGCCGCGTCGATCCGACGTGGGTGGAAAGCGTGCTGAGTGAATTCCGGGCCGCCGAGGCAGACCCAACGACAATCATGATCACGCCGATGGTGCTGGAGATCGTCGCCGAGTTATCTCAGTGATGTGGGGCCTCCGATGTGGGCTCGCGCCAAGTTAGGTTTAACACGACCGGCTCAATCGTCAGCCCGGCGCCCTCTGTCTGAACGTACTGGTCTCTCTGCTCACGCAAGAATGCTTCCAGATGCGATCGGTCACGATCGCTGCCATGTCCCTTGCGAGACCATTCACCCACCCAACCCACCAGGTAGATGCCGTGCGTCCTCTGCTCCCCGACGAGGTACTTTCGGCCGAGCTGTTCAGGCAATCCGGTCGCCATGTCGGAGTTATCCGACCACTTGACCTCCACGATGACGGTCGCGAGCCGTGTCCCGTCCGCAGTCGGGGCCAGAACACGCAGGTCAACGCGGCGGCGGTATCCCACTTGATCCTCTCGTAGTGCCTCGAAGGACGGAGCCGAGACCCTCGGGCTCCGGACACGGTGCGGCAGGAGATCGACGAGCCTGCGTCGAATGTATGTCTGCAGTGCGTCCTCCTCCAGATGGAGCCGCTCGCGTCTGGCTTCGCGATCCCGGCCACGTGGCGGAGCGCCGTAGAGCATCGCCAAGTCGGCCGCGACGTCAAGTTCCACGGCGGCAAGCACCTCAAGTATGGCGGCGAAAAGATCATCGTCCGCGCGGATGAGCCGGTAATCCCGCGACCCTAAGACACGCACCGCCTCGTCTACGGACACTGCGGATCCTTCCCCGGTGACGGGCGGCAAATCACCGAGTACTTCCTGCGCCTCCGCTCGGGCCTGATACCCACGGATCCGTTCGGCGAGACCGCCGTCAGTATCGGCCAACCGCCTCACCCCTTCTTTGCCCGCGGACTCGTCATGAGCGAAGAGTCGATAGATCACGTCGTCGCGGACTCGCCGGAGTTCAGATTCTGCGGTCACCGACTGGATTCTGTGCTCGGTGTCGGGGTCGTCTGCGAGCGGGAATGAAGCAACCAGCATCCGGGCCAGCGCCTCAAGGAGGGGTATGGGCCAGGCTCCTAGGTTGACCCGGATCGGGCAGTGGGGGGAATAGAGGACCGACAACTCGCGGAGCGAGTCGGTGCCACGCGCGGCGTAGTCAGTCTCCACACTTGGCCACGCAACGAGCGGCTCCAGGTGCAGGAAAACATTCAGGCCGACACGGCGAAGTGTTGCGTTCTCCTTTCCCAAGGAGTTTAGCGCCCATCTGGCGGCAATGGGACCGGCCTCGGGCCGCCCGCGCAGGACCAACAGCTCAAGCAGATGTGCCCGCGCCTCGGGATGGAAGGCCTCTTCCTCGGTCCAGGCGGTCACTTGGGCGGCAAGGTCGCCATCCCACCACTCGACGGGGGCCTCCCGAACGCGGACGCCGAAGGACGATCCGGTTCGCAGTTCCCGCTCCGCCGCCGACAGGAAGATCGAACGTGTGGCGGCTGGGTCCGCGTGGGCGCAACGCCTGACCACATCCAGGGTCTGCTGAGAGAACGCATGGCAAGTTGCGGGGAGCCAGCGGCGGACCAGCGCGGGAGTGCCCCAGTTCGGGTGTTCCTGATCACACAACACCTCTGCGAAGGCCACTGACTCGGCCGCGATTTCTGCCGGGCACTCCGGCCCGTCCGGGATCAGCGTCGGCTCACCCTCGTCCAGGCCGACCCGAAAGGCCGCACGGACTCGAGTGCGAAGTGAGCCGTCGAGTCCCTCCCAACTGCCTTCAATCCGGCCGCCGATGGCCTGAGGGTAAAAGCACGCGTACGCGAGTTCGTGCATCCGTTCCGCCGCCCCCAGTGCCGCTTCTCCCAGGAGCCGCTCAACGACATCGCTGAGGGCGTGCGTAGGGTACTCGCGCTGAAGCTCCTCAATCCGCTGCTGGTGGCGGATGTACCCCTCCTGGGCCGCCGCGGTGCTCCGGTCCCATTCTTGGCGGAGGTCGGGGAATCGAGCGTCGAGGGCGGTCCAGATCTCCGTTCGCCTCTCGACGGGGAGGCCACCGTGACGCTCCGTGATGATCGTCAATAGGTGCAAGTCCTGCCACACCATTCGAACCGCGGACCACTCGCCGCACGCTCGATCAAACAGCCAGTCCAGGTCGCCTGGACGCAGGACGTACGACCACTCCCGGTTATCGGGATTGGCCATGTGCTCGCGGATGCCAAACTCGTAGAGCCGGCGCCGGACGGAAGGCCACTCAAGAATCCGATCCGGAAGATTGAGTCCAAGCCGAATCCGCCGGTCGCGATCCGGCTCGCCGAGAACCATGTCGGTCAGAAGCGTAGCGTCGGAGTCACTCAGACGGTCTTCGGCCAGAAGGCGGCCCTGTGCCCTCTCCCAGAGGTCTTGGTGCAGGAAGCCGACACCCAGGGCGCCCAGAACGGGTCTGTAGCGCGTGGGCTCGCGCAAGAATTGACGGGCGTCGTCCGCCGTCATCTCGTCGTGGATGAAGCGGAGAAGTGTCGAACGGTCGTCCACGCACAGGTGCTCGGTAGCCGGGGCATGGAGCGCGGCCTCCGGAATCGACCAGTGGCCTCGCTCCACAAGCGCTCGGATGACGGAGGCTCGGAGCTGGTCCTCCGTGCGGGAAGTCCCTCTGGCTCTCCCGATGGGTTCGGCGAGTTCCCGAAAGTGCGCGATGCCGCCATGCATTTGAAGGAGGAGGATCGCCCGCGTCCGCAGGCTCGACGGCAGGCTCGAATCTGCAATGACCTTCACTGCCGGTTCGAGACAGAGAACCGGATCCGTCGCCAGTGCAACATCGATCAGTAGCTCCTTCGCCGCAGGCTGTCGCGCCGGGTCGCCGAGACGCCTTGCCAGCTCCTCACCCAAACCAGGAACCTTGAGCCGATTGAGCTCGGTGTTGAACAGTCGAATCGAGGACGGGGCCGAGATTGCCATGCCTTCGATTCGGTCGAGGATTGCAAGACACTCCTGCAGCGACACGCCAATGAGGTCGGACGGGATGCCGGAGTCGATGCCGCCGGCCCACTGGCGAACTTCGGGAGCAACGCTGATTCGCGCGAGCAGCGGCACGAGTTCCCGGTGCCTTGGCCAGACGCGCCCCGTGGCGTCACAGAGAACCGAGCGGAGCGGGCCGAGACGCAGACGAGACAGCCCGAACGCCGCGAACCAGTCGCTCACGTTCTGCTGGGAGAATCGGTAGCCATCCTCGGCCGTGGCTACAAAGGGGCCGACGTCGCAGACTTCCCGGGCCGCCTGGCGCAGCTCTGACTCTGCGTACGGGAAGAGGTCCGGGATCGTGGGGATGTCCGGGCCGACGCTCCGGAGGGAGATCTGCTGACCCCGCGTCAACGCGAGGATGGCGGCGATTCGCGCCGCGGCCACGAACCGGTCCTCCGGCTCCGACAGCAGCCGCCCCCTGGCTCGATCCGGTTCGTCGAGCAGGTGAGACAGAATCTCTCGCCATACACTGACGACACTCAGCCCCGCCGTCCCCGTCCGGTCGCGCAGATACGAGAGCACCACTGGGTAACCGGCAACTGGCTGCAAGTCGTATTGACGGATGAGGCTGGTAACCTTCGTGAACGAGGCGTCGGTGCCGACAATGGCCCGCGCGCCGCGCGCGTCGACCGGGGCGAGCATGAACTCGGGGTGGGCCTGAAATGGGCCGAGGCGATAGGCCTCACCGAGTTGCGACCTAAAGCGCCCCAGCCAGTCCCGTTGACGCGAGAAGATGAGGAGCCGGAGCTGGGCCCGGTGCTCATCGTCCAATGTTTCCACCTCGCGCAGGATCCGTTCGCTCACTCCGCCAAATCGCGACTCCCCTTCGTCCAGTGCGTCGACGATCCAGCAGGCCGGGCGGGCCGGTGCTTCCATTCCCCAATCTTTCCACCATGGAGGGGGGAGAGATCGCTCGCTTCCTTGGAGCCCAAGTTCGGTCAAGCAGACGTATTGACCAAACCCGCCGGAGTCAGTGAGCCCGCGGACGGCGGCGTCGATGCGCCTGGCCACGTACGTCTTGCCCATCCACGGCGGGGCGACGATGAGGGCGACGGGTTCCTGAAAGAGATGTTCGGCGCGAAACAATTCCGGCGAGCGTTCAATGTCGAGGAACCCGTCAACATCCAAGCGGAAACGCGCTGCGAACAGGCGATCCACGCTGGGCAACGCCATGGCGGCGGCGAGAATTGGGTGGGTGCGGGGGGACTGTGGCGGCGAGAGACGCGGGGTCGCTGACGATGTGGATTGATCCTCATAACCTCAAGTCTCGTCTCCCTGATTCAAATTCAAGATCGAATGCCGCGAAACCGAACCAAGTCGTTTACGGAGACTGTTCTCCCAAGAGTCTGGCAAAATTCCTCGCAACCACAGCTTGGGCGGCGTCGCCCCAAATAAAGAGAATACCCCATCCGCGGTTTGCGCGAGAGGTCAACCTCAAAGCGAGCAGACCGTTGATCTGTCCACCAGCCACCCTTTTTGCTGAAGCCGCTGAACGATCGCGGCAAGGTTTTCGGGAGTCATGATCGGTGCAAACTGTCCGAACGCCCATCGGCCCTTCACCCGGTCCTTGTGGCCGATCATGTAGTAAGCGATTCGGTATTCCCAGTGTCCCTTCTCGAACCCTTCGCCGTCATCCATCCTGATCTTTTGAAGTAGGTAGGCCTTCCTCCGGTTTGACGGGGCAACAAACAGCTCCTGATCGTCCACCCGGAAGACCAGCGGCGTTCCGTCAATCTTCCTGCGCCGCGTGATCTTGCCGATCCGCGACACGGGCAGCGGCGGCAGCTCTTGGTCGAGCAACTGTACTGGCTCCGCGGTGACGGCCAAAACACTTGGCGACCTGAACGCCACCCAGCCATCGCCCAGATCGACCTTGAACGGATCGTGATCACCGGATCGGAACCGACTCGCCTTCAGGCAACCGATGCTCGCCGCCGGCCCCTTCCTCCCGTACGCACCGTCTCGGTAGACGTATTTCACGCCCTTGGCGCATCTAAGACGAACGGCCTCTGCTTCGATCTCGGATGGAACCTCAAGGCCGCACTCGTTCATATTCATGAAGGATTCTCTCACATCGACTCATGGATTGGTGGGGGGTTGATGGCAGCTTCCGCATTGGACAGGGCCCACGACGGGGTTCCCGCAGTGTTCGCAGAACTGGCGGTCACGCTTCGTCAGGTTCTGGCAGACGTCCTTCGGGTCCTGCTGGATTCCGTTCGTCGTCGTGTTCGTGCACCACGAAAGACCGCCCTGGGGCTGAATCGGGCCCCCGCAGTCGCGGCAAAACTGCGATCCGCCGTTGACGGCTTGTTGCGTGGCCATTCCCTCACCCCTCTCAAGCATGATTGTTGCCTATTAACCTTCCACCACGTCCATGATCCACGGTTGCTCCTCGGGCCAGTCCTGCTTCGCGTCCAACTCGACGGGCTGCTCGTTGCGGCAGGCATACATGCTGCGAGCCCGCGAGCCGCCCTCCTCGATGTTTGTGACGAACAGGCAGCGGCGCTCCGCGTTGGCGGCGTGTGGTCGGCTGAGCCAGCGCCAGCGCTGGTGCATTTTGCCGTCGTTGCCCATCTCCGTGTGTGCTGGGTTGAAGGCGACCTGGTAATCGATGGCGTGCAAGTCGGCGAGTGTTTGTCCCGGCGCCTCATGCCGCAGTTGGATTGTCAGATCCCGGCCCAGGTTGGTGAGGAAGTTGTTCTCCCCGCAAACGAGGATCAGGAAGCGGACGCCGCCCAACGTGAGCGAGCGTGCGCCGCCGAAGACCTCGTCGGCCAGGGCGGCGTACAGGTCATTGCGATCCTTGACCGCCCCCGATTGGGCGAACCACTGCCGGATGCGTGCGGGCAGGACCTGGCCGCGCTCGATGGCGATAACGCCTAGTCCTGCAGGCGGCGAACGGAACTCCTTCGCCTTCTCGGAGTGGACAGTGAGTTGCCCGATGAAGCAAAGGTCGCGCGTGGCGGCCGCCAGCCAGTCGATGTCCTGCTGCGGCTGGCCATCGCGGTACTCAGCTTGCGAGTAGACGAACGTCCACCCAGGTAGCAAGACGTGTGTTATCTTGCGCCTCCTGGCTTCTTCGATTACTGCCTGCAATTCGACGCGACGAGCTTCCCGACGGCCAACGTACCCGCCAGCGGGCAGCCGGAAGGCAACCAGGGCGAACCTGACGGGGGGACAAGGTGAGGAGCTCAACGGACTGGACCTCCGACTAAGATAGCAGGAGCTTCCAATGATGTATTGTACGGGCAGCTTTACCGAAGCCCCCACACGACCAGACCTAACTTTCAAAGACTGACAACAGTCGGATCTCATAGCGAGAAAAGAACTGTAAACGCCGAACGAGAAGTGCAGCGCCTGCCGAGGTACGGTCCGCCGAATGAGAAGTGCAGCGCTCCCAGGGTTTCTTGGCGTACGGTGACGATCACGCCCGTGATCGGACGCTGTGCGCCAGGAGGCGGGAGTGTTC
>DATANR010000350.1:0-2704 GCA_036266155.1 Gemmataceae bacterium | reverse complement strand
ACGGAATCAAGCGGTCGGTGGCAATGAACAACGACTCTTGCTGTGGCTTCCGCTTACCCATCGCCATCGCTCGACTCCCGACGCGAAGCGTTGCACGTGGACAAGATTAGCGCAATGAAGGCATTACTTCAACAGGCTGTTAAGCGATCTGGTCTGAAGACCACGATTTACGCCATAGTCTCCCGTTACACCTTCCTCTCCACATTCGTCAGCCGGAAGTCGTACTGACGCTCCTGAAAAAAGTACCGACGCTGCGGGAGTCGGGCCAAATAGTTTTGAACGCGTCTGGGAGTGACATGCGACCTGGCGGGCAAGGAAGCTGCACAGGAAAACAAAGGGGACGCAGCTGGGGCGCGGCTCGGTAACACAGAATGCCATTGTGGATGGCGTCCGCAGGATCGAACGCCGGATTCGGGAGGAGGCTGCGTTCGCGGTGGTGGCGCAATGATCGCTGGCGAGTATGATGGTATCCAGCGATTGAAAGGAACGGACTATGGGCCAATCCGTGCTCACGTTGAAGTTGCCGGCTGATGTCTATGAACGGGTCCGCCGTGCCGCCAAGGGGATGAAGCAACCCATGGAAATGGCTCTGGCGCACATTGTCGCGGCCGCGACGCCATCGCTGGACAAGGTCCCGCCTGAGTACCGGGCGGAACTCGAGGCCCTCGAAGACCTCGGCGACGACGATCTTTGGAGCAAGGCGGAAAGCCGACTACCGGCAGCGACGGAACGCCGGTTGACGAATCTTCTCGATAAAAACCAGTGCGGCAAGTTGACGGAGCACGAGCGCCAAACCTTGATCGGGCTGCGCGCCGCCGATCGGCTCATGTTGCAGCGGTCCTACGATTACCTGTTGCTGAAATACCGAGGCCATCGAATCCCGAACATCGGGGACTTGCCGCGATGAGCGCCGGCAAAGTCCATGTGCCGCATCTTTTGCGCGAGTTGGTGGCGACGATTTGATTCGGAGCGCCACGATCCGCCCATCCGCATCTCCATTTCGTTCGCGCCGGCGCTTGTACAGCACCATCGTCTAACGTTTGTTTGTTGATTGCTTACGATCCAAGGCACAGCGTCGGCCCGAGTTTCATCAGCAGAAGAGATTATCCAGTTTGAACTTGCGTCGAATCCTCTGCCACCACCCGCCTGGCTTCTCGGCGGCGGCCGCTCAACGGCAAATTATGAGAAATACGTTCAGGGGGGTGGGAGGGCCTGAACGTATCGCAATCGTGACCAGTGAAATGAATCTTCGAGGCTCGGAATGGCGCACGGCTATTTCAAGCTGATCGAAGAATGAGCACGGCGATGCCTAGCGCCCCACCGGAGCGACCGGGAGGTTGTACCGGGCCGTGGTGATGGTCGTGCTCGCCGTTCGCCGGTCAATGGGCCGCGAGACCGGCGTGACAATCCGAGTGGTTTCGGGCGGCGGCGCATAGACAGGTTGCTCGACGACCGCGGCACGAGTCGGCTCGCGCGGCGGGGTGGCGGCACTCATGACGACCGGGTGCCCGTCGGCGATGGCAGCGAGGCGGGCGGTGCGACGGCCGGCGAGGATGCGGGCGACGTCGAGGGCTGCCATGATGGGCACCAGCGGAGCGGCGATCAGGCATGCCAGGCACAGGCTGAAGTACGAGGCAGCCGGATCGGGCAGCAGGCGGACGAGTTCCGGCGAAGCGGCAACCGTGTTAGCAACCTCGGCCGGCATTTCCGCGGGCCGGAAGTACAGGTACGCCCCGCCGCCCAGGACGGCCAACAAACTCAGACGGAGCGCCCAGGAGGTCAGGCTTAACACAAACTTGCGCACGGAGTTCATCGGCAGGCACAGAATGGCCAACAGGACTAACCCGGCCCAGGCGACATACATGATGGATTGTTCAGACATGGCTTTTCCCCAACCGCCCACCGGGCCTCTTCGCCTCGGAACTTGAGGTCGAATAGGAATCGCCGGAGCACGGCAGCTAGGGGAAAAGCAAAAGGGGTGCCGGAACTGCGCGGTTCGATGAGTCGTCCCGTTAGGACGACCGCTAAACGAGTTGAGTTACACCCATCCCGCGCCGACGAGGGTCTCTTTCAACTTCGCCCGCTTCTCCGCGCTCAAGGGGGCGATCGGCTCACGCAGAACGCGCCAGTCAGGGCGATGAGTTGTCTAAGGTTGATGGTCACGGCACGTTGACGACAGTGACATTCGCGGTATGCCCGGCCGTGTCGACACCGGCTCCGCCATCGAGCAGGGCTTGAAGCGGTGGATGCTCGGTCCACATGTACAAGCCAAGGGCATCGTCGCCATCGTCACCCTGAACCGATGCCGACGAAATGCCAGTGCTCCCAACGTCCTCGCGAAGGGACCCCAGGATCGAGTCGTTGCCGGTGCCGCCGTCGAGCTGGTTGAAGGCCACCGAGCCGGCATTTTCGCCACGGTACTCGGCGATGATCTGATCCTGGCCCGAGTCGCCGCCCATCAGGATGGCCAAGGCTGACCCGATTGCCACGTCCACATCGTGCTGCGCATTGACGCGCAGGATGTCGTTTCCTTCGCCGCCGTGCCCGGAAATCACAAGCGATGCGTTCGCCAGCACGTCACTGCCTACCCCCGAACCTTGATTGAACAAGTTGGCAATGAACGAATCGTTGCCCGCTCCCAGCCGAGCGACGACCAGGCGAAGCTGTCCTGGCTGCAGACTTGCAGTCAGGTTGTAAATGACCG
>DATANR010000349.1:0-27417 GCA_036266155.1 Gemmataceae bacterium | reverse complement strand
CTGACCAGTTTCAAGACAACCGCGCTGCCGACCGCCGACCCGGCCAATCCACTCAACTGGGCGTTCGCGGATAGTGAGATTTGCGCCGACACAATTGGTTCAGTAACACTGTCGGGGCTGAAGACCGCCAACAGTGGCAGCGGCTTTGGCATCAAGTCGCGCAGCGCTGGTACGACCGTCGTCGTCATGAAGGCCGACGTGACCAACGCACCGGGGCTGCCACTCGGTACGGCACTGACACCCGACAAGACGAGCCCCTACGCGGCACTGGCGGGAGACTTCTTCTTCTTGAACGTTTAGGCCATCGAGTTGTGCGTGATGGTTCATGGCGGTCACGTGAAACGGCCGAATATCGACCGATTCACGTGACCGCGGCGTTTTCAAAAGGAAAAATACCCCACGTGTTCCGACTGCGGGTCCGGGGATTTCACCTGTTTTCCAGAATGTCACGAATTCACCTTGGCGTTCATCGGGGCCATCGTGCTCGTAATTGGGGCACTGGCCTATTTCGGCTTTGTCTACTTCGCGGCTGGCGCCACAACGGCGTATTGCATGCGATTCTTTGGCCGAATGGGCAAATGTCGTAGTCCGGGAATCGAGGCGACGATTTCCGCGATTGCGATGGGCTTTGCCGTCGTTTTGCTTTGGCTGGTGTCGTTGGCTTACACGGCCGATTCGCCCGATGCGGGCGGTGACATCAGTGCCGATACCCTTCAGGTCATCGCGACATTCGAGGCCGTCGTTGGCGGGCTGATCGCCGTCATCTCCGCCGCTGTTGTTTCCGTGAGTCTCGTCAAGAAAAGCAAGTTCTGCGAGCCATGTGAAGCGGACATACGTCGGCGGATCGCTAAGTCAATTCCCCTGATCGATCTTTATCCAATCGTCGGCCGGCTGGCGGAACGCGATCTTGAAGGGTTCAAATCCGCGGTTGCCGAGGCGCCCAAAGGCGCCGGCGGCAAAATCGAAGCACACACCTGCCCACGGTGTGGCGACGGCTTCCTCGAACTGCACGCGTGCTCCTCCTTTACCTGGTCGGAAGGCAACAAGAAGAAGAGCATGGCGCGAGAATGGCTGGTACAGTCACTACAGCTGAGCAGCGAAGAACTGTCGCAAGCGATCGAAAGCAGCGAGTAATCGGAGCAAGGCCAATATTTCGCACAGATCGTGTTGCCGCGATTCGGGAGTGTCGCTAACTTAGACGCTTCCCGATTGTGGCAGTAAAGCTTCAACACCCGGGTATCCGGGAGGTCGTTGGCCGGCATGCAAAACGAACGCATCCGCATCCGGATGGAAGGGTACGATCACGAGGCCCTCGATCGGACCGCGCTCGAGATCGTCGATACGGCCAAACGCACTGGCGCTGAGGTCCACGGGCCGATCCCGTTGCCGACGCGGATTGAACGCTACACGGTGTTGCGATCGCCGCACATCGACCGGAAGTCGCGTGAGCAGTTCGAAATCCGCACGCACAAGCGGCTGATCGACATCCTGCAGCCGACCGTGAAGACGATCGAGGCGCTCAACAAGGGACTGTCGTTGCCGCCGGGCGTCGACATCAAGATTCGCGTGATGGCCCCCGGGGGTTGATCCTCCGCCGGCCGCGCCGTAAACAAAGTTGTTCACCGTCCGGGGCCGCCGTCCCATCGTTTTGGGACGGCGGCCCCGTTGATGGTAGATGATTGGTAAGGAACCAGAGCGATGGCTTCGCCACATACCGAAACCGTGACCGGCACGTTCAACGTGCCCGTGTTCAATCGCCAGGGCCAGGAAGTCGGCGCGGTCGCGGTCGATGCCGCCGACTTCGGCGGGAAGATCAGCCCTGGTCTGATGCATGAAGCGGTGATGATGTACGAGGCGAACACGCGCCAGGGTACGCACCACACGCTTCGTCGCGGTCAGGTCGCCGGCAGCACCAAAAAGATCTTCCGCCAGAAGGGCACCGGCAATGCCCGAGCCGGTACCAAGCGGACGAACAAGCGCCGAGGCGGTGGTACTGCCAAGGGCCCGAAGCCACGCGACTACCGTTACGAGTTGCCGAAGCAAGCGCTCCGGGCCGCGACGCGGATGGCAGTGCTGTCGAAGATCAAGGACAACGCCGCGATCGTCGTCGATGATTTCGGGTTGACGGCCGTCAAGACCAAGGACATGGCCGGCATCTTGAAGTTGATCGGCCTCCGCGATGTCGCCGGCCCCGTGCCCGCTCCGGTTGCCGAGGGCGAGACGCCGAAGAAGCCGAAGAAGAAGAACCTGACCTTGTTGATCGGGACGGACAAGGTCGATCCGATCGTCTATCAGTCGGCCCGGAACCTGGAAGGCGTTCGCGTCCTGCCGGCCGCGGACTTCAACGCGTATGAAGTGTTGCGGCCGAAGAAACTGGTGCTGACTCGGTCGGCGCTCGACGCACTGCGGGCCAAGAAGAGCTAATTTTGACTATCGTTTCGGACGTCCCGTTGGGACGCCCGCTAAACGTTTGGGGTATTTGTCATGAATACACGACCGCGTCCGGTGAAGTATCGCCGGAAGAACAAGATGCGGTTCGAGAACAAGCCCGGCAAGCCGGGGATCGAACTGCGACCGTACCAGGTCGTGCTTCGACCGCTCGTGACCGAAAAGGGCACGCACCAGAGCACGCGGCACAACGCCTACGCGTTCCAGGTGAATGTCGCGGCGACGAAGACGGACATCAAGAACGCCGTGCAGGAAATGTTTGACGTGCGCGTCGAGCACGTGACCACGCAGATTCGGCACGGCAAGAAGCGGCGCTTCAAGTTCAAGATGGGCCAAATGGCGGATTGGAAGAAGGCCGTCGTGACGCTGCATATGGACGATAAGATCGACTTCTTCTAACCGACAGGGCGGGCCGCTTTATCTGATAGGACTTATTGGTCCTATGGGACCGATGAGTCCTATTCGACCGGAGTTGAGTGAATATGGGTATCCGATTCTACAAGCCGACTTCCGCGGGCCGCCGAGGCGGGTCGGTGAGCGACTTCGCCGAGTGCACGACGCCGCGCGTGAATAAGCCGGAAAAGTCGTTGCTGGTGCCGCGCAAGAAGAAGGGCGGCCGCAACAACCAGGGCGTCATCACCGTCCGTTTCCGCGGCGGCGGGCACAAGCAGATGTACCGCCTGGTTGACTTCAAGCGGAACAAGAAGGACGGCGTCGCTGCCAGCGTGCTGTCGATCGAATACGATCCGAATCGCTCGTCGCGCATTGCCTTGATCCAGTACACCGACGGCGAGAAGGCGTACATCCTGGCCCCGGACGGTTTGAAGGCTGGCGACACGGTGGCCAACGGTCCGGAAGCGGAGCCGCGCATCGGCAACTGTTTGCCGCTCGGCCGCATCCCGCTGGGCATGCAGGTCCACAACATTGAAATGCAGCCGGGCCGGGGCGGCCAGATCTGCCGCTCGGCTGGCTGTAGCGCGACGCTGACGAACCGCGAGGGTGATTGGGCTCAGCTGACTTTGCCGAGCGGTGAGATTCGCCGCATCCCGACTTCGTGCCGGGCGAGCCTGGGTGCGATGTCGAATCCGGATCACATGAACATTAGCCTCGGCAAGGCGGGCCGCAATCGCTGGAAGGGCAAGAAGCCGCACCAGCGCGGCGTGGCGCAGAATCCGGTGAGCCACCCGATGGGTGGTGGCGAAGGGCGCAGCAAGGGCGGCCGCCATCCGTGTTCGCCGACGGGCGTTCTGTCGAAGGGCGGCAAGACGCGGAAGAAACGAAAGCCAAGCGCGTCGGCCATTGTGCGGCGCCGTAAGCCGGGCCCGCACTACTCGGGTAGCTGATGAGTTCGGTGGTGTGAATAGGACGCATGAGTCTCTTGGGACCCATGCGTCCTATTCAAATTGAGTGAATGGCACTGGTCGCAAAACGGAACGCACCTAGAACAGTCTGTCTGCGAATTTGCCGGGAAAAAGCCGGGAGGATGGCATGAGTCGGTCGCGTAAGAAGGGCCCATACATCGATCCGAAGGTGGCCGCCAAGGTCGAGAAGGGCGCCGCCAACGGGAACCGCGATCCGATCAAGACGTGGGCGCGCGATTGCACGATTCACCCCGACTTTGTCGGTGTGACTTTTTTGGTGCACAACGGCAAGGCGTTCCTGAAGGTGTACGTGACCGAAGACATGGTCGGCCACAAGCTCGGCGAGTTCGCGCCGACGCGGACGTTCAAGGGACACAGCGGCGGCAAGGCAAAGGCGGCGGCAGCGCCAGGCAAATAAATAGTCCCCAGTTCCCAGTCCGCAGTCCCCAGTTGGGTTGACTGAAGACGGGGGACGGATGACTGAGGACTGCGAAGATGGAATATCGAGCAACCCACAAGCACGCGGACATGTCGGCCCGAAAGGTCCGGCCGTTCGCTGCGCTGATTCGCCATAAGAGCGTGGACGAGGCTCTGCAGCTTCTACGGTTCGCACCGAACCGCGGCGCCCGGCTGGTCGAGGCCGTGCTCAAGAGTGCGATGGGCAACGCGGAAGATCGCGGCGCTCGCGAGCCGGAAGACTTGATCGTCAAGGAGGCCCGGATCGACGATGGCCCGATGTTCAAGCGGATCATGCCGCGAGCCCGCGGTACTGCATATATGATCCTCCGCCGCATGTGCCACGTGCATGTCGCGATTGGCGAAGAGGAAGTGGAAGAAACAGCGAAGACGGCGGCTCCGGTTGCCGTCACGACGCCGGCCACGCCGGCCCCGAACATGGCGCCGGCCCCGGTGGCGGCTCAGTAGCCTGGAGAACGGCAAATGGGTCAGAAGATTCGGCCGACCGGGTTCCGTACCGGAATCATGATCGGCTGGGCGAGTCAGTGGTACGCCAACAAGAACGACTTCAGCGATCTGTTGGTCGAGGACCACAAGATCCGGTCGTTCGTGCTGCGGTTGCTCAAGAAGAAGCGCCCGCAGATTTCGAAGATCCGCATTGATCGGACGCGCGAAAAGGTGATCGTCACCATCGCGTCGGCGAAGATCGGCGTCATCATCGGCAAGAAGGGCGCGGACATCGACAAGCTGACGGAGTTGCTGCAGAACCTGACGCGGCGCGTCATCGAGGTCAAGACGATCGAAGTCGGCCGGCCCGAGACCGACCCGCAGATCGTCGCCCAGGAAATCGCCGAGCAGCTCGAGAAGCGGGCGAGTTTCCGCCGCACGATGAAGCAGGCGATGGAAAAGTGCATGGATGCCGGCGCCAAGGGGATCAAGCTGCAGCTCTCCGGTCGGCTCGGCGGTTCGGAAATGGCCCGCTGCGAGAAGTCGATGCAGGGCAGCATTCCGCTGTCGACGTTGCGTGCGAAAGTGGACTACGGATTCACCGAAGCGAGCACGGCGCAGGGGAACATCGGCATCAAGGTGTGGGTGAACAACGGGGATTACTTGTCCGAGGAGACTACGGACTCGCAAGCCCCGGCGCCGGCCCGGCGACGTCGGCGTGGTCCGCGGCGTGATGGCGAACAAGGCGGCGGCGGCCAAGGGTAACGCGGCTAGACCGGAGCATCCGGGTTTACGTTTAACGAGGTGGCGATCATGCCGCAGATGCCCAAACGGGTGAAGTTTCGCAAGACGCAGCGTGGCCGTGTGCGCGGCAACGCGTGCCGCGGCAACACCGTGAGCTTTGGCGAATTCGGCCTGCAATCGCTTGAGGGCGGGTGGCTGTCGGCCGAGGCCCTGGAAGCCGGCCGCGTGACGGTTGCCCAGTTCTTGCGTGGTGAAGGCCGGCTTTACATCCGGGTCTTTCCGCACAAGTCGGTGACGTCGATTCCGGCCGAAACGCGAATGGGCAAGGGTAAGGGTGAGCCGGAGTTTTGGGCCGCCGTCATTAAGCCGGGCATGGTGCTGTTCGAAATCGGCGGGTTGCCGGAAGCAGCCGCCAAAGATTGTTTGGCGCGCGTGTCGTACAAGATGCCGTTCAAGTGCCGCTTCGTGAAGCGGCAGACGACATAGTTCAGAAGTCAGAGGTCAGAAGTCAGAGGTCAGCATCGCCAGAGGTATTTTTGACCTCTGACTTCTGGCCTCTGATCTCTGGAGTAAAGCGATGAAGGCCCCGAAAGCCGCCGAGTACCGAGGAATGAGCGAAGAGCAGCTCAACCTCGTGCTGCGCGATATCGAAAAGAACCTGTTCCAGCTTCGGTTCCAGTCCGCGACGGACCGGCTGGAAACGCCAAGCGAGATCCGCAAGGCGCGCCGCGACATCGCTCGGATCAAGACCGTGCAGCGCGCGCGCGAACTGGAAAAGCAACCGAAGGAAGCGAAGGTCGCCACCAATGGCTGATGCAACCACCGGCGCCGACGATCGGAATCAGCGGCGAACTCTCGTCGGCATCGTGACGCGCGACAAGACGACCAAGACCCGGCGCGTCGACGTCGAACGTCTGGTCAAGCACGCGCGTTACGGCAAGTACGTGAAAAAGCGGACGATTTGCTACGTTCACGACGAGAAGAACGAGACGCACGTCGGGGACACGGTCGAGATCATGGAAACGCGGCCGATGTCCAAGCTGAAATGCTGGCGGCTACTGCGAATCATCGCCAAGGCCCCGGTGAAGGTGCAGGTCGCCGAGACGCCGACCGCCTGAGTTCCCACACTCCGGCATGGCCGGGGACGGTAGATCATGATCCAGATGTATACATACGTTGACGTGGCCGACAACACGGGCGCCAAAGAGTGCATGTGCATTAAGGTGCTCGGCGGCTCCCGGCGACGTTACGCGGGACTGGGCGACGTGATCGTCGCTTCGGTCAAGAAGGCCATTCCGGGCGGCGACGTGAAGCCTGGCGACGTGGTCAAGGCCGTGGTGGTCCGCACCAAGAAGGCCGCCCGCCGCGACGATGGCACTTACGTCCGGTTCGACCGGAACGCTGTCGTGTTGCTCGACAACGAATTGAACCCGCGTGGCACGCGCATGTTCGGCGCCGTCGCCCGCGAGCTGCGTGAGAAGTTTAACAAGATCATCAGCCTCGCGGCTGAAGTCGTTTGACGGTTTGCGTTCACATACCCTGAGAGACCCCGGTCGGCAATCGGGGCTCGAAGACGGGAAGGACTGCCATGGCTCGGCTGCTCGACAAGTACAAGAAGGACATCGTCCCGGCATTGGGCACCAAGCTCAACCGCAAGAACGTCCTCGCGCTGCCGCGGATTCAAAAGATCGTCCTGAACATGGGCGTCGGCAAGGCCATCCAGGACAAGAACCGGATGGAACAAGCGGCCGAGCATCTGACGCAGATCGCCGGCCAGAAATGCCAGATCACCAAGTCGCGGGTTGCGGTCAGCGGCTTCCGTCTCCGCGAAAACCAGGAGATCGGCTGCCGCGTGACGCTCCGTGGCAAGCGGATGTACGAATTCCTCGATCGGCTCATCAACGTGGCCCTGCCCCGAATCCGCGACTTCCGCGGCATCAATCCGAAGAGCTTCGATGGCAACGGCAACTATTCGATGGGCGTGTCCGAGCAGTTGATTTTCCCCGAAATCGACGCCGACAAGGTGAACTTCACGCAGGGCATGGATATCACGATTGTCACGTCGACGCGCAACGACGACGAAGCCCGCGAAATGCTGAAACTGTTTGGGATGCCGTTCCGCGAGAGTTGATCTATCCCCGGCTAGCCGGTTACCGAGAGTCCAGCGAATGTCAACGACCGCCAAAGCCGCCCAGTACAAGCGGCAATTGAAAAAGATCGAGGCCCACAAGGTCGAGATGCGCAAGCCCGAGGCTCAGCGTGACAAGGCCAAGGTGATGGCGCCCGGCGAATTGGCACACGTGCGTTCGCGATGCAAGATCTGCGGCCGTCCGCGGGCCGTGTATCGGAAGTTCGGCATCTGCCGCATTTGTTTCCGCAACCTGGCGTCCGACGGGATGATCCCGGGCGTCCGGAAGGCTTCGTGGTAGGACATTGGTTTCAAGTTCCAAGTTCCAAGTTCCAAGTTGGGAACAGGACCTGGTTGAACTTGAAACTTGGAACTTGGAACTTGGAACTGCTCTCATGATGACCGACCCGATCGCCGACATGCTGACGCGGATTCGCAATGCGAATTCGATCGAGCGGCCGGCCGCCGAAATGAAGGCCACCAAGCTCAAGGCCAACATTGCGCAGGTGTTGAAGGACGAGGGGTTCATCCTCGACTTCCACATCGGTAAGTACGAAGGGACCGAGTTCAAGGACGGCCTCAAAGCCGGCGAGCCTGGAAGCGTGTTGCGCGTCTATTTGAAGTACGGCGCGGAAGGCGAGAAGGTCATTCGCGTGATCAAGCGGTCGAGCCGGCCGGGTCGCCGGTACTACCAGGGCGCGAAGGAAATCAAGAAGGTCCTCGACGGTCTCGGCATCGCGATTCTGAGCACCTCGAAAGGCGTGATGAGTGATCGTAAGGCCCGCAAGGAAGGCGTCGGCGGCGAGGTTCTCTGTCTCGTTTGGTGAGTCCCCCATCCGTCGCCGCTTGCGGCGTAGCGGAGCGAAACTCAACAGGTGTGTCCATGTCCCGCGTGGGTAAACAGCCGATCACGGTGCCGGGCGACGTCAAGGTGACGGTCGCCAATGGCAAGATCGTGGTCGAAGGCAAAAAGACGAAGCTCGACCTGACCTATCACCCGAACATGGTGGTCAAGTTCGACGCGGCCGCCAAAGCGATCACGGTCGCACGGCCCGACGACGAGCGGCAGAACCGGGCGTTACACGGGTTGACGCGATCGTTGATCAACAACATGGTCGTCGGCGTGTCGGCCGGCTTCGAGAAGAAGCTAAAGATCGAAGGGCTCGGTTACCAGGCCCGCATGGACGGCAAGGCCATCGTGCTGTCGGTCGGTTTCGCGAACCAGATCAAGCTCGAGCCCCCCGAGGGTGTGACGGTCGCCGTGCTTGACAAGGAAGGCACGCAGATTTCGGTGAAGGGGGCGGACAAGCAGAAGGTGGGCCAGTTCGCCGCGGAGATTCGTGCGTCGCGGAAGCCGGAGCCTTACAAGGGCAAGGGCATCCGTTATGAGAACGAAGTCGTGCGGCGGAAGGAAGGCAAGTCGTTCGCGAGTGGTGGCTAACCTCCTTGCGGCGTAACGAAGAGAAACAATGGACGCACAAAAACTCAAACACCGTCGCCAGGCGCGCCGCAGCGGCCGGGTCCGCAACAAAGTGCAAGGCACTTCGGACCGGCCGCGCCTCAGCGTGTTCCGTTCGTCGAAGCACATTTACGCACAGCTCATCGACGATATGACCGGCGCGACGCTAGCAGCGGCGAGCACGGCCGGCAAGAACGGCAAGTACGGCGGCAACGTGAAGGCGGCGGGCGAGGTCGGCAAGAAGCTCGCCGAGGCTGCCAAGGCCAAGGGCATCAAGCAAGCCGCCTTCGATCGCGGCCACTATCGCTATCATGGCCGGGTGAAGGCCCTGGCCGACGCGGCTCGCGAAGGCGGGCTGCAGTTCTAAGGCGAGCGAAGCGGCGTAAGCCGCCCGATGATGTGGAAATCGAGTTGTTGTCAGCATCGGGCGGCTTACGCCGCTCCGCTCGCCAGGACAATTGAGGACGCTATGGCAAGAGATCGCGACCGCGGGCAGATGGACGGGCAGTACAAGGACTTCGTCGTGAAGATCCGCCGGAGCGCCTGCGTCGTGAAGGGCGGCCGGCGCTTCAGCTTCAATGCGCTCGTCGTCGTCGGCGACGAGAATGGCCGCGTCGGTTACGGCTATGGCAAGGCCAAGGAAGTCCCGCCGGCCGTGGAAAAGGCCCTCAAGGACGGCGAAGCCAACGTCAAGCGCCAAAAGCGCGTGTCGCTCCGCGGCCTGAGCATCCCGCACCGTGTGGTCGGTCGCTTTGGCGGCAGCCGCGTGATCCTGGTTCCCGCCGGACCGGGCACGGGCGTGAAAGCTGGCCCCGGCGTCCGCGAAGTCTTGGCGGCCTGCGGCATCAAGAACATACTGACGAAAACGCACGGCAGCACGAACCCGATCAACCTCGTCAAGGCCACCATCGACGGCCTGATGCAACTGCGCACGCGCGAGGAAACGGCCCGGCTGCGGGGAGTGGAACTGTAATGGATTTGACCAACGTACATGCCGGCTGCCAGAAGCGCAAGCTCAAGAAGCGCGTCGGCCGCGGCATCGGCTCCGGACACGGCAAGACGGCGAGCCGCGGTGGCAAGGGCCAGTTCGCCAGCGCCGGCGCCCGGCTGCCCGGCATCACCTTCGTCGGCGGCCAGACACCGCTGTTCCGCCGCATGCCGAAACGCGGCTTCACGAACGGGATGTTCGCCAAGCAATACAACGTCGTGAACATTGGCGACATTGATGCCGTCTTCGCCGCCGGCGAGGAAGTGAACGTCGATTCGCTACGGACAAAAGGCCTGGCGAAAAAGTCGCTCGATGGTGTCCGTATTCTCGGCGAGGGCGACGTCACCAAGAAACTCGTGATCAAGGCGCACCACTTCTCCAAGTCGGCCAAGGAGAAGATCGAGGCCAAGGGCGGCACAACGGAAGTGATCGCGCCGCCGAAGAAGCCGGTGCGCAACAAGATGAAGCCGCGGCCCTCCAAGGACCAGGCGTGATATTCGCCGGGGTAGCGAAGGGATTCGAACGGGAATGACCAATGACCAATGACCAGTGACCAGACCGCTCGTGGGTCATTGGTCATTGGTCATTGGCCATTCGGAGGGGAAGAAGACGATGCGGAAGCTCATCACGATCTTCAAGATCCCGGAACTCCGGCGGAAGATCCTTATCACCCTGCTCTTCCTGGTCGTCTATCGAATCGGCTATTGCATCCCGCTGCCCATGGTCGACCAGGAAAAGTTGGCCAAGAAGGCCGCCGAGCAGTCGAGCGGCGCCTACGGACAGCTCCTCGGCATGGTGTCGACGTTTTCGGGCGGCAACCTGTCGAACGCCTGCATCTTCGCCATGGGCATCATGCCCTATATTTCGGCGTCGATTATCTTGCAACTTCTCGCCGCATCGGGCCTTTCGCCATACCTGGAAAAACTGCGGAAGGAACCCAACGGACAGAAAAAGATCAACGAATACACGCGGTATTTGACCATACCCATCACATTGATTCAGGCGACAATGTGGATTCGCGGCCTCATCCAGGCCGACAATCAGGGCGGTTGGGGAATCATGGCCAAGGGGTATGATTCCGGATTCAACTTCTATTACTATGGCTTCGCTGCCGTCCTCACGGTGACGGTCGGCACCATGTTCCTGATGTGGCTCGGCGAACAGATCGACGAATACGGCATCGGCAACGGCATCTCGCTGATCATTATGGCCGGCATCATCGGCCGCATCCCCGCCGCGACGCAGAATCTCCTGTTCGAGACCACCACCGATGCCGACGGGACGGTGCATGGGCACCTCAAGAAATCGTTGTTCACGCTCGGTTCCGGGTCCGGCGACATCAGCTTTGAAAAATTCTTGTTGATGATCGTGTTGTTCGTTGCGGTCGTGATCGCGGTGATTGCGATCACCAAAGGTCAGCGGCGCATTCCGACGCAGTCGGCAAAACACGTTCGCGGCCGGCGCGTGTATGGTGGAACCAGGCAGTTCTTGCCGCTCAAGGTGAATCAGGCCGGCGTGATGCCCGTGATTTTCGCAAGTTCGCTGCTGATCATCCCCGGATTCATTTTTGGACAATTGGGCAAGCAGGGCGCCGATTGGGCCGGCGACGTCGGCAACAATTTGCAGCGCGGCAGCGGTTGGCTTTACAACACGCTCTACATCGCGCTCATTTATTTCTTCTGCTATTTCTGGACCGCCATCACGTTCAATCCAAAGGACATGGCAAACAACCTCAAGGATTACGGCAGCTTCATCCCCGGCTATCGGCCCGGCAAATCGACGTCGGACTATCTGGAAAAAGTGTTAATGCGGATCACCTATGTCGGTGCCGCGTTCCTGGCGGTGATTGCCATTATTCCCACCATTGTGACGGCCGAGTTGAATGTCCCACCGGCGATCGCCACGTTCTATGGCGGCACGAGCCTGCTCATCGTCGTGAGCGTCTGCCTCGATCTCGTCCAGAAGATTAACAGCCATCTGGTCATGCGCAATTACCCGGGCCTGACCGAGGATTGATACAGTCGTGCTGCGGCGAGACGTTCAGACACCCCCGAAACTCAAGACCCCGCACGAGATCGGTCTCATGCGCGAGTCGGGCAAACTGGTTGCCCGTGCCTTGCGCATCTGCCGTGAAATGGCGAAGCCGGGCGTCCGCACGGTGGATATCAACAGCGCTGTCGAAGAGTTGTACGCTGCCAACAACGCGACGCCGCTCTTCAAGGGTTATGACCCCGCGGGTACGGGCACACCGTTCCCGGCAGTCACGTGTCTGTCGCTCAACGAGCAGGTCGTGCACGGAATTCCCGGCACCCGGCCCCTCCGCGATGGCGACCTGCTCAAGGTCGACACGGCGTGTCGCCTGAATGGTTGGTGCGCTGATGCGGCGATCACGCTTCCGATCGGCATCGTGCGCTCGGAGCGGTTGCGGCTCATCAAGGTGGCCGAGGAAACCTTACGCGTCGCGATCACGGAGATGGCTCGGCGGCGCTGGTGGTCCGAAGTCGCGGTGCGGATGCAGCGGCACGTGCAAGAGGCCGGCTTTGCAGTGGTCGAGCAATATGTCGGCCACGGCATCGGCTCCGACATGCACGAAAGCCCGCAAGTGCCGAACTTCGCGAACCGCGATCTGCAGAAACGGGGCGACTTTCGGCTTGAGCCCGGGCTCGTTCTGGCTGTCGAGCCGATGGTGAACATGAGCCGAGCGGACGTCCGCGTGCTGAACGATCAGTGGACCGTGGTTACCCAGGACGGCATGCCGAGCGTGCACGTCGAACACACGCTGGCGGTGACGGCGACCGGCGTGGTGGTTGTGACGGCCGACGAAGGCGACCCAGCTGGCGAGCTTCGGTTGCCCGAGATGGCGGGAGCGACTCGATAAGTGTGTTGAAAACGACGTGCCACTAACGATCGGGGTCGAACCGCTGGCCATCCTTGGCTGTCTCTGTAAGATGTCTTGCCGGCCTGTGAACGACCCATACAGTAATTTCTTCCGACTTTTCCCGGCCTGGGGCCGGAGGGCGGCCATGAAAGTTCGATCGAGCGTTCGGCGGATGTGCGACAAATGTAAGTTGATCCGCCGCAAAGGCGTGGTCCGCGTCATCTGTGCGGATCCGCGCCACAAGCAGCGACAGGGCTAAGAGAGAAATAACCTATGCCCCGTATTCAGGGCGTTGACCTGCCGACCGACAAGCCGACCCACATCAGTCTGCGTTACCTTCGCGGAATCGGGCCGACGCTGGCACTGCGCCTGTGCGATCAAGCCGGGATTGATCCGCAGCGTCGGGCCAAGGAACTGAGCGACGACGATATTGCTCGGATCGCCACCCTTTTGGACCGGGAATATCTGGTCGAAGGCGCCTTGCGGCGAACCGAGAACGCCAACATCGAACGGCTCAAGCACATTGGCAGCTACCGAGGCTCACGCCATCGGCGGAATCTGCCGGTACGCGGCCAACGATCGAAGACGAACGCCCGGACCCGCAAGGGCCCACGCAAGACGGTTGCCGGCAAGAAGGGCGTGAAGGACCTGCGGTAATTCAGTGCCGCCGGCGGCTTAGCGGCGGCGCACCAACCCAAGCATCGAAGTTATGGCAAAAAGTAAGAAGCGTAAGGCCCGTCGCAACGTCAGTCGCGGCGTCGCGCACATTCAGAGCACGTTCAACAACACCATCGTGACCATCACGGACACGGCCGGTGACACGCTCTGCACCGCGTCCGCCGGCACCGCCGGGTTCAAGGGCAGCCGCAAGAGCACGCCATACGCTGCCCAGCGGGCCGCCGAGGCTTGTGCCGAAAAGGCCTCGAAGTTCGGCGTCAAGGAAGTGGAAGTGCGCGTCAAGGGCCCCGGCGCCGGCCGCGAATCGGCGATCACGGCATTGCAAGCATCGGGACTGACGGTCAAGGTGATCGAAGACGTGACGCCGCTGCCGCACAATGGTTGTCGGGCGCCAAAGAAACGGCGCGTATAAACAGCAATAGGACTTATGGGACTGAGGGGACGCATGCGTCCCCTCAGTCCCATAAGTCGCATACCGGACAAGAAGCTGTACTAACTTATGGCAAGATACACCGATCCCGTTTGCAAGCGCTGCCGCCGCGAGGGCATGAAGCTCTACTTGAAGGGCGCGCGCTGCTATTCGCCCAAGTGCCCGATCGACCGGGACAACCGCAACAAGCCGCCGGGCATGCACGGCGCCCGCAAGGGCAAGCTGTCGGAGTACGGCGTCCGCTTGCGCGAGAAGCAAAAGCTCAAGTTCTTCTATGGCGTGCTCGAGCGTCAGTTCCGCCGTTACTTCGCGTTGGCGGCCAAGTCGCCTGAGAACACCGGCGAGGAATTGCTGAGCGTGCTCGAACGACGGCTGGACAATGTGATCCACCGCCTCGGCTTTGCCCCGAGTCGTGCCGCCGCCCGCCAATTGGTTACGGGCGGCCACGTGTTCGTCAACAGTCATGCAACCGACATCCCCAGCATGCTGCTTCGGCCTGGCGACACCTTGAAAGTGAAAAGCCGGGAAAGGTCGCTCAAACTCGCCCGTGAGTTGATGCGTGAAGGGGCCAAGGAACGCATTCCGGACTTCCTGGAAGTGATCCCTGGTGAGGTCCCGGAGGGACGCCTCACACGCTTGCCGAGCCGCGGGGACGTCGACCCGCGGATCAGCGACATCCGCGAGCAGCTCATTATTGAAATTGCCACCCGCTAACCGTTGAGTCCGCAGTCCCTGGTCCTCAGTCCCCAGTCGCCGTGACTGAAGACTGAGGACCAGGGACTGCGAACTTATTTGGAGGGTTTCCCATGCGAATCAAGTGGCGGAACCTGGAATTGCCGAGCCGCGTCGCTCCCGAACGGGGCCTGACCGACACATACGGCAAGTTCGTCGCCGAGCCCTTTGAACGTGGCTTCGGCATCACCGTCGGCAACAGCCTGCGGCGCGTTTTGCTGTCGAGCCTCGAAGGCAGCGGCGTCACGCGCGTCAAGATTCAGGGCGTGCAGCACGAGGTGAGCACGATCCCCGGCGTCGTCGAAGACGTCACCGACATCATTCTGAACATCAAGTCCCTGGTTGTTAAGAACAACTCGGACTCGCCCAAGACGATTCGCATCGATCGTCATCAAAAGGGCGTCGTCAAGGCCGCGGACATCCAGCACGACGCCGACGTGCAGGTCATCAACCCCGAACACGTGGTCGCGACGTTGACGGACGACGTGCCGTTCGTCGTGGAGATGACGGTTGAGAATGGCCGCGGCTATCGCTCGGCCGACGACAACGCCGGCAAGGAACGCGAAATCAGCGTGATCCCGGTCGACACCAGCTTTTCGCCGGTCATCCGCGTCAAGTACGAGATTGAAGAGACACGCGTCGGTCAGAAGACCAACTACGACCGCCTGCTGATGGAGATCTGGACCAACGGGACGACAACGCCGCAGATGGCGCTCGTCGAGGCCGCCAAGATTCTGCGTAAGCACCTGAACCCGTTCGTTCAATACACGGACCCCGGCTCGGAATTGCCGATCGACGATCGCTTCGAGTCGTCCGGCGGCGGCCGCGAAGTTTCGGGCGACGCCGACCTGGAGCGCAAGCTCAACATGAGCCTGGCGGAACTGGAACTGTCGGTCCGCGCGACGAATTGCCTGGAGTCCGAGAACATTTCCACGGTTCGCGACCTCGTTTCGCGGTCCGAGGACGAACTGCTCGAAGTCCGCAATTTTGGCGAGACGACGTTGAAGGAAGTGAAGCAGAAGTTGCAAGAGCACGGCCTGCAGCTCGGCATGCGGGCGGCTACGCGACGCTAAACCAGGAGTCAGGCAAATACTGACTCCTGACCCAGTGGCCGGGCGAGCGCACCTTCTGGTGCCCGTGATTTCCGGCTCACCCCAATGAAGGTGTTCCACAATGCGCCATCAAAAGAGAGGCCGCAAGCTCGGCCGTAATTCATCGCATCGCACGTCGCTGAGGCGGAACATGCTTCTGGGCCTGTTCTCCCACGAGCGGATTACGACGACCGTGCCGAAGGCCAAGGAGCTGCGTCCCTACGTCGAGCGGCTCATCACGCTCGCCAAACGCGGCATCGCCACTGGCGACAAGATTAAGAGCCTGCACGCCCGCCGGCTCATCATGGCTCGGCTTGGGCCTGTGGCCAAGGTCGAGTTGATCGACAGCAAGGGAAATGCGACGGGTGAGACCGTGATCGAGAAGCTGTTCAACGTGCTGGCGCCCCGCTATGCCGATCGCAAGGGCGGGTATACCCGCATCATGAAGCTGACCAAGCGGCGGCTGGGCGATGCTGGCGAAACTGCATTCATTGAGTTGCTCAAGGAAGGCGAAGTCCGCGTTCGGGCTTCGGAGCCGAAGGCGCCGCCTGCTCCTGCGCCGGCGCCCGCACCGGCGCCCGTTTCTTGAACTGGTGACCCGTGCAAAGTGAAACCCCGCGATTATCTCGCGGGGTTTTTTCGTGTCAGGAAAGCCACATTTCCATTGCCGCCGACACCGGGGCCGGGGTAGCCTAGCTGCGCTCTCCTCTCCATCAATTCGGAGTCAGCGAATGGATCTGAACAACATGCAGACGTGGCACTACGGCGCCATCATCGGCGGCGGGCTCTTGATCATCGGCCTCATCATCTACTTCCTGCCGGCAGGCAAGTTGAAAATCCCGGGGGGCGTCACGGCGGCGTTTGGCGGCCTCGCACTTGGGCTGGCGGCCGGCATTATCTGGATGGCGGGGTTTGGTTATCAGGCACATGGCCCTGGGACCGGCGCTACCGACGATGCACCGGCCGACACGAAGAATGCGGCGCCTGGCCCGGGCGGAGCGGGCGGCGGCTTCGGCAAGGGCGGTGGTGGCAATCAAAAAGGCGGCAACCAGAAAGGCGGCGGCTTTGGTGGCGGAGGTGGCGCTCCCAACCCACGCGTTCAACTCGTCGGACTGGTCAATGCACTCGACGCCGTCGCCGATCGCCCAGTCGTGTTGAATCTGTCGCCGGAAAGTCGGGCCGCGATCGCCGAGCAATTGAAAGGCCTGGATACGGCTGATCTTAAGGACGAGGATGCCAAAGCCAAGCTCGACGCGATTCAGAAGGTCGTGGAAAAAGATCGCAAAGCGCTCGAGGCCGTCGGTTATCGTTGGGTGTTGCCGGACGGCAAAACAGCCCAGCCGCCCAAGGCGCCGTTCCCAAAAGACGGCAACCCCTTCGCGGATGGGCAGGCGAAGGACCATCTCAAGTCGCTGCGGGAACGCCTGGAAAAGAAATGATTCGCGTGGACAGAACAAGCGCGGACGGATCCCGCGCTTGTTCACCCGTCAACTCTCGAACTACTCTGATTCCTTCCGTTCGCGATTCTTGAACGCTTCCTTGAGTTCGAGCCCGGCCTCGGCACGCAGGCGGTCGAACACCTCCGGCATCGCCTTGAACCGCTCTTCACCCAGCGCCTGATCGTACAGCGGATTCTTGCCCAGGACCGCTGTGGATTTGTCGTAGACGTTGCGGAACTGGTCGATGGTTTTCTCGCTACGGGCCGTCACGCACGCCACGTAATAGCGGGTTTTTGGCGCATCGGGCAGCACGGTCACCGTGCCGAGCGGCTCCTTGCGCAGCTCCAGCAGTTTGCCCGTGAAGTCCGGCGTTGGATAGAGCACTTGTGACTTCTCAATCGTCGGCGGCTTGTAGCGGATTTCCGGCGTCGTCGCGCCGTGCTCGAACTGCATCGGGGCCAGGCGCGACAACTCGAACATCCGGTCGTTCTTCTGCAGCGCCAAGTCGCGGAGCTGCCGTTCGACGCCAAGCGGGTCCGTGCTCACGGTCTTGGCGATCTTGCGAACCTCATCCGCCAGCCGATCAGCTTCGGCCTTGGCGAGCGCCTTCGCTTTTTCCAACCGCCACGCCCGGTCGATACGCTTGATGATCTCGCCGTTCGTTAGCTTGGTCGCGTTTTCCAGATTGTTGAATGTCCGCGGATCGACTTCCTGGCTGATCCAGACGAGGTGACTCGGCTTTTCGAGCCCGCTCAATTCCAACGTGTTGCCCGGATCACTCGGGAACCAATCCGGATGGAATGGCTGCACGTCGGCCGGGAAACGCATGCGCGGATCCTGCGGCGGGAACAGTTTCTGGCTGAGCGAGTTGCTGCCATCCGGCTCCGGCAGGGCCGCGTCGTTCAGCGGCTTCAAGGCGGCATCGCTCACAATTGCGAACTGGTCGCGTGGCTCCGCGGTGCCGGCGATCGTCAACCCGCGGTCCTTCGCCCAATCCTCCAGGAGCTTCTTCGCCTCCGCTCGCGACTTCTCTTCCTTGGCTTTCTCCGGCTTCTGCCCGAACGTCAGGTTTTGATCGCTCGTGATCTTCCGCAGGCTCGCTTGCAACTCCTGCACATCCGACAGGAAGAGCTTTTGCCGCTGTTTCTTCTTCAAATCGGCGGTCAATTTCGGCAAATACAAGCCTTCGGGAGGCAGTTTCGGATTCAGGGCCAGGGCAAACGCCGGCATACCGAGGGCGTTGCCAAGCGTCGGATTGAACGGCGTCAACACCGGCTGCAACAGGAACGGGATGCGGACGTGGTGATCGAATCGTTCGACATGTTGGTGAACTGACGCCACCGCCGCTGCAAACGACGCGACATCCGGGTTGCCCGCCAGAATACCGAGCGCGGAGATAATCGGCTGCGGTCGATAGATGCTCGTATCGCGCGGCGTGAAGAACCACAATTCATGCGGCCGGTAGCCGTGCAACACCTCGTCCATCTTTTCCGAAAGAGCTTCGCGCAACGGCAACGTCTCCGCCATCGACGGCTGAGCGGCCGCCGCCAGCGCCATCGCCGGATTGCCGGCAATCGCCCCGCCGGAAGCGCACAAGAACAAACTGGCCGCCTGGATCTTCGGAATTCCTTGCGCGATTCGCGGTGCGTTGCCGTCCAAAGTCACGAACTCGACTTTCAACTTGCGCGGCTCTTTGAAGCCCGGCCGATCCTTCGACGGATCGGGCAGGTCGCCCTTATATTTGGTGAACAGGTCGGTGCGTTCCTTGGCGGTTGGTTCGCCGGTCACCTGATCGAGAAACGCCTTGGTATCTGCGTTGACCTCGAGCACCTGGAATGTGTTTTCCGTGCAGCGGTCTTTGTAGAACTCGAAGAATTCGTACGGAGTCACCGCGCCCGGATAAGCGCTGGTAAATGGTCGATCGCCCGGCGCCGGCAGTTCAAAGGGATTGATGCGGAAGAACTGCTGGAGAATGATCTGTTCCATCTGCCCCATGCCCTGGCCGCGACCCTCACGCGCGATCTCGGCAATCACCGATTTTCCTTGAAGTGCCCGCAAAACAGCCTGGACACGGTATTCGTTCGCAATCGCCTGCTCCAGCGCGGCTGCGGTCATGGTCGGGCCGCGAGACTGATCGCCATAGCGAACCGCATCGTCAATGGCGGTACGATCCGTGACCGACAATGGAACCGCCATGTCGCGATTCACCAGGTCAATCACCGCTTCCTTGGAATAGCGAATCCCCATCTGGTCGGCTTTTTTCAACAATAACGCAAAGTTGACCGCGTCCTGATCCGAATCGCGCAGCTCCATGACGGGGTACATGATCGGCATCGCGCCTTTGTCGAACAGAATGATGGCGACCATCGCATCGAGAATCTTCTTGTCGTCGGACTCCGGTTTCAAGCGTGCCCGTTGCAACGCGTCGCTGAACTTCCGCTGCGGTTCGGACTGAAATTGGAAGAATTCGCGGAGGAACTGGCCGTACGCCTGCGGTTTCGTTTCGGCAGTGGCGCGAACATTGGCGAAGGGCTCGACGGCCGCCCGAGTTTCCGGCGACACCGAGCCCGAGCGAACGTCGTTGCCGAGCTTCTCGGCCCAGTGCGTATAAGACTTGGCGGTTGCCATCCCGAGGTATCGGCGTGCCGCCCGGCGCTGGCTGTGAATCTCGTTAAGGTCGGTGTCGCGGATGTCGTCCCCGTACGCTTTGGCGACGACTTCACCCTTCTTTCCCGAACCGAAGAGACCACCGAGTTGATCGAAAAAGTCGTTTCCCGACCCGACGGCCCCGGAGGACAAAACGAACGTCAGCATGACCACGATGCCCAGCACGGCCATCACGGAGCGGCCAATCTTGCTCCGAATGCTAAATGCTTCAAATGGATTGAAAGCCATGGCCGGTCCTCGGTTACGACGTTCTTCCTGGGCAGCGGAGGCAGTGTCGGACTTGACGCTCCGCGCCTGGGGGTACTATCTGGATGGGAATGTCGGGTTACACCCGGCTGGTGAATTGTAGCGATGACGGGGATTGGGACAACACGAACCAGAACCGCTTGCGAGCGCGCCATCCTCTAACTGAGCGTGGGCGAGCGGAGCGGCGTAAGCCGCCCGATGTTGACATTATCGGGCCGCTTACGCGGCTCCGCTTGCCAAGGGCCCGGCTCGCCAACGGCCCCGCCAATTGACGGAACGCCTTGACGGTGGTTGTACACTGCTGAACGTTCGCTGCCCCATGAGAATCGAAATGCCGACGCGCAAGAAGCCCGCTGTGAAGAAGCCGACGGCCAAGAAGGGCCCTGCCAAGAAGGCCGTCGTCAAGAAAGCTGCCGCGCCCAAGAAGGCAGCCGCGCCCACGAAGACCGTGCGTAAGAAAGCGGAACCGACGGCCGTCACCCAAGCGCCGCCGCCACGCGAGACATACACCGGTCCACGCAAGGGCAACCTCATCATCGTCGAGTCGCCGGCCAAGGCGAAGACGATCGAGAAATATCTCGGCGGCGGCTACCGCGTCCGGGCGAGCTATGGCCACGTCCGCGACCTGCCGGTCAGCGGCAAGGTTCGCGGCGAAGCGGTCGTCGGCATCAACATCGATGACGGCTGGAAGTTGCGTTATCAGGTGATCGACCGCACCGACAAAGGCGGCGGCAAGGCTCGGCGATCGACCGAGGACATCCTCGCCGAACTCGGCCGCGAGGCCGACCGGGCCGAGATGGTTTATCTTGCCCCCGACCCCGACCGTGAAGGCGAGTCGATCGCCTGGCACATTCAGGAAGCGCTGCAACTCGAACCCAATCGCACGCGGCGCATTACGTTTAACGAGATCACCAAGAAGGCAGTGCAAGCCGCCTTGGAGGACGCCCGCGACATCGACCAGAATCTGGTGGCCGCCCAGGAAGCCCGCCGGGCACTCGATCGCGTCGTCGGCTATCCGTTGAGCAACCTGCTCGGCAAGAAAGTCACGCGCGGCCTCAGCGCCGGCCGCGTGCAGTCGGTGGCCGTCAAGCTCGTCGTCGACCGCGAACGCGAAATTGAAGCGTTCAAGACCGAGGAGTATTGGAAGATCACCGCCCTGCTGACGCCCGAAGGGTTGGCGAAGCTCGGCGACTTCCCTTTCGCCACCAAGGTGTTGGCCAAGAAGAAAGGCCCGAAGCCGGTGGACGAGAAGGCGGGCGAACAAGTCGCCGACGAGCCTGAGGCGGCGGAAGGCACCGAAGACGCCACGGAAGCGCCGGAGCCGAAACCCGCAAAGGCCGACGCGCCCAAAATGCCGGCCGGCAGCTTCACGGCCGAACTCGCCGAATGGCAAGGCAAGACATTCCGGACGAATACTGAGGCGGACACCGACGCGGCCTACGCGATCCTCGACAAAGCCGCCTACGCGGTTACGAAGATCGAGCAGAAGGATCGCAACGACCACGCCCCGCCGCCGTTCACGACGTCGTCGCTGCAGCAGCAAGCGAGCACGCGCCTTTACATGGGCGCTCAGCGAACGATGCAGAACGCGCAGCGGCTCTACGAAGGCGTGAACCTCGGATCCGAAGGGCAAGTGGCCCTCATCACTTACATGCGAACGGACAGCACCCGCGTGTCGAACGACGCGCTGACCATGGTCCGCGCCCACATCGGCCAGGCGCATGGGCCGCGTTATCTGCCGGACAAGCCGAACTTCTTCAAGTCCGGCAAGAGCGCGCAAGAGGCCCACGAGGCCGTTCGCCCGACCGATCTCGCCAATACGCCGCAAAAAGTTCAGCCATTCCTCGACAACGATCAGTTTCGGCTGTACTCGATGATTTACAACCGGTTCGTGGCAAGCCAGATGACGCCGGCCGTCGTCGCGATCACGAATGTTGAGATCAAAGCCGACGAAGGTGTGTTCAAGGCCAAGGGCCAGATCGAAAAATTCGACGGCTACCGCCGCGTTTGGCCGGCCGGCAAACAGGAGGACGTGAACCTGCCGGCCCTGACCGACGGCATGAAGCTCGACAAGCTCGGCCTTGCCGCGAGCCAGCACTTCACCCAACCGCCGCCGCGCTTTAACGAGGCGTCGCTCGTGAAGACGCTCGAGAAGGAAGGCATCGGCCGGCCGAGCACCTATGCCACGATTCTGTCGACGATCACGAAGAAGGGTTATGTCGAAGCCGAGAACCGCCGCTTCACCGCGACCGAGTTGGGCAAGACCGTCACCGATCTGCTTGTGAAGGGCTTCCCGCACGAGATGGACCTGAAGTTTACCTCCCACTTCGAGGAGGAGCTTGACGACATCTCGACCGGCAAGATGCGCAGCGAGGACGTGCTCAACGAATTCTGGACGCGCTTCTCGGACGACCTGAAGCGCGCCGACGCGGAACTACCCAAGGTCAAGGGCCGCGAGACCGGCGAACCGTGTCCGAAGTGCGGCCGACCGCTCGTTGAAATGTACAGTGCCAAACGCAAGGGCACATTCGTTGGTTGCAGTGCCTGGCGTGAAAAGGAGAACCCGTGCAGCTACATCAAGCCGCGTGAGGGCGAGCAGGACCTGACCGCGCTCGACGTGAAGTGCCCAACCTGCGATTCACCCATGGTCGCGCGCTCGAGCCGCTGGGGAACGTTCCTGAGCTGCACGCAGTACAAGCCGGATGGGACGGGTTGCAACACGATCGCCAACCTTGGCGAGGACGGCAAGCCGATCACGACCTGCAAGCCGACGCTCTACCCCTGTCCGTCGTGTGGCAAGAACCTACTCTGGCGCCTGGGCAAGAAGGGCCCGTACTTCACGTGCCCGGATAAGGCGTGCAACACCACGCTCGAAGCCGACAAGACCGGCGAGCGCCCGCTGCCGCCGATCGACACGGGCCTCAAGTGCGAAAAATGCGGATCGCCGATGGTGGTGCGCAAGAGTTGGCGCGGCCCCTTCCTCTCGTGCAACGGCTACCCGAAGTGCCGCAATGCGAAGTCGCTGACGGCGGAATTGAAAGAGAAGCTCAAGGACCAACTCCCGGCCCCGATGCCCAAGAAGGAGTTGCCGGCCGTCGAGGTGCGGGACCTGTGTCCCGAATGCGGCTCGGCCATGAAGCTCTGCTCGGCTCGCGGCCGGTATTTCCTCGGCTGCACGACCTGGGCGAAGACGAAGTGCAAGGGGACGCGACAGTTGACGCCCGAGTTGCAGCAACAAATTGACGCGGCAACCAAAGCCCCCGCAGTCGAAGCCCCCGTTTAGCGTCCGCCCCGACGCGGCGGACGCTAAACGGGTTTCTTCAAGTGCAATGCCTTGAATCCAGCAAGTGTTTGCGGATACGGAATCACAAATGGCCAATGCTGCCGCGGCTTACCCTCCTTCTCCGGATTCCGCTCGACATAAGGGATCGCCTGCGCCAAATGGTCGAGATTGTCGATATACACCGTCCACCACTTGCGCCCCCAACACGGAGGTGGCGCTTCGCCCTGCTTCGCAAACTCACCGAACGGATGTTGACCGGCATCCACGAGCGCCTTAGTGAGTTCGCCCTTGAGTAGATTGTTGACAATCTCACTCTTGTAACGATGCCGCATGAAGATCGCATGGAAATGATCGTCGAGAATGGCCGCCGCCCAGAACGTGACGCCCGATTTCTCAATGTAATTGACAAAGCCTTGGGCAATGATCTGGATCTGCTGCTCGGAGAACCGAACCGGCGGAAAGTCGAGTTCTTCCTTGGCTGCCTCGCGAAGCGCTCGATTATGTGGGACGTGAGCCACGGAGTTTCGCGTGTTGACTTTCGTCGCCGGTCCATAGCGGAAGAGTTCCCACTTGCGAATTGAATCAGACCACGACCCGCGCGGGTCATTGGGGAGCCAGAACCCATAGGCGCTCATGATGACGTGATAAGCGATCACCATGGTGAATCCCCATTCGGAAACTCGTTTAGCGTCCGCCCCGACGGGGCGGACGCTAAACGAGTGTAATCGACTGCGTGTTCTTCTGCAATAAGCCGAGTCAAAGAAATGCCAACCCTGTTCGTAACTGGCGGTTGCGGCTTCATTGGTAGCAACTTTATTCGTCATCTATTGGCGACGGATCCGTCCATTCGCATTATCAATTTCGATGCGCTCACCTATGCCGGCAACCTCGCCAATTTGAAGGAAGTCGCCAACGATTCGCGTTACACATTCATCAAGGGCGATATCACGGATCGCTCGGCCGTCCTGAACGCATTACCTGAGAATGTTGACGCCCTCATTCACTTCGCTGCCGAGAGCCACGTCGATCGCAGCATTCTCGATAGCGGGCCATTTGTACGCACCAATGTGCTCGGCACGCAAATCTTGCTCGATGCCGCTCGGGCGAAGAAAGTCGACCGTTACGTACAGGTCTCCACCGATGAAGTGTACGGCTCACTCGGCCCGACGGGCCTGTTCTCCGAGACGACGCCGCTGTCGCCGAACAGTCCCTATTCCGCAAGCAAAGCCGCAGCGGATATGCTCGTCAATGCGTATCATCACACGTTCGGCATGAATGCGGTGATCACACGCTGTTCAAATAATTATGGGCCCTATCAATTCCCCGAAAAACTGATCCCGCTGTTCATCACGAATTTGATGAACGATCAACAGGTGCCGGTCTACGGTGACGGCATGCAAATCCGTGATTGGATTCATGTCCGCGATCATGCGCGCGGCGTGGAGGCCGCATGGCGCAAGGGCAAGGCCGGAGAGACTTATAACTTCGGCGGCCGTTGTGAGATGCCGAACCTGCATCTCACGCACAAACTGTTAGAATTGCTTGGCAAACCGAAATCGCTCATCAAATATGTCCAGGATCGGCCGGGGCACGATCGGCGCTATGCCATTGATTGCTCAAAAGCAGAGAGGGAACTCGGCTGGAAGCCGGAGGCGACGTTTGAAGTGGGACTGTGTGAAACGATCGCGTGGTATCAGGCCAATCAAGATTGGGTAAGTCAGGTGCGATCCGGCGAGTATTTGAAGTATTACGAGCAGCAATACGGCAATCGTTAGAGCGGGACGAAGCGGCGCATTCTTCGTGGGGCAGGCCTCCCGGCCTGCCGAGGGAAGGCAGGCCGGGAGGCCTGCCCCACGAAGAAAATAGCCATCTCGAAGCGACGCTTACAACTCCCCAAGCCGCTGCTTCTTGTCGTAGTCGCGGAGCGCCGAGATCACGTCGCCAATCTCGCCCATGATCACCGAATCAAGGGTGTGCATGGTCAGGTTGATACGGTGATCGGTCAGCCGATTCTGCGGGAAGTTGTATGTGCGAATGCGATCGTTGCGGCCGCCGGAGCCGATCTGGCCCTTGCGGGCTTCTGAGCGTTCGCGGTGCTGCTTCTCAAGGGTCACTTCGTAGATGCGGCTGCGCAAGACGCGCATCGCCTGTTCCTTGTTCTTGTGCTGGCTCCGGCCGTCCTGGCACTTGACCTCGATCTCGTCCGGCGTGCCCTTCTTGTACCAGAGACGAATGGCACTCTCCGTTTTGTTGACGTGCTGACCGCCGGCTCCGCCAGCCCGCATGGTTTCGACCTCCAAATCACCGGGATTGATGGCGACATCGACTTCATCCGGTTCCGGCAGAACAGCCACGGTCGCGGCTGACGTGTGGATACGGCCTTGCGTCTCGGTCTTGGGGACACGCTGCACGCGGTGGCCGCCGGATTCGTATTTGAGCTGCTGATACACCCCGTCGCCGGCCACGCTAAAGACGACTTCCTTGAACCCACCGGCCTCACCCGGGCTGAACTCGATGCCTTCGACCTTCCAACCCTGGGTCCGGGCGTAACGCGTGTACATTTCGTAGAGGTTGCCGGCAAAAAGCGCAGCCTCGTCGCCACCGGTGCCGGCCCGAATTTCGACAATCAGGCTATCAAAGTCCTCGCCCGGATCGACGAGCAGCATGTCCTCGACGCGATTCTTCAGTTCGTCGGCCCGCTTCTTCAAAGCCGCGACTTCTTCCTCGGCGTAAGCCCGCATTTCCGGATCGGACTCGGCGGTAACCAAGGCTTCGGCCTGCTGAATGCTCTTACCAAGCTCCTCGTATTCCAGGTACGGCTTTACGAGTTTGGCGAGCGACGCCTGTTCCTTGGCGAGTGGCCCGTAACGTGCACGATCGGTGGCGACTTCCGGATCTACCAGAAGTTTCTCGAGTTCGCGGTAACGGTCGACTTTCGGAACTAAAGATGGCCACATTTGCGAATTGTCTCGTCGGGGCGTGCCGAACACCTATTGTAGATGTTCCGCGTTCGGCGGTAACCGTTGGAGATCAGCTTGGATTCGCTACGTGACCCCGTTGCTTCCGCGTCGCACTTCCTGATGTCGTTTCTGGCAGTCGTGGCTACGGCTTTTATGGTTCGCCTCGCGGGCGGTGACCGTGGTCGCCGGCTGTGCGTGCTCATCTTTGGCTTGAGTACGATCGTTCTTTACGCGGCGAGCGGTCTTTATCACTCGCTGCGTTTGCCCGTCGAACAATTGCGCCTCTATCAGAAGATCGACATGAGTGCGATCTTCCTCCTGATTGCCGGCAGTTGCATGCCGACCGCGGGAATTCTGTTGCGGGGACGGTTTCGAGCGATCTTGCTCACCGGCGAATGGTTGTTCGCGGCCATCGGTATCGCATCGTTGTGGCTCTTGCCGAAGGCGGACCATCGTTTGATGGTGAGCATTTATGCGGTCATGGGGTGGATTGGCATGGCCGGCGTCTGGCAGATGTGGAAAGCGACGGGATCGTGGGGGCTCTTTTGGATCTGTGCCGGGGCGTTTTTCTACACGCTTGGGGCCGTGATCGAACTGGCGAATTGGCCGGTCCTGGTGCCGGGAGTCATCCGTTCGCACGAACTACTGCATTTCTGCGACATGACTGGCACGGCATGCCACATTGTTTTTGTTATCAAGTACGCTTTGCCTTACCGGGCACCGGCGGTACTTGGGGAAGATGCGGAAGAGTCCGAGTTCGCCATCCCGGCCCCGGCTTCTGTGCAAGCGCACGCGGGCACGATTGGATGAATGTCAAATTGAAGACCATGACGGCCAAGTTTCTAGTGCTGCGTCACACGATGATTTTAGGATAGACAGATCGCAGCTTTCTCCGCGCGTCGCCGATGCGGAATTGCCAATCGACGCCGCGTTGGCGATCGTTGATGTGGTCCGCCCACGCTTGCGTTTCTTGGCGCAGTTC
>DATANR010000348.1:0-8147 GCA_036266155.1 Gemmataceae bacterium | reverse complement strand
ACGGAATCAAGCGGTCGGTGGCAATGAACAACGACTCTTGCTGTGGCTTCCGCTTACCCATCGCCATCGCTCGACTCCCGACGCGAAGCGTTGCACGTGGACAAGATTAGCGCAATGAAGGCATTACTTCAACAGGCTGTTCGGCGCCGGAGCGGACCACGCAATGGTTGCAAGGAAGCCGAACGTTGCGATGGTCAACGTGATACCGATCGGAGAAACGAGGCTTCGCTTGGACATGGAAATGCTCCGGATGTGGTCTTCTTGGGACAGAATACCCTACTCGCCGGCATTGGCCATTGAACTCGAAAGCCAAGCATTCTCGTATGAGGAACCAATCCGCGTGTATAGATCTGCGGGAGCAAAGCCTGGGTGAGCTGTGCCAGTCTCATGAAAGAGTTCGGCAAGAGCGTGACAGCTCTCGTCGCAAAGGGAAATGCCGTTATCGAGGACATAGCCGCCATTCGGCATCTCGTTCCGATCTGTAATGTGATGGGTGTCCAAAAGCACGAGGGTTTCATAGCTCAATGCCAAATGGTGTTGCTCGTGACCGCTCCCACCCTGTCGGTCCTTGCCGGGACGGCCGCACATCGCGCACCGATAGCCATCCCGTTCAAAGACGGCCATTCGGAACGCGGCACGGATCTGTTTCTTGCGATTCATTCGACTCGGGCCTGATTTGGTTCACGATCGATCGCGCATCTCCAGATGATGCGCTTCCGCCCAGGTCGGAGGCTCGCACTTGGCGGCGAGTTCGCGAACGACTCTTTCAGGGACATTGCGACTGCGTTCCTTGTTCTGGCGCAAGATGATTGACATGGGCGGCTCGATGTAGATCAACTCAATGCGCGCGCCGTAGTCGGCGAACAGGTTGATCCAACGTTGACGGGTCTGGCGCAACAGATTCGTGGCGTTGAAGGCGAAGGACTCCCGTGCTCGAAGGAATTCGCGGCACCGCTCGCGCGCCAATTGAATCACCTCCCCCTGGTCGTCGGTGGCATCAACCTCCAATTCGCCGCGAATGCCGTCGAGTGAAACCCACGGCAGCTCAGGCCGGTTCAGTGCTAGCCAGGTGTCCTTGCCGCTGCCAGGAAGGCCCGACATCATCGTCACCGTACAGCGATAGTCTTCGTGTGGAACGAAGAAGCGGTTTGCGTCCGGCTTGCGGAAATACAGGAAACGCGCCTGTTCGTTGACGAATCGGTAGGGCTGGTCAAAGCACTCGTTTTCCTCGGCCACCATGCGCCACAGATGCAAGTTTTCCTCCGGACGGCCCATCTCGGCGGTGTGCCGCCCGCGCGTATCGGCCAGGGTGAACAGGAAGAGCAAGCGATTGACGACCCACCACGAATGCGTGATCGTTTCACGCGCCGGATCGGGCTTTTCAAGCAAGAAGACCGGTCGGCCGTGACAACGCACCATCCGGGCGATCTCTTCGCGCACTAGCAGCGGATAGTCGAGATCGCGCAGCACGCCCCGCACAAGCTGGGCGCCCGTGATGGCATGTTTGGGTGAAGTGATGCGACCTGTCGTTGGATCCCTTTGTGATGTGAGCGGTTTGCCTGCGTCATGAAAGATCGCCGTGAAGATGAGCACGATGCGTTCATGCGGCGTCAGCGAAGCCCACTCATCGAGGCGCTCCAACTGATGGCACACCATTTTGGTGTGCGTCCAGACATCGCCCTCCGCATGCCACTCCGCATCCTGTTGACAGTCCGCCATTGCCCGGCACCAGGGCTGGTCAGCCGACCAGGCCAAAATGTCGTCCAGTGATGCCGATGACAACGAATCCCAGTTCATGACCAGATGTCCGCGCCTTCTCGGAGCAGGTTGGGCACCATCGCCTGGTGCTGCCAGTGCTCGCTCAGTTTCACTCGCTCAATAAACTCGGGCCGGACGAACTTCGCTCGGCCGCTGACAGCGCCATCGTGCTCCGTCCGCAAATACAACCCTTCCATCAACTGGTCGGTTTGGTTGGTCGCCGGATTCTCGAACTCACTGTCGAAACACGACGGACCGATCAACGCCGTCAATTCGTCTCGATCGAGTGCCCCCATGTGAACGACCGGCACCGTTTGGATGCCGGTCCCTTCCAACAGCTCCAAGCGCTGTTCCAGACTGAGGAAGGACGACACGACCTTGTCGTAGATGTCGAACTCGAAGAAGTAGTGAGGTAGCCCCCGGTAGTGGATCGAATGCCGAGCATAGAGCCACTCGCCAAAAAGGATAAACCGGTCCTGCAAGCGTTCCTCCAGTATGTCCCGTTTGACGGCAGCCCACTGCTTGAACAGGTCGTACTGCGCGTGCATCCCGGTCGTGATCAGGTGTCCGCGACACTGAAGCACGAGCTGGCCGCTGCTGGCGAAGTGGATGCCCACGTTGGTGCCGTCGAGCTTTTCCTCGACAATCAACGATGGGTCGGCAACGAACTCGCACGATTCCCGTTCGCCCAGGCGTTTGTCGTCGGCAGTGCCCATCGAGCCGAACAGGTGCGGCGTCCTCGGGTACTTGACGAAATCGTCTCGTGAAGCACCTATGACTGCAAGCCCCTCGAAGACACCGGCCGCGTGATAGATCTTGGTCCCATCGACCCGGCCAGGTGAGCAGTCACCCCAGTGTGTTTGGCCGAACAGCTTGAGGACGGACACCTGTTTGCCATAGAAGTCGATCACCTTGGTCCCGTCCTGCGCGGTCAACGTGTACGGGAGTAACATCGCCGTGAATAGGCACACCAAGGCGATTCGCAGGATGAACGAGCGGATCATGTCGGCCACTCTTCTGTACGTGGATCTACGGCGGCATTGTTGCAGAATGTTCCGCCAAGAACGCGATGCTATCGTCGATACTGTACGATTAGCAGCAAGCTCCACGTCCACTGCCCGATCCGAAGAAGCAGAGGAATCATGCGCAATCTGATGGTGGCGTGCTCGGTACTGTCAGTTGGTCTCGCCTGGGCCGAGGCGCCGCCGACGGATGCGAAGCGGCCGGCAACTCCCGACGACTTGAAGGCTGAAATCGACGGGCTGAAAGTCGCCAAAGTCGCTTGGCGCGAGATCGCCTGGAAGAGCTGTCTGATCGAGGGGCTCAAAGAGTCTGGGGAAAAGAAGAAGCCAGTTTTGCTGTGGATCTTCATCGACCGACCGATTGACGACGCCCGCTGCTGAGTGTTCGCCGGGGCCGCCCGTGAGGCGGTCTTCTCAAATCCCGACGTCATCAAGCACATCAACGCCAATTTCATTCCTGTCGCTCTCAAGGCGGGTCTTGTCAACCGGCCGCCCAACGACGAAGAGGGCCTGCTCTACCGCGAGATCGTTCGCTCGAAACCCGCTCCGCAAGGAATCTGCGTCGTCAACTCCGCAGGCAAGGTGCTCGACTGGACCTTGATGTTTGATGACGACAAGAGCCTGCTTGCCTTCTTCGACCACGCCAAGGAACGCTACAGCCAATTCCCCGACGCGAAGAAGCCGGTGACAGCGGAGGTCTATCAAAAGTTCCCCAGCCAAAAGCGGAAGGACGTGGAGGACAGCGGCAAAGTCCTGCCGGTGCTCGACCACCACCCGGAAGGGAAACGCTGTCCTGCGGAGCCGGCGCTGCCAAAGGGAACGGTTGTCGTCCGATTAGTGGGGCGAGCGCTCGACAACGACGGTCTGCCGGTCACCGATACCGTCCGCCAGGAAAACTACATCGAAGACCGGTTCAACATTGAAGTCGAAACACAGGAGAGACTGGCCAAGGCGTTCACGGCGGCCGGCAGAGACCCTGTTAAGCTCCCGCTGGAAGTGACGCGGCAATGGGTGAAGCAAGCGTTCATGGGCGTGCTGGATGTACAACCTCTCGACAACCCCGGAGGCAACCAGGGCGAATTGAAAGGGTGCAATTTCACGGCGACGAGATTCGAGAGCGCCGCCGAAAGGACGGTTTGGCACGTTGAGGGTGCATCGGACGTTTTCATCGACAGAATGGCCAACGCCGGGCCGGGCGACATGCACGCGATCAGCCTCACGTGGCACGGTTTCATCGAGATGAGCGGAAGCCGCATCGCTCGCCTGACGCTATCCGCCACGGGCAGGGAGAAGCTCAAATCTAACTCGGCTCGCGCGCAAGATATCAACGAAGTTGCCATTCTGCCGGGCGGGCACCGGATCGATCGGACCTGCAAGATCCGATTCGGCCTACTGGGCGAGCCGGCTTATCCGGAAAGAGTGTCAGTTGATACCCCGGCCCAAGAACAGCGCGAAGTGCCCGAAGAGGCACGCCGACAAATCGTAGAGACTCTCGGGCCGCCATTCCTGGTGTTCCGGAACAAAGTTCAGGAGGAACTCAAGCTGTCGGACGAGCAGAAGCAGAAGATCCAGAAACGGCTCATCGATACAGTCCAAGACGCCATGCAGTTCTTTCAGAAGCTCGATGGTGGGAAACCGGAGGAGCGTGAGAAAGAACTCACTGGCTACAGAGAGAAGACGCAAGCAACCCTAACCGCGTTCCTTGAGGGTTTGTTGCATGATGCACAGTCGAAGCGCCTGCGGCAGGTGATGCTCCAACGCGAAGGCTTATTGGCGCTGGGCAATGCGGAGATCATGAAGGAGCTGGAACTTACTGACAAGCAGCGGCAACAGTTTGTCGAAATCGTGGAGGCAATGCAAAAGAAGATCGCACCGCTGCTCAACGAGGCTCAGAAGGGTGGCAAACAAGAGGAGATTCGAGCACAGGTCATGAAGATCCGCGCGGCCCATGTGGATCGAATCGACGCCATTCTGAGTGTGACCCAAAGGAAGCAGTGGAAAGAACTGCCGGGCAAGCCAGTTAATTTGGACGACTAGAATTCGAAGCGAATCCGAATTGTTGTTGATGTTGGCTTCGTCAGTCTCCAGGTGATCGGCCATTCCCGGTAATGATTCGGGAAAGGCCGGTCCGCCAGATCTGTACTGTACACACAGTCGTCGGGAGCATCACGCGCGCAGTGACGCGCCTCAGCATTTTTGCGCGCTTACTGCTTGCCCAAGATCAAGTTCACCACCCAACACTCTCGAAAATGCGGACCGCTCTTGCGGCAGTGATTCAGGATCTCCTCGTTATCGCATCCGGCATCCATCAAAGCGTCGGCCAGGATTGGCAGACGGCCGAACGCTCGATCCTCATTGATGCCGCGAGCCACCCCCACGACATCAATTGACCGCCAGGCCGACGAGACAATCGACCCTTCGGTGGGCCATCCAATATCGGCGAAAGTCGGCTTCAGCGCCCGCGCAAGTCGGTCCCTCCATTCGGTGACGGTGCCGGTCACCCACGGGCACTCCCGCACGAAGTTCTCCCAGTCGACCCTCCACCGGCCAACGAGATCAGTGGCCGTGTGAGGAAGTTCTTCCCGATGCTCACCCACAAGATTGCGAGTCAGCGTAGTGCGCGTCAGCCTAGCCAACGAAGCCAAGAGAGTCGCGTCATACAGGTCCTTGCCTTGTGGGTACATGTCCGTGTCCAGCCAAAGCAGCTTCCACGCGAGTGACTGCTCTCGGCTGGCAGCCCACGCCGTCACGCACCCACCGTCGGCGGCCGGGATCGGGACCAGCACTGGAGGATCGTGGATCGCTTCGCCGAACACGACGTCGACTTGAACATTTCCACCTGGCAGACCCGTGGCTTACCACGGGAACACGAGCCGGCGTCCGGCGGCCCGCTCGTACGTCCAGATGTCGTCCGTGGCCACCGCTTCGGCGACGAACGTCACCCCAAGTGGGGCCGGGCGCGTGGCCACGGCAGCGACCAGGCCGCCGAGGAGTCCGGCAGACCATGGATCGGTCAGTCGCGCCGGCGGCGGCCGAACGGCCCAGTCGAGATCTCCTGGCTCCCGAGCCTCGTCCCCTAGCCATGCCTTGAGCAGTCGGCTGCCGCGTAAGACGAGATGGTCAGCGTGCGCGGATTCCGCGACGATACGGAAAATGTGGTCGGTTGCCTGGCGGCGTGCCGCTTGCCACCGGGCAGCGTCCTCGGGACGCGCGAACGCCGGGTCCGTGGCCCGGACGGCAGTTGGATACTGCTTGAGGGCCGGATCGAACACTTGTGGTCGCCGGGCTACGTCGCGTGAAGCAGTGGGGTTAAACGTCGGCGGCAGGCCCGTGCTCATGCGTGCATCTCCGGCGGGTTCAATCAATTGGCGGGTGATAAGTCGCCGGGCGCGACATCGAGCCACCCGGCATCCAGTCCCAGGTTGCTGTCGTACACAACGAATTCCTCCTCGACGCTCACCGGCTTGTGTCCGGCGACCGCCAAGGCGGCGAGCAACTCGTCAAGCCTTCGGCGGGCGGTAGCTCGGCCGACCAAGTGGCATCGTTGGGTGACGAACCGCTCCAGCAGGCCATCGGCCCGTTCGCGCCGAGTGTTCCGAGACAGGTGAGCCGCATGTCGGCCCGAGAGCGATATCAATGCTGCTACGTCTGCCCACAGGTCGAGAGCGAGCTTAACGTGGTGCTCGAAATACCTTCCAGCGTGCCTTGTTTCGGCCTCGGCGTCCGATGCGGGGACATCCCGATTCCACGGCGCGGCCTCGATCTTGGTGCGGACGACGCCGAGTCCGAGACTAGTCAGTTCTTCGGCAAGTACGATGGCTGCGGTAATTTGCTGTGACAGCCACCCAGATGTCCGGCAACTCACCATTGGTTGGATCGGAGATTCGCCCCTGTCGAGGACGATGTGCAGGACGTTGAGGTCATGAAGAGTGGCCCACGTCTGCATTGCCGCAAACCCGGCCGCGTCCCCGGCCCGGACGGTCAAGTGCGTCTCGAACTCGCCCTCGAACTCCAAAGTGCTCCCCCTCAATTCGCAGCCACCTCGACTTCAGTTGGGACCGGCCGGACAAGCGTGAGGTTCACTCGGCTCAGCGATCGAAATATCTACCAAAACGACGGAGTCCAGTCGTGCTGGCGAACAAGTGTCCGCCAGCACGTTTCTTACACTCCTTCCAGCCGCTCTACGTCCGCACGGTCGCCCGAACGCTTGGGCCAACGACGCCAAGCGTTTCGACCAATTTCCCAAGCCCTACTAAATCCGGGACAGCTCCGCTGAACCCGGCGGTTGCATTGCCGTCACGCATGGCCCGCCTCCCCAACTTCGGCGCTGCCGATGCCTGTCGATTGGGACAAGAACACCGGCCCATGTCCGTCTAGCCGCTCGGCCACCATCTTGGTGAAGACCGGGAACGATGGCCATCGGACGAACCGATAGAGGTGGGCCGCGCACTTCCTACAATCACGAGCCCCAAACTCGGGTGCCGGTACAGACCCCCCAGGCAATTGCCGCACCAACTCGGCCCAGCGGCACTCCCATTTCACCGGGTCGGTCGTCCACCAAACGGCGACTGGTTCCCCGAAGGGCTTCAAGTAGTCAATGTTCCACCGCTTGACGGTATCGGCTGTCAGGTGCCGGTCGGTCCGACACTTCACCCCTCCCGGCCCGAAAGCAGAACCGATGTAGAGGTAATAGCCGGCCGGGAAGTTGAACGTCCCTAACTGACCGACGATCAAGTCATCGATGGCGGCCCGTATGCGGTAAACCATCACGTAAGTTCCGGGCAGTGTAGGCCGACGAGGTACTTTTCTCATGAGCTGCATTACAGACTCCTTTGCAAGTTCGAGATCGTGTGCGCGCGGCACCAGCTTGTGCGCGAGCACTTCCCGAGACCGTTCTGCGGTCTGGGTTGTCGCAACCGGCGACGTGCCGATGGTGAGCATCAGGCCAAGCGCGACGCCGCCGAGCGGTGCGTCAGCGCAGCCTGATCCAAATCAGTACGGGGAAGGAAGAATCGCGCGGCCCCGCGATGAAGGGCCGTCCTCGAAGCATGAAATGTGGCGCACCCGCCTCATTGCAGCAGGGGCCATGCGGCCGCAGCATTTACCCTGCGACAATGGGTTTGGGGCTTGACGCGATTCCGACGCGGGCGTCGGAACCAGGCGACACGATCGCCAGCAGGCCCCTTTGTCTCGTTTGTCGTGCGGCCACTCAACGCGCCGCTGCCTCTAGTTCTACTGTATGTCGTCTTGACGGCGCAGAAGTCCGTCGGCCACAATCGCTTCCATCGATGTTTTCTCCACGGAAGGAGCGGCCATGGATGGGCGTTTCGATCCTCGTCTGCGGGAGATCTTGCATCAGGCCGAACT